>JAISFS010000322.1 GCA_031263485.1 Deltaproteobacteria bacterium | reverse complement strand
ATGGACTTGGATAGGGATGCAATGTCAATAACTTAAGGAGATCAACGTATGGTAAACTGTTGAAATCATTAGTTTAGTTCCTGAAGGATCTATGGTTTTCCGCCTTTCCGCCTTTCCGCAACACCTGTCCGGCCGGTGGATATCTTGGACAGCCCCTCCGCTTTATGCGGCATGATTTTCGGGCCGGCCCAGGCGGGGGGGGTGTTTTCGGGATCGCCGATTTTGGGCGATGAGGGGGTAGTGTTTTCTATGGGTTCCGGGGATCGGCCCCCCCATTCAGGGCTATCTTGGACAGCTGTGGGCCTGGACGGGATTCGGACGCCTTCCGAGGGCAAAGGAAAAACAATGGGGATACCCACACCCGACAGGAGCAGCCGGGATTATCATGTACGGTATGAGACGCCGCCGATGGTCGTATCAATCAAAAATCCTTAGAAGGCAAAAGCCCCCGGCAATCGAAACCGAACAGAAAAGGACCACTGAGACCCAGCAAGCAAAAGAGGGGATACAACATGACATGCCTGACACAGGCAACGGAATGGCATCGACGGGCTCCTCATCCAAACGGTGAACAGGGAAAAAGCTGGGGCCGTGACTGTTTCAAACCCCTTGCATTTCTGAAAATACAATCATATAATAGTGATATTGACGATGGAACTGTAACACTGAGCGAGCAACGCCCACTGATTATCGGTCTCATGGAAGCTTAAGGGCCGACAAGACGTGTCGATTATTGGGGCATGACTGCCCTCCGCCCTGTTATGACCTCCGCCGCCTCATCCCGCTCTTCATCATGAATCCCGCGCCGCCTGATTACGGTGGCATCGCAGGTGGGACAATTTCGCCGTATGCGCCACGGTCTGATGGTTTTCGCCATCCTACATCAAATAGCGGCGGCACGGCAGTCCCACAGCCATAAACGCCCGTTCAGCCGACAGTCGGGTAACGAGTATTGCACAATGCCGAAACGCAATAATAACAATGAGTCGTCAGACGACGTTATCCCCAAGACCGCCGGAGAAGCGCTGGCCGCTGTCCGTCGTTCCGCAGACGGCCTCAGACTGGTGCCGAAACGGCTCACGACCCCGGAGCTGTGCCTGACCGCGGTGCGGTGTCACGCCCAGGCGCTGGAACATGTCCCGTCCAGGCTTTTGACTCCTCTGCTATGCCTCACCGCCGTACGGCGGTCGGGCTTCACGCTCAAGCAGGTGCCAGACAGATTCATGTCCAAGGATCTCTGCTTATCGGCGGTCCGGGAAAACGGCCTGGCGCTGGAACATGTTCCGGCGACTTTTCTGACTCCGGAAATTTGCCTAGAAGCCGTTATCTGTTACGGTGACGCTCTCGAACACGTTCCTGAGCGCATGAGGACACATGATATGTGCCTCGCTGCCGTCACCGAGAGCGGCGATGCTCTCGCATTCATCCCGACGGAAGCGATGACGCATGAAGTATGCCTCCTTGCAGTCCGACATGGACGCGATAACCTTAAGCATGTCCTGGACAGGGTGCCTGTCATGGACAGCACCATAACCGAGGATATCTGTTTTGTCGCCGTTCAATCCGACGGAAAGGCACTCGAACACGTCCCTGAGCATTTGAAGTCACTTAAGATCTGTCAGATCGCGGTACGCAAAGACGGTGACGCGCTCAAGTACGTCCCGGGGAAGCTAATCAGTCCAGAGATATGCTTCGATGCCGTCGCCAGTTACGGCGGTGCGCTCGAGCACGTGCCTGTTCAGCTTATATCGCCGGAACTGTGTCTCGCCGCAGTCAAGCGGATCGGAGACGCACTTCGGAGCGTGCCGGAACGTATGAAGACCCCTGAAATCTGTCTTGCCGCGGTATCGACAATACTACAGCAGCAGGCCATAACGTTCGTCCCTGAGGAATTGATGACGCCCGAGATATGCTTCGCGACCGTCACCAATGAAGGGCTCCTTCTCGCCGACGTGCCCGCTCAATTCAAGACGGATGAGATCTGTCTCGCTGCAGTCCGCAAATGCGGCATGGCGCTCGCTGACGTGCCTAACGATATGGCTACATACGAGATCTGCCTGTCTGCTGTCAGAAACGACTGGCATGCCATCATCTTGGTCCCTGAACGCCACATGACAGATGAAATCCTCCTCGCCGCCGTGCGCAAGTCCGGAAGAGCCCTTGGTTTCTTCATTGATCATGTCAGGACACGGAAGCTCTCCCTTGAAGCGGTACGCCAGAACGGCATGGCTCTTGAGTACGTACCGGTTCGCTTCAAGACGGCTGAGCTCTGCCTCGCCGCCGTCCGCAACAACGGCGACGCCTTGAAATTCGTACCCTCGAAAATCGCCACGCCAGAACTCTGCCTGGCGGCGGTGCGACAACATGGCCTGTCGCTTAGGCTGGTACCGGATGACGGCGCTACCGAAATTAACTGCCTTGCCGCCGTCCGCGCCAATGGCATGTCCCTCGAGTACGTGCCGGAACGTTACGTCACGAAGGAACTCTGTCTCGACGCGGTCCGTAATGACGGTGAAGCGCTTGAATTCGTGCCGGATCTGTCAATGACTGCGGAAATTTGTCAGGCCGCGGTCCGCCAGAAGAGCGAGGCTATTAAGCACGTACCGTCGTGGCTCATCTCCAAGGAAATCTGCATCGAAGCCATCCGTGAAGACGGCGATGCCCTCGAACACGTGCCTGAGGAGCTCAAGACGATGGAGCTCTGCCTCGTTGCCGTCACCAAGACCGGCAATGCGCTCCGCTTTGTTCCGACGCGGTTGGCGACGCAGGGGATCATACTGGTTGCGGTCCACCAGGACGGCTTATCCTTGAGGTACATCCCTGAGCGATACAGGACACCTGAAATCTGTCTCGCCGCCGTCTGTCAGGACGGTTCAGCCTTGGAGTTCGTTCCGAAGCGGCTCAAGACGCCTGAAATCTGTCTTGCCGCAGTCTGCCAGGACGGCATTTCCTTGGCGGATGTGCCTGAGGAGATGCAAACCTCGGAAATCTGCCGCGCCGCGATCTCCTCTCCAGGGGAGATTTTCCGTTCCGTGCCGGCGGAACATGCGTCCCCCGAACTAGCTCTCGCCGCCGTCAGCATGAACGACGAAAGCATCAGGTATGTGCCGGTCGAGAACATGTCGACGGATTTCTGCCTATCTGCCGTCAGCCTAAACGTCTTCGCGTTACGTCATATACCTCCAAAATATTTGACACCTCAAATGTGCATGATGGCCGTACGAAGCAACGGCTCCATGCTGAGTGCCGTTCCTGGGTCCTTCAAGACGGCGGAATTATGCTCCGCAGCCGTCGAAAGGTTCGGCTGCGCTATACGCTACGTGTCTCCAGAATTCGTCACCCCTGAGCTCTGCCTGACCGCCGTGCGCCAGGACAAGGATGCCATCCGTTTCGTGCCCCCGGAGTTCCTGACGCCTGAACTCTGTCTTACCGCCATTCTTCATGACGGCAATGCCCTCCGCTTCGTACCGCCGGAGCTGGTGACCCAAGGGCTCTGCCTGACCGCCGTCTTCCAGAACGGAGATGCCTTCCGCTTCGTGCCGCCGGATCTCGTTTCGCCGGAAATCTGCCATGCCGCCGTTTATCGGCAAGGCGATGCGCTGAAATATGTTCCCGCTGAACGCCTCACTCGAGAGCTTTGCCTCGCGGCAGTCAACAGAGACGGCATGGCCCTGGAATACGTGCCTGAAGACATGACCACGGTCCAGATCTGCCTCGCCGCAGTCAATAACGCCAGATCCGCTCACCGATTCCTGCCAGAAAAGATGCGGACGCCCGAGATTCTCGAAGTTGCCGGCGAGCCGGCATGAAAAATGGCCCCTACGGAACCGCACAGTCGTGAGCCCCCGGATTTCGGCACCCAGGACACAATGAGCCATCTGGCTTGTATAAACCAGTTTGATGCGTTTGTGCCCCGAAAATGCCTTGTTGCCTGTAAATCGAAACCGACATGTCTACGGTTACCCAAGCGCGACTATTCGTGTTGGTCCCCTGCCTGGCATAATGCGGGATTCCTGTCTCAACGGGTATTCCTTCCGTAGACATGCCGCCTTACGCGCCAGACCGTTTCCCCTCGATGTCAAGACACGCTTCCTCCGGCCTGCCAGAGTTTCGCGCCGGATTTGTATGGCAAACATGCATTCGTTGACGTTAATAATGATTCTGGCAGCTATGACGGATCGATTAGGACTTAAGGCCTTCATCATGACAAACCTCCTGACAGGGGGCAGGCCTTATGCCGCCGGATATCACGCATATGGTAGAATTTCGCTCCCGTCTGAGCTTGCCGTAACTCAACGCGGCGATCTTGCGACCGTCGCCAAATGTCTATATGCCTGGAACCACGAAAGGCGGAATTCGTCCTCGTTAACCTCAATGATTCTAACTTGGCACGAGCCTATGCGGAATCGTGATGTGAGACAGGAATGCCGCCTTGGAATCCATTGAGGATGTAGGGCTCCGAAAAGGCTGTGTTATAGAGCTTGACCGTGACTGACGGAAACTATGGCGCGGATCAGTACCGATAATTATTGTATTTGATTAACCAGGAGACATGATATGACTGCAATAATGCCTTCAGAGGCTAGATTGGCTGCCGTCATATGACAAAATCACAGGAAATTGGACTGCTGTCTGAACAATCCGCAAACTACTACCCTTGATCCTGGTTTTACGGTAGAATTCTGATCGATATCTGATGCCATTGCAAGTTTTGCCGCCATGTCACTTCTGCCAGCACTGTGGCTTCGCCATATCCTTCGATATTGGCCGCATCGATATCAAACTGGATGTATCGGCTCGCGATGGCTGGGGGAAGACGTTCGTCTCGTTCGGAACGCCGCTCCGCTGCCCTTTCGCGTTCACCGGCAACCATGCATCCTGTCAGGATCGTCCTCGCATAATATGGATTACAGATAGCCATTCAGCTTTGAAATATCATCCTGCATCCTGGGCAACTGACGCTTGAATCCGATTGAACGGGATATGAAGGGACGATTTATCCGGATTTCCGATATTGGACTTGTTAAATTGCCCATGTAATTAATGATGATGACTGGACATATGACGTACAACCAGATATTCATCGCCGTCTGCCTGTTTCAGTCGCTGATCGTATGCGGGTGCGGACCTGACAGCGTCGATAGAGGTCAGACCCAGTCCGCCGAAATCAACGGGGATTTCCCCGTTGATACCCTGGTAATCGGGACAACGATGCAGAATGATGCTTTCACAGTGTTCGGGGAATCAAGCGCCTTCGGAAGGATGAACTACAACGCCTTCGTTACCGCCCCCTTTTGGATCATGGACGCCAACGGCAAAGCGAAGCCTTACCTTGTCAGGGAATGGACCATCGACGGATCTGCGAAGGTCATCGATGCGAAACTCGCCGTTGATCAAGGCATCTCATGGCATGACGGGGCGCCTCTGACCATGGCGGACGTGCTGTTCACCTTCGACTACCTGATGAACAGATCGCAGAGCAGTTACGTGGCCGACGTGGAAAGCGTCGAGCAGACCGCCATGGATTCCGTGAGGATCGTGCTGAAGAATCCGGGCGCTTACCAGTGGATCCGGCTTTGCGCGGGCTATTTCTCCGTTTTGCCGAAGCACATCTGGGAGCGAGTCGAGGATCCGCTTCGATACTCGGACGCATCGGCCGCCACAGGCTGCGGCCCCTATCGGTTGGCTTACGTGGACAAGGATGCGGACATGGGCGTCTACGAGGCAGTGGCAGGAAGCTACCTGGGTCGCAAGATCGCCGTGCGGAAAGTAATCGTCAGGTCATACGCATCCCACGACACTCTCGTGATGGCTTTGAAAATGGGACTGGTGGACGCCATGTACGACTATTCAAACGCGCTGGAGGCCACGTTGGCTCCGGGGCTTATGGGAATCGAAAGCCTGGATCCCGGCATGAGCGACAACACCGGCAATTTCCAGATCGTCTACGGTTTCAGGATGCCGCCGACCGACGACGTTGCCTTCAGGAAGGCCGCGACGCTGGCCCTCGACTATGAGCTCCTGCGGGTTACCATCGGCGGAAAGTTCGGTCGGATCCCGAGCCTGGGCGTCATTGCACCGCCGAATCTGGGATTTGATCCTGACATCCCCATTCTGAGGCAGGACGCCGAAGAAGCGGCCAGGATTCTTGACGATGCCGGGTATCGCGATATCGACGGGGACGGCATGCGCGAAGATCCGGAAGGCAACCGGATCGACTTGGCGGTCGTGCCGCAGTACAACAGGCAAAAGGCGGCACATTACCTCCGACTCTGCGAAATCGTCGTCCGTTGCCTGGACGGTATCGGGATCAGGGCGCATTTGGACCGCCAGAGCTTCGCCAATCCTGACTATAACGCGAGCATCAGGAAGAACGGGACCTATCAGATATTCATCGGATACACTTCGCCCGGCATGGCGCTCCAGACATCGGCATTCTATTATTTCGCCGACAGCTCGATCACCAATCAATGGGGGACGTGCGACGATCCCGAATTCATGGGCGCATTCCTAGAGAGGAAGCAGGCGGCCGACGAGGAGACTTACGTCCAAATGACAAGAGAGCTTCAGCGGATCAACGCGAGGATTTATATGGCGGCGCCGCTTTGCTGGAACAGATCGTTTTTCCCTTACAGGACCGACAAGTACGTCGGCTGGATCGACTATCCGGGCTGGGGGGTCATTAATCCCGATACCTGGTATGTCCTGAGCGGCAAGGACAATCCATGCGCCTCGGACGCGCCCGGAGAGGCGCGGGTAAAGCCATGCCGCTGAAGGGCATCGCAAGGAAACTGGCCATGGCGGCGGCGACCGTCTTCGTCATAGTCGCCGTGAACTTCTCCTTGATCCGCTTCATGCCGGGTGACCCCGTGATGCACATAGTCGGCGAGGACGAGTACCTCCGCCTGGAGGCGTCGAGTCCCCACACCATCGAGCGAATCCGGTTCGAATACGGCCTGGACAGGCCGTTGACCGCCCAATTCGCCACGTATCTTGCCAAGACCGCGCGACTCGATTTCGGAAGCTCTTACCGCTCCAAAGGCCCCGTTCTGGGGGTCGCCCTTCGCCGTATGAAGCTCACCCTGCTTCTGGCGGTTCCCGCCACCCTGCTTGCGGCGCTGATCGGAGGAGCCCTCGGCCTCTTTACGGGATGGGACAAGGGCGGCAAAACGGACATGATAGCCACCCCCGTCATGGGCGTCCTGCAGACAGTCCCGGCCAACTGCCTTGCCATAGTCTTCCTGCTCGTCTTCGCCTTCGGCCTGGAAGCCTTCCCCTTAAGCGGCACCACTTCCGGAGGCCTCCACGGCTTTGCGAAGACGAAAGACGTCCTCTGGCACATGATCCTTCCGGTGAGCGTCCTTTCCCTGCTGAAATGCTCCTCCGACTACATGCTCATGAAGAGCGTGGTGTCGGCCATCCGCGACGAGGATTACGTGGTGACGGCCATGAGCCGCGGGTATCCCGATCGGAAGATCCTCGCGGGACAGATCCTCAAGAACGCCCTGTGCCCTTTCATAACCTCGCTGTGCATGCAGTTCGGCTATATCCTTTCCGGCTCGATGCTGGTCGAGGTCGTCTTCTCCTGGCCTGGCATGGGCATGCTCATCAACGAAAGCGTCAACGGCAAGGATTTCCCCATGCTGCAGGCCTGCTTCCTGTTCATGGGGACAAGCGTCGTCGCCTTCAACCTGATAGCCGACGTGCTGGTTATGGCCATCGATCCGCGCGTGAGGGAGGGGCGGTCAGTTGATTAGCGGACTGGACGCAAGAGTCAGGACAGGAGCCGCCATCCTGCTCGTCATCCTCCTGGCGGCGGTCTTCGCCCCCCTGATCTCCCCCGCCGATCCTTTCGAGTTCGGGACACCCTACCTGGAACCCTCCGCGTCGCACCTCTTGGGAACCAACGACGTCGGCCAGGACATCCTCTCCGAGCTGATCTACGGGAGTCGAGTCTCGCTGATCATAGGGGTTGCCGCCGCCGCCATCGCGACGGTGGCAGGCAGCTCCATCGGCATGGCTTCCGGCTTCTACGGGGGCCGGACGGACTCGGCCCTCAGCTGGATGACGAACGTCTTCATGAGCTTGCCCTCGCTCCCGCTGACCGTGATCCTCGTGGCCTTTCTCGGACCCGGCCTCCGCAACATCATCCTGGCTATCTGCATCACGGCCTGGACCGGGACGGCCCGAATTGTCAGGGCGAGCGTCATGCAGCTCAAGGAACTCCCTTTCATCAAAATCGAAAAGACGATGGGGGCGGGCGGGTTTTATGTGATGTGGCGGCATATCCTGCCGAATATCTGGGAAATAGTCTTCGTCAGGGCGGTTCTCGCCGTGGCCTCGGCCATGTTGGCCGAAGCCGGCCTCAGCTTTTTGGGACTCGGGGTCGTGGGGCTCAAGAGCTGGGGAAGCATCCTCCACTACGCCTTCTTCCGGGGCGGACTCATCAACGGCTGTTTCTGGTGGTACTTGCCGCCGATGTTCTGCATCAGCCTTTCCGTCACGGGATTCCTTCTCCTTGGCTATCGCCGTCAGCCGCCTCGCATCACGTCCGCCGGAACCGGGACCGGTGCCGGAGCGGGAGGCCCCCTGAGATGATAGCCATCGAGGGCGTCACGGTGGACTTCGGAAACGGAGTCCACGTCCTGAAAGACGTGAGCCTGGAGGTTCCCCGGGGCAGGTTCGTCTGCGCCATAGGGGAGTCTGGGAGCGGCAAGTCCGTGCTGCTGCTGGCGATTCTCGGACTTCTCGGACGCGGGGCCAAGGTCGGCGGGCGAATAGTGGTGGACGGGACCGACGTGTTGCGGTTGCCCCCCCGCGCCCTCAGGCGGTTCCGCAAGGAGCGGCTGGCCTATATACCCCAGGGAAGCGGCAATTGCCTTAACCCTCTCTATACGATCGGCAGGCAGATGATGGATCTGATCCGCTGGTACCTCGACGCGCCCAAAAGCGAGGCGGCCGTCCTCGCCGAAAGCCTGCTCAGGAGAACCGGGCTGGAGGACGCGGCAAGGGTGATGGGGGCGTACCCGTTTCAGTTGAGCGGCGGGATGCGCCAACGCGTCCTTGCCGCCATGGGGCTGAGCGGCCGCGCCTCCGTCCTGCTCCTGGACGAGCCGACAAAAGGCCTGGACAGGGGACTCGTAGAGCGCCTGGGATCCCTCTTCGCCTCCCTGACCGGCAAGACGGCACTCTGCGTCACTCACGATCTTCGCTTTGCCGGTGAGGCGGCCGACGACATCGCGGTTCTCTGTTCTTCGGAGCTGTTGGAATTCTGCGGCAAGGACGCCTTTTTCGCGGATCCCCTGCATCCCTATTCCCGAGCCATGCTCGCATCCCTCCCCGAAAACGGTCTCAAGGCACCCCCCGGCTTCGCCCCGCCCCGCACAGGCCCCGACAGGGCGCCGGGATGCGTTTTCGAAGGCAGGTGCGGCGAAGCCACGGGCATGTGCTCGGAGCGGCCGCCCCTCTTCAGTCTTGGCGACCGGAAGGTCAGGTGCTGGAAACATGCTCCTTCGGCTTGAAGACATAACGTTCAGATACAGGAACTCGGCTTCCCCGGCAATCGCCGGACTTGATCTGTCTATCGGCAGAGGGGAGACGGTCGGGATCGTGGGTGCCAGCGGCTGCGGGAAGTCGACCCTCGGACAGATCGTTTCCGGCCTCCTCCGCCAGACCGGAGGCCGGATCCTCTTCGGCGGCTCTCCCATCAGATCCCCGTTCAGGGGCGAAGCCCGCCGTTCGATCCAGATCCTGTTCCAACACCCCGAGACGAGCTTCAACCCGAAACTGACCTTGCTGGACAGTCTGAAAGAGCCTTACCGGCTAACGGGCAAGCCCTTCTCGCGCCCAGGCCTGCTCGGCTTTCTCTCGGGCTTCGGCCTTTACGGGGAACACCTGTACCGTAAGCCCCACGCCCTGAGCGGCGGAGAGCTCCAGCGTCTGGCGCTGGCGAGGATCATGCTCATGGAGCCTGCCCTGGTGGTCCTGGACGAGCCCACCAGCATGCTGGACGTCATCAGCCAGGCCCAGATCATACGCCTTCTCACGGGGTTTCGGCGCCAGACGGGCATAAGCTGCCTGTTCATCTCCCACGATCTTCCGCTGTCCGTCGCCTTCTGCGACCGGATCCTCACGTTAAGCGGGGGAAGACTGGCCTGATCCTTCCCCGGGCACTCTCACGGCCATTCCGATGCGTTTTTCGGGCGTCTTCCGGTCCGTGGTCCGTCGCGCCGCGTCCACTTCGGACGCGGCGGCGCGGACGGTTTAGCCGATAACCCTCGCGCTCGTTCGCGCAAGCCCTCAAAATCTTGCCCCCAGGCTCAGTTGGAATGTCCTCGGGTTCCCCAGGATGACGGCGTTCGAGCCGGTGTCTGGATGCTGGTAAGGCTTCCAGTACGCCTTGTCGAAGACGTTGAAGCATCGAAGCGACACAGTCACCGGAACGTCCTTTATCTCATGGGTGTAAGACAGTCCGAGATCGAGCGTCGTGTAGGCCTTGGTCTTGAACCTCTCGTCCATGAGACTTGCGGAACCCATATGGTAGATCCTGCCCATTGCGCTGATACTGTCCGTAATCCTGTAAGTCGCTCCCAGGGTCGCCGAGAAGTTGGCCACCCCGTTTGTCCTCATTCCGTCGTACAGCCCGAGGTCTGTCTTCTCCTGCCTGGCGTCCAGATACATGAAGCCGCCGATCAGGTTCAGCCTCTCCTCCAGCATGTTCCCTGAAAACGAGAATTCCAGCCCCTTGTTCCTGCGCTCTCCGTCGGTCTTGAGCAACCTGTCGCCGTTCCCGACGTCCACAGACCTATTCGCGCCTTGCGTGATATCGAACGCGCTCAACGTCAGGACAAGCTGCTCCCACTGGTACTTGACGCCGATCTCGTTTTGCTTCGTCTTCGCCGGTTTCAGGACCTCCCCCACGTTCACGTAGTTGCCCGAGGCCCTGGTGCCTGCCGAAAAGCTCTCGGTATGGCTTGCGAAGAACGACAGGTATCCCAGAGGACTGTAAACGATACCGAAGGTCGGGTTGAGGTTGTCGGATTTCACCTCCTGGGTGACCTGCCCGCTCCTGTTGTAGTTCTTGACCACGTTGTCATGCCAATGAACACCCGCGAATAGCGACAGCTTCCTGTTGAAGAACGACATCGTGTCCATCAGGGTAAAACCCGTGCTTGCGCGGGAATATCCCTTCCGCAAATCGTTGCTTTTGTTGGCAGGGACGTTGTAGTCCGGCCTCGCCCCGCTGAAAATGTTCCCGTAAGGCGTGAAGTCGGTCCACGGCCAGGTACCGGACTCCCCTCTCTCGTGATAGGTATAACCGACGGCGGCCAGATAGGAGTTCTCCATGGAGCCGAGATCGATGGTCCCCCTCACCCCTCCCTGCACCGTCATGGTTTCCCTTTTCAGCTTCTCGTCCCGGACCCTGCCGCGGTAGTCGCCGGCGTTGTTCATGAGATACAGCCTGGAGGTCAGGATGCTCGGCTTGGATTCCTCGATAGAATAGCCGAAATCCACGAACGGCACGAACCATTCCCTGACGGTCTGCTCGTGGTTCAGGGTAACGAGCGTCATCTCCTGATCCGTCTCGTTCCAGTCGGGTCCGAAGCCATCGCTTGTCTTCGGCGCCGACGGCAGCCTCGTCACGGCATCGTCGAGAAAGAAGCCCCTGCCCCCGTAATTTCCCGTGTTGCCGTATCTGAAGTGACCGATGGCCAGGTTGGTCCGCATGGTATCCGTCTTCCTGTCCAGGTTCACCATTATGTTCAAACGCTTGTTCTCGGAACCCTTGATCGCCGTCTCGCCGGAAGTGTGCTCTACCGTGGCCCTTATCCCCCACTCGTTCGACGCACCGAATCTCCTTCCGAAGTCTATCTGTTCGGTGAAACCGGACCTCCCGAAAAAGTGCAGGTTCACGTCCATCTGCGGTTCCGGCCTCGCGACCTTGGTCCTGTAGTTGATATGCCCGCCGGTTCCCGCGAAAACGAACGTGGTTCCCATATACGCGATGCTCGGTCCCGACAGGATGTCTATGGTCTCGAAGGCATACGTGGGGATATACAGCGGACCGAACATGCTTCCGAGCCCGTTTATCCCGATGTCATAGCCGGTGAACCTGAATCCCCTGATGTACATCTCCGAAAACATCGAGATGGAGTCCCTTACCGAAGGATTCAAGGTCAAGGCGCTTGCGAACTCGCTGCCGTCGCCTCCCGGCACCGCGAACTCCTTGATCGCGTATTCCGTAATCGAGGACGACACGAAAGGCAGCTCCAGAGGCGATCGATCGCCCAGGAATCCCGCCGGCGCCTCTTCCCTCGCCAGTGCGCCTTCCCGGGTCGCTTCGACTATCATCGTGGTCAAGACATGCGATTGTCTCTCCTGGTTATCCTGCTGAGCCCAGGCCGATGCCCCGCAGATAAAATATGTCATGGCGTAAACCGTAAGCACCCGCCTCAAATAACTCCCTACCATTGGAAAACTCCTTGTCTTTATTTACTTTTTACGCGTCGGCGCAACCTAGCAGAGGCCCCTTCCCTTTCCACATTCCCTGCCAAGCAGGGCTCCCTCAACCCTATTTGCAAGGACCTCGGGGTCCACCCGAATCCAAATCCCTCCTCCGCATGCCCTTCTTCAAGTAACCCTGGAGAGAGATTCTGACGAATGATTTTCCATTTTTCCTTCCAAAGTCCACAAAATACAGCTGGTACCGTAGTCCACCTTCGACTCAAGATCAATACCGACTCTAGAGTAGGACCGTTTCAAGGGAAAATACCTCTTCGTACAACACCGGATGAAGGCAGAAGGCGTTGCCCGACCGGGTTTAACATGCTCGCGTAACAGCCTTGACAAACGGTTAGAATCTCATTCCCAAAGAAATCTGAAATGTCCTGGGATTGCCCAGGATTATCGTGTTGTAATTCGTAACTGGATGCTGGTTGGGCTTCCAGTATGCTTGGTCCAGGACGTTGAAGCACTTCACAGTAAGCGTTACCGGAACATCGTTAATTTCATGCATATAGGAAAGTCCCAGATCAACCGTCGTATACTTCTTGGTCTTGAACCTCTCGTTGACCATGCTGGCAGAACCCAAATGGTACAACCTTGCCATGGCGGTCAACTTGTCATTTATCTTGTAGGTTGCCGCAAGTGTGGCGGATAAGTTGGCAACCCCATTTGTCTTCAAGCCGTCCAAAATCCCGTATTCGGTCTTTTCCTGCCTGGCGTCGATATACATGAAGCCTCCGATCAGGTTCAATCGCTCATCAACGTTTCCCGATAAGGAAAATTCCACGCCCTTATTCCTCAACTCTCCATCGGTCCTAAGCCGCTCGTTGCCCCCCTCATCTACCGCCCTGGTAGATGTCTGGGATATATCGAACGCGCTTAAAGTAAAAAGAAGCTGCTCCCACATATACTTGATGCCGATCTCGTTCTGCTTCGTCTTCGCGGGGGATAGGACTTCCCCGCCGTTAACGTAATATGTGGGGACGCGTGTCCCTGCGGCGAAGCTTTCCGTATGGCCCGCGAATATTGCGAAATTTTCGAACGGTCTGTAGACTACGCCATAGGTCGGACTTATGCTTCTTGACTTCACTACTTGAATGACATCACCTTCCCTGTTAAAATTCCTGGCAACGTTGTTGTGCCAATGAAAGCCTCCGAATACCGATAACTTCTTTCCAAAATGACATGGTGTCCATAAGCGTAAATCCAGTACTCCCCGTGGTATAGCCCTTTCTCATGTCGTTGCTGACGTTGTCAGGCGCCGAATAATCTGGCCTCACTCCACTGTAGATATTCCCGAGGGGGTAGTACTGGGTATATGGAGCAGTTCCTGATTCATCACGTTCGTGACGAGTGTATCCGGCGGCAACCAAATACGAGTTTTCCATCACGCCCAGATCGAATGTCCCCCTCACCCCGCCTTGCACCGTCATCGTCTCCCGCTTGAGTTTCTCGTCCCTGGTTCTCCCGCTGTAGTCCCCATCATTGCTCCTCAACTCCAGCCTCGTAGTTGTTATCCTCGGCAATGATTTCTCAACGGAGTACCCGAAATCCATAAACGGAATGAGCCATTTCGTAATCGTCTGCTCATGGTTTGCCGTCACGAGCGTCAGGTCCTGCCTGGTCTCATTCCAGTCAGGGCCGAAGCCATCGTTGGTCCTGGGCACCTCCGGCAGGACCGTCACATCCTCATACCTTTCGTCTATGAAGAAGTTCCTCCCTCCGTAGTTCCCCGTGTCCGCGTACCTGAAATGACCTATGGCCACATTGGTCCTCATCATGTCGGTCTTCCTGTCCAGGTTGACCATGATGTTGAGACGCCTGTTTTCCGAATCAATTATCTGCGTCTCGCCTGACGTATTCTCCGCAGTAGCCCTCAGCCCCCACTCGTTCCCCTCGCCGAACCTCCTTCCGAAGTCGATCTGTTCCGTGAACCCGCTCCGTCCAAAATAATGCACGTACACGTCCGTCTGCGGCTCCGGCCTCGCGACCTTGGTACTGTAGTTGACGTGCCCTCCGGTACCGGCAAACGCGCTTGTGGTCCCCATGTACGCTATGCTGGGACCCGACAGGACATCGATGCTCTCGAACGCGAACGAGGGAACGTACAGCGGACCGAACATGCTTGCCAGCCCGTTAACGCCTATATCATATCCGGTGATCCTGAACCCCCTGATGTACATTTCCGTGAAAATTGAAACCCCGTCCCTGATCGATGGATTGAGGCTGAGCACACTGGCGAACTCCGTAGAGTCCCCTCCGGGAACGGCAAACTCTCTTATGGCATATTCCGTTATAGACGAAGACACGAACGGTAGCTCCAGAGGGGATCTGTCTCCCAGTATCCCTGCCGGAGCACTCTCCCGGGTGAGGGCACCTTCCCTGGCTGACTCGACTATCAACGTACTCAGGGTTTGCATCTGGTGCTCTTGGGGTCCCAGCTGGGCCAAACCAGGCACAGCCCCCGCTAGAACCGCCATCGCCGCAGCAAGCCCCAATCCCAGATGATTACCTGTCACCGCACTCCTCCTTGACTTGGTATTCCGATGTAACTGATTCGCCACTCCATGAATCATTTCCGTCGTTAATACATGTTCAAACAACGTTTTGCCATCCGTTTATCGATATCAGGGGTCATTGACCGGGTTCATATCTACTGTCAGTTGCCTTTTCACCGCATAGAGTTACGACAGGGGTCGGCTCAAATACCTCTCTCCGAATTGGACTTTACCGACATGCGTCATGCGCAGCATGCCTTGCCGATTACTCCCCGCATTCGCTCATGCCATGACGGAACCGTAATGTGTCGGAGCGGCAACCCATGGCAAGCAACGGCACCTGGTCATTGGCATCATGGAGGCTAAATGGTAGACAATACGTACCAGCTATTGGGCCACGGCTACCCAGTCGTCCTGACTGGGCCACTGTCACCCCATCCGGCTCTTCATCATGAGTCCTTGGCCGGCATATTACGATAACGTCATGCCATACACCGACCCCTCCGTTTCTTATGGCTTTGTCGACGCCACTTGATAGACCCTAAAAAAGCAAAATGCCGCTTCGGCTCTTTCAAGCCTTTGCGGCATCGCTTTCGCACCTTTATCCCGGTCGTGTCTCCGGGCAAGGAGAAAGCCCGCCCATTGCTCAATAGTGCAATGGCCGGACTCGATTTGTGTTCAAAGGGCTTCAGGGGGTATGGCAGAAAAAAAACAGGGCAGACTCGGGCAACGCAAACAATAAGGCTGACGAGGCTATCACCCCCCAAGAGAGAGAGAGAGAGAGAGAGAGAGTGCATTTTCCGTGCCAGCCATGTTAGTGAATTGGCTAGCAGTTCATGGCCTGGAAAATCCGACATCCTTGCGCACCTCTCCCGTATCGGCGGCGCGATGGCAGTGGCCCATACAGCGCCTTGCCAGGACAATTACGAAATCTTAAGGCTTGGATAGGGAAAAGATCGGTCGCGATTGCCTCAAGAATATGGCTAGCGCGGCCCAGAAGGAGTGGGTTAGTCAGGAGTGAGCTTGACAGCGGACTGCCTAAAGGTGGGATTTTTTATCTGGCAAAACTATCACGACTTTCCTGAAGTGTCAAGGCAAAACCCCATACTCTTACCCTCGTTTCCTGCCAAGATGGGCTTCAGGATATTCAATTCCTTCCCATCGGCGCTGTAGGACGACTTCAGCCCATGGATCGCTGCGGTTCAGCCTCCTCCGTTTCTAAACCATCTGCCAACGCACCCGTTACCCTTTGCTCGACCGATCATGCCGAATACCCATTCTATGCCCCTCTCGACGCTTCTTTGCCAGAGACCTGCCCTGCGACCTGCGCCGATCGTTGCCATGATTCCCGGCGGTCCTGTATAATCGCAGGTTGACCTTCACCCCGTTCCCTTTGGGATGTCTCCGCCATATGGATTACGAAACCTTCTTCAGCCTCCGGGAAAGACCTTTCAAGTCGGCCTTGAGCCCGAGGTTCCTCTTCCGCTCCCCGGCATACGGCGAAATCGCCGGGCTGCTCTCCGGGGAGGGGCCCCTGCCGGGGCTGATCGTCGTGACGGGGGCCAAGGGCTCGGGCAAGACCGCGCTCGTCTCGAGCCTGGGCCAGCCGCTGCTGCCGCCGGCGGTGAAGGTCGTGACCGTGCTCAGGGGGGCCGTGACCCTTTCCGGAATCCTCTCCGAGGCCCTGAGCTCGCTGGGGCTCATGGACCGGCTGCCGCCGGGCGCCCCGGAAGAGACGCTCCTGGGCTTCTTCCAGAACGCCGTTTCGGATCTTGTCTCCTCGGGCCGCGCCTGCGTGCTCGCCGTGGACGGCGCCCAGCACCTGGGGCGCGACACGCTGACGGACCTTCCCAAGCTCATGGCCATCGAGCCCGCCTGGAAGGGCAGGACCTCGCTCGTCCTGTGCGGGACGCCGGAGGACGGTTTCCCGGGCGAGCTCGCCCGCACCGCGGCCAACGTGACCCTCGCCCCGTTCTCCCTGGCCGAGACGGCCCAGTACGTTGCCTTCCGCATGAAGGCTGCGGGCGCCCGGCGCGACCCGTTCACCCAGCAGGCGCTCGCGGCGCTCCACTCGCGTTCCGGGGGTCTTCCGGGGGAACTGAACCCGGTGGCCGAGAGGTCGCTCATGACCGCCTGGGCCCTGAACAAGAAGGAGATAACCCCCGCATGCGTGGCCCGTGCCGCGGAAGGCGCCGCCGGGCCCCAGCCGGTACCGGAGGAGGCCGCCGGCCTCGCGGCGGGCGGCGTCCGCCAGCGCCGGGAAAGCCGGGGCCTGCACGGGGGGACCCGCGCGGCGGCCGCCGCGGTCGCTGCCGCGCTCATGGTGAGCGGCTGGTTCCTGATGCGCCCCGACATGGCGGGCCCGGGTCCCTCGCAGACCCCGACCCGCGAGGGCGCGGCATTCCCGGCGCCCCCGGGCACGATCTCGGTGAGCGAGGCCCCGGACGCCGCCGATCCGGAATCTTTCCTGCGCGCCGGTCCCGCCGCCACCCCCGCCGCGGCGGCGCCCTCGGCTTCCGACCCCGCGGATCTGTCGCTTCCAAGCCCGCCGCCCGCTCTGCTCTCGCTTCCCCGCAACTCCCTGGTCCTGGTGGTGGACGGGAGCCTCAACATGGCGAGGCTCTGGCAGGGAAGCATCAAGGGCCCCGGACTCAAGGCCGAGATAAGCCCGCCGGACATAAGGAGGCCCGGACTCTACCTTGTGGGCAGGCCCCAGAGCCGGACGCCGCTCATCTTCCAGTACCCGCCAGCCAGGGAGATCCCCAAGGAGGCGGGCATCAGGCTCTGGAGGCAGGTGGAGCCGCACCTGCCCCAGGACATCCTGCCGCTCGTGGCGGGGGAAGGCCCTGACCTTAGGCGCTCCATCCCCGCCGATCTTGCGGCGGTCCTGAAGGACAGGCTCAAGAAGTGGACCCAGGCCCAGGAGTTCAAGCTCGCGGACAACATGGCGGCGCTGTACGCGGAACGCTTCCGCTTCTTCGAGCCGGGAAGCCCGGACCGCACCATCGGCCGGGAGCAGTTCCGCGTGGCCCTGGCCTCCGAGCTCCGCACCTCCGGGGACGTGAAGCTCACGGCATCGGAACCCCTGCTTCTTCTGGACCCCCGGGACCACGGCAGGGCCTGGGCGGTCTTCAGCCTCAAGTATGATTCCAAGCTCAGGCACGACCTGGGCCAGCGTACGCTCATCTTCGAAAAGCCGCGGCTTGGGGGCGAGTGGCTGATCACCGCCGAACTGTGGATAAAGGAGCCGGCCCTGGCCGGAGACTGAATGCAGCCCCCTATGAACCGAAGCGGAACGCTCAGGCCGATCCTTACGAGCCTGTCCATGGGGTTCACGGCGGGGGCGCCGTTCATCGTGGTGGTGACCCTGGTCCAGGCCTGGCTTAGGGACGGGGGCACCCCGGTGGAGGTCATCGGCCTCTTCGCCATGGCCCGCATCCCCTACAGCCTGAAGTTCCTCTGGGCGCCGATACTGGACTGCACCGCTCCCTTCGGTTGCCGCAGGAAGGGCTGGCTTCTCCTGAGCCAGACTTCCCTGGCCCTGGGGCTCGTGGCCTTCGGGGCCGAATGGGCCTCCGGAGGGCTCTCGGGCGGCGCAGGCCTCGGCGCCGCCGCCCTCATGACCCTGTGGGTGAGCTTCAGCTCCGCCACCCAGGACATCGCCGTGGACGCCTACCGCCGCGAGGACCTCCTGACCGAGAAGCTTCTGGCGGACGGTTCCACCGCCTACCTGTGGGGCTACCGCCTGGGCATGGTCGCGCTTTCCGGCGGTGGGCTGATAGCCGCGGACGCCTGGGGGTGGCCCGCCGTCTTCCGGCTCTCCGCGCTGGCCATACTCCTGGGCCCGGTGACGCTGCTGTGGAGTCCGGAGCCGACGGCCTCGCTCACGCGGCCCCGCAGCCTTCTGGAGAGCGTGAAGGGCCCGGTCCTGGACTTCCTGGCCCGGGACAAGGCGCTTCTCCTGATGTCCTTCGTGCTCCTCTACCGCCTGGGGGAGCAGCTCATCGCGTCCCTGAACACCGTGTTCTTCATGGATGCGGGCTACACCAAGACGGAGATCGGCCTGGTCGTGAAGGCGTTCGGGCTCACCGCGACCCTGGCCGGGGTATCCATAGCCAACGCGGTGTCCCGCAAGTACGGCAACATGAAGGCGCTGTGGATCTTCGGCTGGCTCCAGCCGGTCAACATGGCGGCCCTGACCGCCTTGTGGATCCTCCCCCCGCGCCTCCATTACCTGGCCTTCTTCGTGGCCCTGGACCACGTGATCGTGGGCGCGGCGGGGCTTGTCTTCACGGTATTCCTGAGCTCCCAGACGCGGCTGGATTTCACCGCCACCCAGTACGCCATCCTGACCAGCATAATGGCCCTCCCCGCGAACTTCCTGGCCAGCCCCTCTGGCTGGCTGGTAGCCGTTCTGGGCTGGCCGGGCTTCTATCTCCTGGGGGCACTGCTGGCCCTCCCGGGACTAGCCATCTTGAGGGTCCTCAGGAACTCCGGGATCGCGATGACCGCCTGCCCGCCCCGGGCCGGACCCTGAGGCCCGCGCCTCAGGGATCCGCGCGAGCCCCGAAACCCCAGACCGAAATCCCCCGCCTGCAAAGCCTCGCCGGACACGGCGAACGGCCCCGAAACCCTCGGAGCCGAAGCTCCGATGCCTTACAGCCAACGCCGATCCCGGCCATAACGGCGCCCCTGCCGCAAAGAGAGACGCATGCCATCCGACAGCCTTCCGCCACCCCGTGCCCCCTACCGCCTCGAGACGGCGGCAGGGCTGTGCTCCGGGCTTCTCATAGTCTCCAACATCGCCTCCACCCGCATGGTCGAGCTGGGGCCCCTCTCCTTCGACGGTGGGACCCTGGTCTTCCCGCTCACCTACATCCTGGGCGATCTGATGACAGAGGTCTACGGCTACGCCCGCTCCCGGGCCGTCATCTGGACCGCCTTCCTGTGCCTGGGACTGGCATTCCTGTGCCTGAGCCTGGTCTCGCTCCTGCCTGCGCCTGCGGGGTGGGAGGGGGCGGAGGCCTGGAACGCGATCCTGGCGCTCTCCCCGAGGCTGGCCGCGGGAAGCCTCCTGGCCTTCCTCGCGGGAAGCCTCGTGAACGCCTCGGTGCTCTCCAAAATGAAGACCCGCGGCCCGGGAAAGCCTCCGGCGTGGCGTTTCGCGGTCTCCACCCTGGCCGGCGAGGCCGTCGACACCCTGGTCTTCGCGACGGTGGGCTTCCTGGGCGCGATAGGCACGGACCTCTGGGCAAGGCTCTGCGTCTCCAACTTCGTCTACAAGACGGGCTTCGAGCTGGCGCTCCTCCCGCTCACGCTCCTGTTGGCCCGCAGGCTCAAAAGGGCCGAGGGCCGCGACTGGGTCGACGAGGGAGTCTCACTTTCTCCCTTCCCCTGGTCGTGGGGCGACAGGCGGGCTACCCGGAGGAATGCCGATCCCTCGGCATGAGGCCATCCCCTTGACCTTGCAGGCCGCCGCCCCTCCCCGAACAGATGGAACCGCCGATCCTTCGCGAAAACAGGGAACGTTGGCATGATGCCGTGCTCCATTGGGCCATACGGCCGCCCGCTCCGCCTGTCCGGACAACCTTCCCGACGCCAGCCACGTCGGTCATCGGACCTGGCGGACGGCAGACCTGGCGGACGGCAGACCTGGCGGACGGGGGACGGACCGGACGGGCGGGGGCGGGTGACGGACTGTCGCGTCAGGATTAACTCCGGCCTGATCCGGCACGACTTTTGACGGCTCAGGCATGGCGTGCCGGGAGCAAGGCCAATGCCTTCCGGGTGCCATCGGAGGGCACGGTAATTTGTGTACGGCAAATTTCTTAAGGCTGCCACTGGAAATTACGGAACGATTCCGCTAAAATCGGGGGGATTCAGTCAGCCTGCCCGGGCCTTGCCCGGCCCGGTCGTCCGCCGGGCCTCCTTCGGTCGCGCCGACAGCCCTTTCCCGGCCCTGCCGCCTTCCGCCGGTGCCTCGCCTTCCAGGTCCCCGTGCCTCCGGGCGCCCCGGCAATCCAGGAGCAGACATTGAATACATCCAATCTTCCCCCCGCCGAACGCAGCCGTCTGAAAAACTCCCTCCTGCGCCTGTGCCAGCGCGAGCACCTGAAGCTCGTCTCCCGCTTCCCCGGCGCCCGCGGCGCCGCCTTGGACCTGCGGCCCTTGGATTCCCTCTGGGGCCAATGGATCCCCCAGGGCCGCGTCATCGCCCTCTCCGAGAGGCTTCTGGACCAGACCCGCTGGCTCCCCGTGAAGGGCGTGTTGGGCCACGAGACGGCCCACCAGCTGGTGACCGACCTCTACCCTCTCGCCGCGATTAACGAGCCCGCCCACGGGCCCACGTTCATCAGCGTCTGCCGGAGGATGCAGCTGGACCCCTTCTACTGGAAGGCGTCCATGAGCTTCTCGGATCTGTCGGCCCCGCCGCCGTGCCCCCTGGGTCCTGACGCCGAGGACGCGGAACTCAAGCCTGTCCTGGACAAGGTCAAGAAGCTACTGGCCCTGGCCGGCTCGGACAACACCAACGAGTCCGCGGCCGCGCTCTCGGCCGCCGAGCGCATCCTCGCCCGCTACAGCATCGACCCCGCGACCATCGACCACGGCCCGGACAACGAGCCCTACCGGAGGCTCACGATCCCGATGCAGGGCAGCAGACCCACGCTTCGTCACAGCCTTATCCTGCATATCCTCATCGAGTTCTTCGGGGTGGCCGGGATCTACACATGGAACTACGATCCGTCCACCGCGCGGGAGAGCAAGGAGATCGAGCTTCTGGGACTCCCCATGAACCTCGCCATGGCCGAGTACGTCTGGGCGTTCCTGAACGAGCGCTGCGACACCCTCTGGGAGGCCTACCGCCCGCAGGCCTGGCGACTGGGCGAGAAGGGCCTGGGCGCCAAGAACGCGTTCATGAACTCCCTCTTGAACGCCTTCACCACCAAGATGAAGGAAGGCCGCCGAGCCGCGGCCGAGCAGCCGTCCGAGGGCGGCCGGCCCGACGCCCCGCCATCCAACGAGGTGGCCGTCAGGCATGACAAGGGCCTGGACGAGTTCGTGCGGTCCGTCTTCCCCTCCATGGGCACCACCCGCCACACGAGTTCCGCCTCCTGGAGCTCCCCCAACGCCGCCGGCGCCGGCGCGGCCGCTGGCAGGAAACTCTCCATCCGCCCGCCGGTCGGGGGCGGCGGCAACGGCGGCCCCGTCGGCCGCATAGGCTAGGGGGGGCTTATGTCCGACGGTCCGGACATGTACTCGAAGGCCAGGGCGCTCATGGTGGCCGAGCAGCTGGAGCGCCGAGGGATCGCCTCCAAGGCGGTCCTGGAGTGCATGGGCCGCGTGCCGCGGCACCTCTTCGTGGACGAGAGCCTGGCGACCCACGCCTACCAGGACGGGCCGCTCTCCATCGGCCACGGCCAGACCATCAGCCAGCCTTACATGGTGGCCCTCATGACCGAAGCGCTGGACCTGAAGCCCTCCGACCGCGTCCTCGAGATCGGTTGCGGTTGCGGCTACCAGAGCGCGGTGCTGGCCGGGCTGTGCGCGCGGGTCTACGCCGTGGAGCGCGTGCCCGCGCTCTTCGACCTCGCCCGGGCGAACCTGATGCGCGTGGGCGTCCGCAACGTCTCCCTGAAGCTCGGGGACGGAACGCTGGGCTGGCCCGAGGAGGCGCCCTTCGAGGCGGTGCTGGCTGCGGCCTACAGCCGGAGCGTGCCCGAGGGTCTCCGGGACTCGCTCGCCTTCGGGGGGAGGCTCGTCATGCCCGTGGGCGACTCCGGGGGCCAGCTCCTGGTCCTCTACTCCCGCGGCGCGGACGGCAAGGTGAGCCGCAGGACCCTGGTCGCCTGCAGGTTCGTGCCGCTCATGCGCGACCACAGGCCATCGAGGGGGTAGCCGGGCGGTCGCGCCCGCAGGCGGATCTGGGTTGCCTGCGCGGGGGCGAGGCGGTGCATAGACCGTGCGGATCAGGCGCGAAAACCTCCGGCTCGTCCCGGACTGTCCCTCAAATCGTGAAATATCGACGTTAACCCCTAATCCCATGTCAGGATTTTACAGCCGGATTCTCCCGATACGTTATCCCCTAAACGCGAAAGCCCCCGGCAGCTTGCGCCGCCCGAAGGCTTTCGCGTTTTTTTTTGTGGTGCGCATGGCCGATAAGCCGCATCCCCGCAACGGTACCTCTTCGACCTGATCCGGCAGGCTACCGCAACGTCCGGCGCCACGACCGAAGCCGCATCCCGCCCCGAGGACATCCCGGCTTTCGAAGTCAAGGGATACCGATAATCTGGAAGTTCCGGCAATTCAAGCTAAACGATTGCCGGACCTCATGCCTTCCGAGGGCAAAATCCATAATGCAACAATATTTTATTGCCTGCTTTAGATTTCCCTTGTATTCCTGAAAGTCTTCCAGAAAAATTATCGCGCATTCATGGCGCCTCCGTCCCGAAGCCCGCTCGGACGCCTCCGCCCAGACCGCCCCCGCGCCCCATCCGTGGAACTACCCCGAATGGCCCACCACCCCCTCCGCGGCCGTCGCCAAGCCCAGCTTCGCTCGCCTGCCAATCTCCTTGCCGTCCACACGCCCGCATGAGCGCCAACCCGCAGGAGCGTGTCGCCCCAGAGGCTCCGAGCTGCCGTCAGCTCCACCCGAACCCCGGAAAGCCTTAGGCGAGAGGAAACGGCCAGCAAGACCCCGCGCCCTCAGGCACAAGGGAAACGGGCTCCCTCATGCCGTCCTCCGCGGCAACCCGGCGCTACCAGCCGTCCGTGCCGTCGTCCTCCGGGCTTCCGGCCCGGTTGTTGTAGAGATTGGCCTCCAGCGTGCCGAAACCCTCCACGCAGCGGCGGATGAACTCCAGCCCCTCCGTGTTGCCCGTCTCCCTGTACGCGTCCATCAGGGACATGGACGCCATGAACCTGTAGAGGGCGGACTTGCGGGACCTGCGGCTGTCGGGAAGCTCCTCGAAGAGCCTCCGCGCGGCATCAAGATCCCCGTCCAGACAGAGCCTGGCGATGGCGGAGCTCGTGGCCATGGCCTTACCGGAGGCGGCGTCCGCCACGCCCAGCTCGAGAGAGCCTGACTCGCAGATCGCCCTGGCCTTGTCCAGGCAACCCTTTCGCACGAAGGACTCCGCCAGCTCCAGAGAGCATTTGGCCGCTATGAGCGGATGGTCGCGCAGGTCCTCAATGAAGCTTTCCGAACCAAGAAGCCGGGCTGCCTTGGCAGGCTGTCCCCCCTGAGCCAGAAGGCTCGCCATCTTGCCGGAGACGTAGGCCCTGGCATGACCGGCCTTGGGGCCGGTCCCAGGAAACTCCAGCGCGTCGTAGACCGAACGCGCCCCGTCCAAATCCCCGCGGATCGCGAGCGCCGTCATCAGTGACCCGGCCAGCGCGGCACGGCCCTCCTGGAGCGCGTCCAACGGCGGCAGATCCATGCCGTCCCCCAGGATGGCCTCCTTGGCGCATTCCAGATTCCCGATCTTGAGGCTGGCCTCGAAAATCCCCTTCGTGACGGCCAGCCTGAGGGCGGGCGGGAGCAGGGCCGGTTCCGGAACGTTCAGCTCGGCGTAAACGGCCAGGGCCTCGGCGGCCTCCCCTCCCGCGGCATAGCCGTCCATGAGCGATGCCGCCGCGCGGGCGCGATCCACCCACATGCCCTCCTCCAGCCCCGCCTCCTCCTCGAAGCGGAACGCCTCCCGCTCGTGGCACCGCAACGGGTCGGCGGCCGCGGCCACGATGCCCAGCGGATCTGGGGACTTCAAGAGCTCCTGCGGGCAACCCGAGGACGAGGCCTCCCAGAGCTCTGCCTGTACGGCGTACAGGGCCCTCGCCTCCGCGACTATGCCCCGCTCGGCGAACGCCGCCGAAAGCGCCGCCGCGGCAGCGGCCCTCATGCGGGTGAACTCCCCCAGGCCCTCCAGGTACGCGAGCGGACGGTAAAGCGACAGCGCGGGCTCCAGCTCGCCGCCGGCCGCGTAGGAGGCGATGATTCGCACGGAAGCCCGGAACTTCTCGACCGCCACGTCGTGGCGGTTCTCCAGGACATCCGCGGTCTTGAAGATTCCCTGGAGCCCATCGAACATGAGGCGCTCTCCGTAAAGCTCCATCAGCATGCACGCGCCCCTGGCCTTCACGTAGGACAGATCCGCGAAAGAACCGTCGTCCTCCATGTCCCACAGCTCGGAGAACCTCGCCTCGGCCCTGGAGAGCTTGCCGTGGTCCGCGGCCCTGCGGAGAGACGTCACGAGCGCCAGCGCGCGAATCTTTTCGGCGTCAAGCCCGGAAGGCGCCGCAGCTGCCACTAGCCTGTCTATCCCTGCCGACGGATCGCGTAACGCCTCCGCGTAAAGTCTCGCACGGACGACGGCTCCGCCCTCTTCCGTCCCGCGCTGCCCCGCGAAGAGGGTTGCGGCCTGGGATGCGGACTCGAAGTCGCCTTCCATGGCTGCCATTATAATGAAGCCCGCAGCCGCGCCGACCGCTATCTCTTCGGCGTCCCGCGCATCCGCGGCAAAAAGTAACGCCCTGGGAAGATTGAAGCGCTGGCCGCTTCCCGCGCCGTCGCGTCCGCCGATTCCCGCGCCGTCGCGACCGCCGATTCCCGTGTCGCGGCGCATGCCGTTTCCCAAGCTCCCGCGCACGCCGTTTTTCTGGGGCTCGCGCTCGCCGCTTCCCGCGCTCTCGCGCGCGGTGGACGGAGCGGACGTCACCAGCGTCAACACCGGCCTTGCTCGCACGTCCGCAGATCCCGGGCCTGGGTCGGGGCGCCCCGACCGAGAGGTCACTTCTCCCGATGAAGGGGAGCGACCGGAAGCATCGGCAACGGATGGAGAAGATGAAGGCGCGGATGGGGAAAACGAATAAGGTAAAGCTGTTGGGGAGGAGACGGAAGGGGAGGAGACGGAAGGTGGTCGCGGTACGGTCGCGGGCAACACCGCCGCCATGAGCTTCAGGATCCCGAAGGCTTCACGCGCTCCCTCCCCCAGAGGGGCATCGAGGAACAGCCTGAGCGTGAGGGCCGCAGCGCCGATCGACGTCAGGACCGGCCGTCGACAGGAGGCCGCGCCTTCCACGAACGCGTCCCGGGCCTCCGGGACGCGGCCCTCGCCCAACAGCCCCATGACCAGGAGGAACCATCCGCAGGCGCGGAGCTCATCCCGATCTGCCGATGCCGCCGAACCGTCCGGCTCCCGACTCGCGGAACCGCGGCAACAACGATCTCGGCGCACGGGTTCCTTTCCCGCGCGATCGCGTCGGGCGGGATCCCTGGCGCCTGAGGCCTTCCGTCGAGCCTGGCCCTGAAAGCCCTCGCGCAACGTGGCGCCCGCGGCCGCCCTCCGAAGGAGCTCCTCCAGGCCGTTGTCCAGGCCGGATTCCAGGTAGCGCGCGGTCAAAAACGCCGAGGTATCTTCGGGGGGGCCGAGTCCGGACGTGGCGCCCGAAGCCCTGAGGGCTTCCCGCAGGACGACGCCTGCAGCCGATCCCGCTCCGGCATACTCTCTCGCGTCCGCGAGCGACTGCGCGGCGAGAAGCCTCGCTCTCGAGAGACGGGCACAACTTCGGCCCCTATCCGGACGTTCGGGCTTCTGCAACTTCACGTTCCTTTCGGGAGCCCCGCGCGGGCGCGGGGTCGGCCCGGGATTCCCATGGGCTCCGGGAGACGGGCGCCGTCATTGACGGGGCGCGTCAATTTTTCCTGTCGGCGGCGTGAATCCGACGCGCGGGCGTCGGCACACGACCCGGCGAAGCCTGCCCTCGCCTGTCCGGCGGCCCAGGCCGCCTTCAGTGCAGTGCCCGGAGTCCGGGCGCCGCCGGACGCCTTGGCCACCGTTCCGAAGCCAAGCGCGTTCGCAGTTTGCGGCGAAATCGCCTTGAAGTGGACGCGTCGGCGACCGCCGCGGAACGAGCCTTTGAGCGGCCGACATCTGCACCGACGATTCCGAATGAGGGGAGCGACGATATTATTGCCCCAGTCAGCTTCCGAGATCAAGCCTAACACGGAAGCATCCCGGGGCGGCGGATGACCCGCCGAAGCGAGCAGGGCGCAAAGGGTTTCGACCCTGCCGCGCGGACGCGTAGGGACTGCTACCCCGCCGGGGCCTGCCGTCCCCGGCGCCTTGCGGCGCGCCGCCGGGAGCCCGGTGACCCCCGGCGCCGCGACCGCCGCGAACCCTTCGTCCCGCAGGACGAAACTGTCCGGAAAGATTGCTTACAGAATAAATACACCCTGCCGGGTCTTTTGGCAATAGCCGGCCTTCACGGCATTCATGCCCCCGGAACCCGTAATCCCGCGAGGTACGCGAGATTCGGGGAATACATGCGGTACCTCCCCTGCGGAAGGCCCAAAAAAAATTTACGTGCCGCCTCAAAACGTCAACGCGCAACCGGAAAGGCGACGTTGGCGGCTAAAAAACATAGGTCTGCGGAACGTCCCTGCCGTCCGGCGGCCTGCCGCCGCCAAACGTCCCGTTTCGCCGGAGCCGCGTCTGGCTGCCGCGCGCCGGCGATCCCGCGCGCGATCAAGCTGTTGATCCATAATAGCACCATGTGCTGCCCGACGAAAGGCCGCTTGCCAAACTCCGCTGAAACCAAGGCTGTTCGGATGCGCCGTTCGCCGCGTCTTCGCCCGCGGGGACGCGTGGAAATCGCGGGAAACCGACGTGGGTCCGACAACCCCGCGTGAAAAGCGCGTTTCGCGGACACCGCTCCGGGGACGCCGGATGCCGGCGGAGGCGAAAGACGCCGCGCACGGCGTTCGCGCGCGAAAACCCGCGCGATACGCCAGGTTCGGGGAATCCGCGCGGTATCGGCCCGTTCCGGGAAAAAACCGCGCGAGGGGCAAATCAGCGCCGAAACACGCGATTCGGGGAAACCTGGCCGCCGGGAAAACTCGCTCCGGAAAATCCCGCTCCAGGGGAAAAATTGACGGGCACGAAAAAAAATTCCGAACGTCCCGCCCCCGGAAAAAAATCGCGAGGGACATCGACCGGAAAAAAAGACCGGAAAATCCTCCGGCTGCCTTGAAATTCCCCGCGACATGTCCCCGCACTTCTCAAGGATGTCCCGGAAAGCCCGGGACGGCAAAGAACCGCCCCCGCGCCCCTAATGGTTCCTCAGGCGCTCGGCCAGGAAACGCAGGACCTTCCTGCGCTCCTTGCCGCCCATGCTCTCGGTCCTGGTCATCAGGATGTCGAGCCTTTTCAGGAGTTCCTCCCTTTTCCCGGAGGACAGGAGCCCGGCCGCGGGGCCGGTAGCAGCCTGAAGCGCCTCGGTCCAACGGCGAGCCATGGCGAGCGCGGTCAGGAGGTTCAGCAGGCAGCTCTCCTTGAGGTCCTGGAAGGCAGGGGAGACGTCATGCTGGGGCAGGCTGTCGTAGACCGCCTGGGCCTTCCGGGGCTCGCCCAGCCGACCGTAAAGGCCGATCAGGGTCACCGCCGCCTTGGCCTTCTCGCAACAGAGCTCGGGCTGCCCCCCCCAGACGCCCATGAGGTCAAAGACGGCCTGCGCCTTGCGGGCGTCGCCCGCCTCCTCCAGGACGGCCACGAGGTTCACGGCGGCCTTTGCCCGCATCAGATCCATCTCGGCGGAGGAGCCCCAGCCGGGCATGCCGGCGTAAAGGTCCCTGGCCTTCCTCGTCATGCCGGCCTTGCCGAGGATAAGGATGAGGTTCACCAGGGCGCCGGCCCGCTGGATGTCCATCTCCTCGGAGCCTGAGCCCCAAGGGCCCAGGGCCTGGAAGACCTCCAGCGCCGCGTGGCCGTCCCGGCCGCGGCCCATGAGCCGGATGACCGAATGCGCGGCCTCGGCCCGGTCAAGATCCTCTTCCGGGCTCCCGCGGCCTGAGAGCATGGTCCTGAAGATGCCCAGTGCCCCGCCCAGATTGCCCTTGAGCTCGTAGAACGTGGCCATGGCGGCCCCGGTACGCGAGCGCATCGCCCAGGTCTCCCGTTGATCCGGGAAGGACATGATGTAGTCGTACATCTCCCGCGCGTCCTCCTCGGTGCCGTAAAGACCGGAATAGTGGATCAGCGTGACCGCGGCGCGGCCGTGCATCGCCTTCACCTCCATGGATGGCCCGAAGTCGGGGACGAGCCGGAAGACGGCGAGCGCCTCGGAAATCCTGCCCAGGGAGGCCAGACAGTCCACCACCGCTAGGATGGCTCGGCTGGAGATGTCGGGGTTCCGGTGGAAGTACGGCCGCTGGTACATGGCCCTGAAGATGCGCAGGCACTCCTCCGGGCGCTTGTGGAGGCTCATGGCGCCCAGGAGGTTCACACCGGCATGGGCCTTCTCCTCGGAGAAGCCCGAGCCGGCGGGCTCGCCGCCCTTCTCCCCGAAAATCCTGCGGAAGAACGCCAGCGCCGCGTCCGGGTCCTTGAGGCCGATGTAATGGACCATGTAGACGGCGGCCTGAGCCTGGAGGGCCCGGATGCTCCCCTGGCTACCCCAGCTGGTCAGCTCCTCGAACCGCCTGAGGCTCCGCTCGACGTCGCCCGAGGAACCCCAGTAGACCATGAGGAGCATGTCCATGGAGGCCAGGATCTCGGCGGTGTTCTCCTCCATGCCGACCCGGGGGAGATCGTCGGGCAGGTTCAGCATCATGAGCCTCTGCCCGTCCATGCCCAGCGCCAGCGGGAAGTCGTGGACGGTCGGGGCCGCCGGGTCGTCTTTTTCCGGAGCCGAGGCCGCGTCCCGAGGTCGGGAGTAGCTCTCGGCGGTACGGTCCACCGAACGCTCCCTAATCCGGTCGCGGTAGGGCAAAAAGTCATCGATGAGGCTCTCGGCGTACTCCGCGTCCCGCTCGACCGTCAGGCACTCGTAGGCCAGGTAATAGGCGGCACCGGCCTTCTGCCTCAGGCTCATGTCCGAGCTCCCCAGCCGGTCCATCATGGCCAGCCGTGCCTTGGCCTCGGGGATGTCAACGTGGAAGAGGCAGACGAGCACGTGGCTCATGAGGGCCAGCCCGCAGGCGGTGCGCACGTCCTCCAGATCGGGATGGTCCGGAGGGAGGGAGTCGCGGATCCCATCGATTGCCCTCAGCACCTCGTCCGCCTCGGCCATCATGCCCTGCCGCGCCAGCCGGTCGGAGAGGCCGAAGCCTATCCTGGCCTTCATGGCGGAACCCAGCGGGCCGCCCAGGCACCCGTCTTCCGCCAGGATCTCCCGGAAGAGGGCCAGGGAGTCGCGCAGATCCGCAGCGTTCCTGCCTTCGTTTGCCCAGAATGCCTTCAGGTCCTTCTGGGGGCCCCTTGCCCTGAGGTTCCGGTTGGTCGTCCGGAGCAGGTGCTTTAAGGAGGCAATCTTTCGGTAGAGGTTCCGCATGCGTCCTGGCGCCGCCCTCGGGCCTCGGGCGGCACGGGGACTGAGGTTGGGAAAATTTGGTTGGGCCCTGAGCGTTCCCGGAAGGGATCCCGCAGGCAACGAACGGCCTTTCGGTGGATTGCCGCGGGCTTGAGGGACTGCCTTGCCGGAATCAGCGGGCACCCTGCCGCAGGGCATCGATTTAGTTAGGGTTCAAGGGCACCTATTTGTTAGGGTTCAAAGGCACCTAGCCTCCTGGCCGAAGGTCAGAGAGGGGAGCCTCAACGGGGCCTCGGGCGCCGGAGACATGCAAAGGCGAAACCGCAGGTGCCGGGCGGCAGGTCATCGAGGCCCCGCAGACGGAGGAATCAGCGAGCGTCCGGGGCCAGGACATCTGGATCTAGTGGTCTGGTCAGCTTGGAATAACTAAGGGTATGTGAAAGAGGGATCGTTCGCCTGAAAAGGGAGCGATTCCGCGAGGTCCGGTCCGCCCCCGTCCGGGGCGGGATGGCATCGGGGATATCCGGTCAGGCATAAGCCCGGGCCCGGACGCCGACCCGTGGTTTCCTTTGGGTACTATCACCATATAGCATGCCGACAAGCGGGATGCCAGGAAAAAAAACCGAAATCGTATTTTAAGAAAAAAAAAGGTGTTTTGGGAAAAAATACTTCGAGCGCCGGTGGCAACACCGCCCCTGCCGCTCGCCTTTCCCCGTTTCTGGGCATTAGTGAACCGGTACCGGATCGTCATGGGCGATCGAAAGACGGCGAAGTCGCCAGGCCTTCCATGTCCAACGATGCGGCATGGGGACAGGCTTCAAGCCGCGTGAGGGGCTGACCCGCCGGAAGCTTCCGGAAATGAACCTGCTGAGGCTATTCTGCCGATTCCATTATCCTAGAGAACTTTGGAAATGACAAGAGAGCGGAAGAGCGGAAGAGCGGAAGAGCGGAAAACCGGAAAAGCGGCAGAGCGGCCCAGGTTGCAACTCAAGCCTTCGCTTTCCCTTCCAGCCTTCATCTCCGCAAGCAACTGTCTGCCTGATTCAGCCCTTCCGATACGTATCACGTTGATTCCTGCCGGGGCCGTTCTGAAGGGAGATAACCAAAGGCCTCCCCGAACCGTTTACCAGCAAGGGTTGAGGGTTGTCTTAAGGACAACAGCAGATCGCCTCGAGCCGCTCAAAAGCCGCTTCCAGGGCACTGGCCGCTGCCATGTTGCAGCGAGACCTTCAACTGCACTGGAGGGACCGTCCGGGGAAGTTCAACGAAATGTTCCCCGTGACCTTTTCGGGGCTCCCGTCCCGGTCGAACCTATGACCTCCGAAGAGGCTTGGAACTCACGGCCCCTAGGCATCCTTCGGAAGTCCTGGTCGAGGAATCGAGATCGACCGGCAACGCCGTAACCATGGAGGTACTGACGGACTGCTAAAGGGGCCGAATGTGAGCTTCTTGAGAGAAGGCAAGAGCCTTGTGCCGGAGGCAAGAGTCACGGGTTCTAATGCGTAAGTTTTATGGGAAAGCTACAGAAGGTAGATAAAACAATTAAAGACGCAATCTGATGTATTGTCACCACCCGAAACGGCAGAACGCTCTTCTGGCGGCAGTCCCAGGGCTGACTTCCGGCCAACTGCCCCCTCCGGGCTAAAGCTCGTCAAATGAGTTGCACCTGAGCGGCAGAAACGAAGACGCCCCGCTGGAATACCCGTGAGGGTCAAGGCTGGGCATTTTTGTTCGAGGATATGCCTGTGTTGGGAGATGTATCGCCTACTAACCCTTCCTGGCATCTTGGCAATCGCAACTGTTTTCCAGCGATTTCCCAGGATGGCGACAGCGGATGGCAAGCCAACGCGACTGCCGTTCGGTCAGACTCAGGAATCTCGTCAGCTCGACATTTCAATGCCCGACATCAAGAACCATACTGAGGCTAACGACCCTCGTCATCCAGACCCGGAACGCGGGGCAAGACTGGCGCTCCATCGTCCTGCGCGGGAATCTGCCGCTTCAGGACGCTGGACGGTATGGGCACTCTCTGTCAGGGAATTCGGAATGACTGCATTTAATCCGTTGGAGCCGATGTCAGAACCGGTACGACCCATAGGAAATTTTCTTGTAAAACAATTTTTTTTTCCGGGGTGGGACTCATGATACGCTCCTGGAGACGTCCGGTAGTTTCCGAGGTTGTGGATATGGGATAGAGTCAATTGAAAGAGGCATATCGGAGTTACGAAGACAAATGATGATTTTTTAAGCATAAACTAGTAACGAACTTTCGATAGAGACTATCAAGATTTCGATTTCAATAGGTTCGCCTCGAAATTCTGAAGCGTTCTGTCTGGCAAACTTCATAATGATCTGCGAAGCGATATCAGGAGGAGTGTTAAAGGAAAGATCGACAGAAACGATATTTAAAATGAAAAGCTTATCCCGCAGGCTATCCAACAGTTCTGCGAATTTGTCAAACTCACAATCACATGACATTTGATTATAATTTCGTTACGGCAGTCAAGCCTGATCTCCCAAATGATCGTTTCAAGATCGGAATCCGGCTTGATGATCTCCAATCCGTTCATTTTTGCCTCCTCCGGCTGACAGGCTACCCATGATGAAAACAGCGGACTTCAGCGTCTTGGCAATGGATTCAACCTTATCCTGGTCTGATTCCACTGCAAAAACCATCCCACCACCTCCTGGCATTCATTTGAGGGCAGAGTGTCCGGGAAATGGCTGCACAGACGGACGGTGGTTTTAGGTTTAAGCGCAAGGGTGCCAATGCGATGGGCACATAGCGTCCAGCTTCTCCATCGCTGGGGAAGGTATTCGCAGTGGAATCAAGCTTGATTCCACTGCGAAAACCCCCTCCCTCGCCTCCTGGCAGTCATTTGAGGGCCGAGTATCGGGGTAAAGGGTGCGCAGAAGTGCGGCGGTTCAAGGCTTTAGCGCCAGGATGCCAATGCGATGGCTCCATGAAGTTCCGCTACCCTGTCGAGGTGGAGGGTTTTTGCAGTGGAATCAAGCTTAGGACTCAACTTGCCGTCAGATTCCAGCAATCACTTGTCCGGTCTGGCTGTCTTCATGACGAATCCGGACAGGGCCGCTTGCCGGGAATTGGCCGGAAATCGACTTATGGCCATGGCCGGGACGTGATAAAGATATGCCGTATGAAAGGAAGGTGATCGCATGGGCTGGGAACCGCATGGGCTGGGACAGGAAGGATCCTTCGCGAGAGGATCCGATCGGCAGGTGGAGGGGTTCGAGGCTTCACGTCTTGGGACTGGCTCCGGCAGAGGTTCGATATGGAGCAAGGGGCGCGAAGGCCAGCCGAAGTCCCGAACCAAGCTGGAACGGGACCTCAGGAGCCTTAACCTCACAGGGGGGCGGAAGCTCCTGGCGTGGCTCCTGCGGGAGGCGTACCTGAACCGGCTGTTCAGGCGGCAGGACGAGCGGCCGCTCGGGCGGCTGGAGTCGAGACTGAAGCCCTACGGCGCGGAGAGCGTCCCGGCGCTCCTGGACCTCGCCGTGTTGCGCAACCAGCTCGCTTCAGGGTAACGGCCGAACGGCCAGGGGAGGCTCTGGGACTCAAGGCGCCGACGACCGGGATCAAGGTGGACGACCTGACGTTCCTGATGGACGGAAATGAGCGGAAGAGGCTCCTGGTGGAGCCGAAGTGCGACTCAGAGGGTCTTGACTTGCGGCAAGGCCGCAGTCACGTGTAGAGACGAAAACGCCCCTCGGGGCTGCGGTCAACTGCCCGGAGGGGTTGACTCGCGCCCTTGCTGGAAGGATCGGGTATGGGCGGAAAGATAGCAACGAAGCCGTCCGGAGTCAACCTCCGCAGGGAGCCAGCCCTAGCCGGGGTTTTTCGTGCCCGGCCTGTGGAGGGAACGATGAGCGGCGATCTGATTGAAATCAAGCCCATTAAGGTTGGCAAGAAGGACGTCTTTTGCGTCAGCGCCAAGGACGTCCGTAGGCGGGGGGTCAGCGGGATTTCTGCTCCTGGATAAAAGGCCGGATAGAAAGAGCAGGATTTCGTGGAGGTAAACGGCTACAAAATTTCCCCCAAACGGGGGGAGAAATCCTCCGAGGGAATTATCTTCAAAATGGCGAAAATCCCTGACACGGCCGTCCCGTTATCGGGTATATGCTGACGGGCGGCATGGCTCTGGACCTGACAATCATCGAGGGCGGCACGAGAACCCTGAAGTCGGCAACGGGCACCCCGGGGATCTCATCCAGGTATCTCCTGTAACTCGCGAGCCCTAAGGCGGTGGCGTCGCTCAGGCGGTACCGCCTCCCGTCCCCGTCAGCGCAACGGTATTTCTGGGCGACGTATTTCCCGTAGTGTCCGTTACGGTGCCGGTTCCACACGAAATCCCCGGACCTGACATAGTTCAGGATCGTGTCGTGGACGGCCCCCCATCTCATCGCGTCGCTGTGGGCAGAAGTGCGCTTCCATATGATCTCGTTGCGGAAGTTTTCCCTGCCGAAGACGGCGTCCATGACCGTCTTGAGGTAATGGGAGGAGGTGGGGTCTCAGTGGAGGTATATGGAGCCCGTAGGCTTGAGGACGCGTCCGAGCTCTACGAGGCGGGCCGACATCATGGCGAGGTACGCGACCATGATTTCCCCGGCGGACTCCCTGAAGCCATGCAGGAGCGGGGCCATGGCGGGCGGCACCTTCGCCTGGACGTATGCATGATCGGCGGCGGTCTCCTCGGTCCACTCCAGGTGTCATCGGATGCGGCGGTCTACGCCTCGCCCCCGAAACTGACATTGTACAGCCTCTTGGAGTTGAACGGGAGTCGAGGTAGACGAGGGCACGGACTCGTCCCTGACGTGTGGTCGCGATGCACTTGGAGGTTGTCGCCGTAACACAGGAGGCGGGGGAAGTCTGGCATGGGGTCCTTTCGGGGGGATGCGGATCGCGTTCAATGTACGGAGCACTCTTCCATTACGATAAGAGATTGAAACCTCCCGTCTGCTCTCGATATGAGTCCGGCGGTTTGTCTTTTGCGAAGCAAAGCTGTATCCGAGGCCGAGACGGGAAAATTACACGTTTACGAATAACAGTTACTGTAGTGTCCCATGAACACTACAGGGGAACCGTCAGCATGACTTTGTGATATTGAACTCGCGATCCCCCTCAATCAATAGCATTTCCCCCTTGAATTTGAGGCCGACGGCGATTACGTCGTCATCTTATTCCCTGATGAACTGTTCGCCTGTACCGTAAAAGTCATAACTTGGCTGGCCAAGGAGCAGGGTCTGAGTGGCACCCAAAAGAACGGATGTGACAAGGAGGCAGACCACTGCCAAGCGAGACATGCGGAGCATAGGGGAAGCCTTTCGGATGTGGCAGGTTGTCAGGCGAGGCATCAATCTCATCGGCACAAAGTTAGACAGGGACGAAAGCGTCCAGGGAAACGGTCAGGGTATTACTCCGGCGGTAATTAATGAGAAAAAGATGATACCTTCATAATCTAAATTATTTTCAGGACTCAACATGATGAACGTTAAAATTAAAGTTTAAATTCAAAGATTATTCTTGATTGTCATTGCCGTAACACATATGGATTAATAACCGAAAAGCCATGATTGTTGTGAAAATCCAGGTATTGTAGAATTTCCCACATTTACCGACCGGAGTAATATCCTTGTGCAGTTAAATAACGTGGGGGAATTAGATGTCACCGAGGTCTTGTTTCTGCCCTCGCAGGTGACAGTGAAATGCAAACCCTCGGAGAGGTCTGTTAAGTTGACAGCAGTCTCCTTGGAAAAACGGTCAAGAACACGGCCATCGAAAATAAACCACTGGTTTCCGGCAGTGTCTACCCAAATATGCTAGGCGATTCCAGATATTTGGAATTTTTCGCCATTTTGACGAACTTTCCGGCAGGATGAACTATTCCGATAGAGTGAAAGCCAATAAACATAAAATGCCATGCATACAATTCACGTGGATCCTTTTTGGCGAAATCGGCTTCCCTGACGATACGCTCAAGAGCAACATTTTCGAAGTGCTCTAAAGCGAGTTGCTCAGTACGCTCCAGCGTGAGCAGTTCGGCGTGATTCAAATCGTCCCACACAAGGGCAATCTTTCGGATGACGGTCCCCTATATGGCATAAAGGACTATGATCATGATGACGCAGTACGTGTAAACGATAATGGCGGTCCTGGCGCACCCGCCATTTTTCTTGTCGGGCTGTTGTTTGTGTTTAGGCAGGTATGGTACGAGGTCCCGCCCGCACTTAGGGCATGCGGGGGCGGAGTCGGAAACCTGGGTTCCGCAGTCGGGGCAGTTGATCAGGGGCATAGGGGGTTCCTTCTCTAGTGGATAATCGCAAAAGTTCGTGCAGGTATTCCTGAGCCGGGCTCCTTTCGCCTACCTCTTCCGCCAGCGGTAAAGTTTGGGGGGTTCGTTGCGGAACTTCACGTAAGCTCCGATGGTTTCCTGCAGGTCATCGAGGGACAGGATATTTGCTCCCTTGAGGGAGTGGCGGGTCAACTTCACGAAGAACACCTCGCACAGGTTCAGCCAGCTGGCGGAAGTCGGGGTAAAGAAGAAGGAGACGTTCGGGTGAACGGCGAGCCACCCGTCGAATCCCTTGCGGATGCAACAGTTGTCCAGGATGACGTGGAGCTCGATCACGCCGTCGGGCTCCTTGACTCCGTGGATTTCCTCCACGACCTGATCCATGAACTCAAGGAACTCCGCGCGCCTTTTCCGCAACCTGATCATGGTATGCACGATGGCCGGACCTGGTCTCCAGCCCGGCGAACAGGTCGAGGACCCCGTGGCGCTTATAGGGTGCCGTTCAGACCCCTGACGAGCAGCCCCCAGCCGCTCCTAACGTGACCGTTCAGCCTCTCGATCGCCTGGATGCTGGTCTTCTCGTCGACCGCGAGCACGATCACGTTCGAAGGGGCATCCATGTACTCGCTGGTGATGGCCGCCGCCTTCTGTCGGCATCCGCGGAAAAGCATGGCCGCTCAATGCCGTCGACCAATGGGTGGAGGACCGCAAAGCGGGGGTGCCCTTGATCGAAGGACAATACCTGCCCGTAAAGGCGGCTAACGTGAGGGAGTCACGGGTCCTGCTCGGAGGGAGTCCAGGTAGTCGGCCCATTCCTGCATCATCCGTGTCCGCTCCTGAAGGTGCTCGGCGCGGTCATACGCGGCGCGGACGGCGTTAGCGTCCCGGTGCGCAAGCTGGGCCTCGATCCATTCCGAAGGGTACCCTTTCTCGTGAAGGAGGGTCGAGGCCGTGGTCCTGAACCCGTGGGGGCAGACCTCTGCCGTCCCGTAGCCCAGGCGGCGCAGCGCGGCCAGCATGGCGACGTCCGATATCGGCCTGACCCTGGTCCTGGCTCCGGGGAACAGGTACTGGCCCTGCCCGGTCAGCTCCTTGAGCCCCGCGAACAGCGTTTTGACCTGGGAAGCCAGCGGTACCGAGTGCGCGACCCGCATCTTCATCCGCGACGCAGGGATGCGCCAGAGGGACTCGTCCAGGCTCACCTCTTCCCAGGCGGCGTTGCGGAGCTCGCCGGGCCGGACGAAGACGTAGGGAAGGATCTTGAGGGCGAACCCCACTACCGGGGAGCCGGGATAGTCGTCGATGGCCCTGAGAAGCTCGCCCAGCCTGGCGGGATCGGTCACGGCGGCGCGGTGTTCGGTCTTCAGCGGCGGGAACGCCCCCCGAAGATCCAGCGTGAAGTCCCTTTCCATGAGCCCGTTCGCGACGGCGTACCGGAATATCTGGCTCAGAAGCGTCTTGA
>JAISFS010000232.1 GCA_031263485.1 Deltaproteobacteria bacterium | reverse complement strand
GGCTTGAATCTCTAGAAGACCATGATTGTGATGAACATGAAGTTATCGCGCTCTCTCGGGGAGATATATAATGATAAGCCTCAGAAGAGATTGAAGGTGAAAACGGGGGCGTTGAAGATGATTGGAAGGAAGAGGTCGGTCAGCAGACGGATCAGGAGAGAGCGGTATAGGACATGAGGGTGAGGACGACCCCATCCTTAGCTGTGGAGAGTTTCTGGAACGTTTGAATTATAGGGGCCCATTAAGGGACTGGAACTCTGTCCGGGAGATTACCTGCTGGATGTTAAAAGTCTGAGTTTTATTTCTTGGATTCTCCTGGGGTCTCCTGGTTATTCAGGGATTTATTAATCAAAGATTACCCGAGAGATAGCTCTGTTACGCTGGAAGAATTTTTCGTATTGAGCTTGCAGGCTCGTCGGGCTTCTGATCTATCCCGAGTGACTGCTTAAGGTCATATCATAATCGGGAGATTGTTGCTGGTTTGAGATTGAGATTTCAGCCCTTTATCTTCGATTCCATATTTGCCTGTTGACACGAAGCTTCTTCCTGCTATAAAATAGCCTAAGATGTTGAGTGATTTTCATTGTTTTCACTATGCTCCTATTGTATAAAGTATTTTCAAGGATGTAATGAGAACGGATGTGGTAGACAATAGCCTGTTCCTCTACAACCACCAGATTTATGCCAATACATTTCGAATTCTGTTCAACTGCCTCCTCGTCAGGCTATTTTTATGATAATATCAATCGATGGCGGCATTCAATATTGTCTTTTGGTTACTTCACTGAGTTTTAGCCCCAAAGCCGTTGTCGTTGTAGCTGTTTTCCAGATGTCTCTATAGCTGAAAGGTTTTATCCATGGAAGATAATAATCTACATCCGAATATCGGCATCCCCCAAGAGATTACCAATAATGCTCAACATGGTGTCATTAAGAATTCCATGAAACCTCTGCCTATCTCTGAACAAGAATTTGTCGATGTGGTTGGCAATGGCCAACTTTACATTGATAAAACTAAACTTATTTACGATTTATTAAATTATAAGAGTAAATATGTTTTTTTGTTCAGACCGCGAAGATTCGGAAAATCCCTTCTTCTCAGCACTATAGAGGCGATTCTTTTGGGCCGGAAAGAGCTCTTCACAAACCTGCAAATCGGCAATTTGGGTCCAGAATATTCGTTTGAGAGTTCCCACGTTGTCCGTTTCAGCATGGGATCTTTCGGAAACAATCCAGATTTATTCGAAAAGAAGCTGACGTCCAGTCTAAAATTTTTAGCACGTAACAATTATGGCTTACGCCTAACGTCAGTAGGCACAGGAGATACGATACTTCAGCTGATTCACTCATTATATAATTCTCACGATTCGATCCCGCTAGGGAAAAAACCTCCTTTGTCCAATCGAACCGCTGACGTACCTAAAGTCGCCGTCCTTATTGACGAGTGTGATTTTCAGCTTCTGCCCAACATCCATGATCCGAAAAAATTGCAGACAACGATCAATTTCCTTTCTGAATTTTATTCTGGACTGAAAGCCGTTTCCGGGATGATTAGATATCTGGTTGTTGTAGGAATTACAAAATTCAAGGCGTTCTACCAATCCAGTTCCAACTTTATCGATGACATATCTTTAAAGCCAGATTTTTCAAGTATTTGCGGGTTTACAAAGGACGAAATCAGATCAAGCTTCTGGAAACATATCGAATATTCCTTGGAGAAAAGGAAAGATCTGAAAATTTCAGATAGTACCATGACAGACGAGGAACTTTTCGCTTCCATCGTTGACTGGTATGACGGGTACACTTGGGACGGCGTGACAGAAGTGTTTAACCCAGTTTCGCTGATGACCTTCTTAACGGAATTTCGATTTAAACAATACTGGTATGACACTGGCGACTCCAGTATAATCAAAGAGTTTCTAAAAACAGATGCCGATTACTTCAATATGTTCAGCAACAAAAACACTATTGAATCAGATGAATCCCCCGGCATGCTGACGGAAATCTCTCCTTATGCGGTCCTGTTTCAGGCTGGATACCTGACAATAAAGGAAATATCAAGCTCAAAAAGCCGCGCCATCGGCGATAATGACATCTTAACTTATCACCTTGCGATCCCAAACCGGGAAGTCAGGGAGTCTTTGGCCAAACAAATTCTTATGTCGAGATTTTTCGGTTTAAGAAACGATGAAGTCCCAAAACAACTGTATGACCGCTTTTCAGAATTTTGTAATTTTTTTGCCTCTCGCAAAGAAAGAGATTGTCAAAATACTCTGGTGTCGATTTTTGCTTCCTATTCACATCAATTACATTCCCAGGCCGAATCATACTATAAAACCTTGCTTTTGACTGCGCTGTGTTTTTCAAAGGGTGAGGTAACTGCCGAGGCAAGCGTTGGCGGGGGCGATATTGATCTATTCTTGGAATTGCCGACCGATATAATGATCATTGAAGTCAAATACAACCATTTTCCGACTTCATCTTCCGGGAATAAGGGAGTTGAAAACCAGGAGGTAAGCTCCGCGAACACGATGCCTGGAGACGCAGAGTCCGGTTTGAGCGGTAAAACATTGGGACGGAAGGCTAAGGCAGATCCGAAAAAAGATGTTTTGAGGCTTCTCGACAAAGGCATATCCGATGCCTTCAGACAGATCGATACCAAAGGATATGCCAAAAAATTTCTCTACCCGAAGCAGAAAAAAAACATCTGGCTTGTCGCCGTTTCCGTTGTCGGGAGGGACAACGCAAAGATCAAGTTCAAGAGGGCCAAGGCTCTTCCTTAGATGCGCGATCGCTCTGCTATAGCCTTCTTAACCGGATCGTTCTTCGGATTGTGTGTGCCGACGAGCCCGACGGCGGTGTCCCGCCGTGCCCGCTCAAGCCGCCCGCCCGCTTTGGGCAGAAGCTGAGTTTGAGATAAGTCGCGGCTCCCGTTATAGATGGTTTTAGGCTTATGTTTCATGGCGATCGTTCGCCATGATGTATCAGCCATGGGTGAGATTTACCCCGACATTTTCGCGATGTCTGTAGTCAGTGGACACTCAAAATTGCCTCAATAAGGTCATCGGTCATCTCTCCCCCGCGCCCGCGAACATGCACGGTTGCCGATCAAGGCTCATCCGGGGCCTCCCTTTCCGTTGCCGTCCTTCGAGCCGCCTTCACCGGGCTCGTCGATGTCCGGCCCGTCCCCTTCCGGCACCGCTCCCTGTTCCGGTCCCTTTTCCGCCCGTTCGGCCAGCGCCTTCCGTTCCCCCAGAATCCTGGCTATCTGGGCGCAGACGACGAGCTGGATCTGGTGGAAGAACATGAGCGGGAGGATGACCACACCGGCCACGGCAGGGGAGAACAGGACACCTGCCATGGGGACGCCGGCCATCAGGCTCTTTTTGGAACCGCAGAACAACACGGCCGTCCTGTCCTCCGCAGAGAAACCCAGGAGTCTGGCGGCCACGGACGTGATCGCCAGCGCCGCCGCGAGGATGGCCAGGCAGAAGCCCGCCAGTGGCGGCAGGAGCGACAGGTGGAGGCCCTTCCAGAGCCCCGCTACAGTCGCGTGCGAGAAGCTCACGAAGACGATGAAGACGACCGAGAGCCGGTCGGTGAAGCCCACGACCGCGCCGTGGCGGGCGATGGCGCCCTTGACGAGCGGCCTCAGGGCCTGGCCCGCCGCGAAGGGCAATATGAGCTGCACGAACAGGTCCCTTATCGCGTCCAGGCCGGCGGTGGCGGCGGGGATGCGGATAGTGAGGCTCACCAGGAGGGGGGTCGCGAGCACGCCTATGATGCTGGACGCCGATGCCGCGCAGACTGCCGCGGCCACGTTCCCGCGGGCGATGGACGTGAAGGCGATGGACGACTGGACGGTGGAGGGGAGCGCCGCGAGGAACAGGATGCCCACGGCCAGCTCGGGCCCCAGCGCCAGTTCGGCCAGGGGCCTGAGAGCCAGAGCCAGGAGCGGGAACATGACGAAGGTGGCGGCCAGGATGACCAGATGCACCCTGTAGGCGGTTAGCCCGCTCAGAAGGGCCTCGCGGGAGAGCTTGGCGCCGTGGAGGAAGAACAGGGCCGCCACCACCAGCTTGGATGCCAGGGCAGCGGCGTCCGCGGCGGCCCCCCTGGGCGGGACGAGGAAGGAGAGAGCCACGGCCGCGAGGAGGGCCAGGGTGAACCCGTCCGCCATCCCCTTGAGCCTTCCCGCGAGAGCGCCTGACCGCATTCCTTCACCTTTCAGGCCGCCGCTGTCCGGGGCCTGAACAATTATAGGGCTTCCCGGAGGGCAGTTCAGCCCGGTCGCGGCGGTGCTTGCTCGCGGTTGCGGCGCTAGGAGCCTGTCGCATAATTCACAATTGCATTGCCACGGCGCCATTAATTGTGGACGGACTGTTTCCTGCCTGCCACGTCCATCCTCGTATCCTTCCTCAAAATCCTTTATGCGACAGGCTCCTAGCGGCCGCGCGACCGCTCGGTGTCTTGGAGGCCGAAATGACGTAAGGCAACGGGACGCGCCGGGAAACCGTCTGACGAGGCAAGGCGCTTAAGTGCCTCCCGTGGCTTTCGGTCACTCTGTGCCTTCGTGGCCCGCGTGTCCTCCGAGGTGTCCTTCGAGGGCTATTGATGGATTTTCCGGCGCTTCCTGCGCCTGGCGCCTTCCGGAGATCCCGGGGCGTTCGGCTCTGGCGGGCGGGCGTCCGACGCCTCGGTAGTTGCCGGACGGCCCGGTCGCTCAGTCCTGCCAGCTGCCCTGGCGGAACCTCTCGCTGGGCGTGGTGGGGCCTGGAGAGGGCGCCTGCCGGGGCTCTCCCCGGGCTGCAGGGGTCAGCTGATCCGACTTGCGGACACCGTAGAGCCTCCCCTCCTCGAGGGCTGCCCGTTCGGCGGCGTAGAAGTCCTTCAGGAAGACCCGGCACTGGGAGGCGTCCAGGTCCCGGGGGAGGGCGACGCCTATCTTGGAGGCGATCTTCGCGGCCACGTTGAAGAGCGGCCCCTCATGGCCGGGCTTGAGGGGCTTTCGGAGGATCTCCTCCAGTACCATTAACTCGTAGTCGCCATAGATGGAGAGCTGGCTCTTGGTGAAGGTCCAGCGGCGTTCCGCGCGGTCGGGCTCGTGGGCGGCCAGATCCGCGAACAGGACCGGGCTGGGGGCCTGGATGACCAGGGTGTCGGCCAGGATGTCCCCGCACCTCATGCGGTCGCGGTTCCAGCAGGGCATGAGCGTCACCACGAAGAACCACAGGACGGCGAAGACGGGCCCGCTCGCGCCCACGCCTTCCGAAAGCACCAGGGAAAGGAGGGGCATGAGGATCTCCAGTTGCCTGGTGAGGTTGCGGAGGACCACGGCGTAGGGGCTCAGGGCCCCCCCGCGGCGGCTGATGACCCTCAATCGCGCCGCCCGCTTGCCCGGGGTGGTGCCCTGCCAGGCGAGCTCGAAGTAGGTGAAGTAGACGTTGTTGACCAGGAAGCTCATGAAGGCCATGACCGTGAACATGAAGCTCGTGCGCTCCCTCATGAGGTGCATCGGCAGGGCGAAGATGACGATGTTCAGGCCGACGATGACGAAGGCGTCGAAGAGGAAGGCCAGGAGCCTGTCGTTCCTGCTGGCCAGCCGGAGGGTCAGGATGGAGCCTTCCGGGGACAGGAGGGTGCGTCCCGAGCCGTCCGTCCCGGCCGAGAACTCCTTGAAGCGCAAGAACGCGGGGGGCTTGCGGGACTGGCGGTTCTCCGGCCTGCCGGTCCACTGCGGCACGGGCGGCGGCGTGAACATAGTCCTCAGGCCCTTCTTGGGCAATGGGCCTCCGGAGTAAGGCGCCGCCTGGGGCTGTCCCGTGGCGTATTGGCCGACCAGGGGCTGTCCCGGGGCGTATTGGCCAGACTGGGGCTGTCCCGGGGCGTATTGGCCGCCCTGAGGCTGTCCCGGGGCGGGCAGACCGTTTTCCGGTCCCGTCCGGGCGGAACCTGGCGGGTTGTTCCCGTAGGCGGCGGGGGGGATCTCGCTCACGCCTCGTCCTTTCCGCGGTAGGCGAAGTACCAGTACCAGAACATGCCCGTGAACAGGGCGAAGAAGGCCCTGCCGGCCGTGAAGTTTATGAGTTGCCGGAAACCGCCCTCCAGGATGGCGGCTATGAAGAGCATCATGACCGCCCCCAGCATGACGAGGCCGGCCCGTGACCCGGCGCGGGCCACGGCCGCCTTGCGGGGGAGATCCCCGGGCAGGACTATGGCCTGTGCGATGGACAGCCCCGCGGCGGCGGCCAGGAGGAACGCCAGGATCTCGGTCACCCCGTGGATCGAGAGCCAGGCTATGTAGGGTACGGCGAGTTCCTTGTGGGCGTGAAGCGAGATCATGGCCCCCAGGATGCGCCCGTTCTCGAAGACCAGGGCGGCGGTGGGCACCCCCAGGGCGAAGGAGAGGGTGAAGCTAAGGATCGCCACCTTGCTGTTGTGGCGGAAGAGGAAATTCGCGAAATGCACGAAGGTCCGCTCGAAGCCGGGCCATTCGGGGAAGATCTCCACGTCCAGGATTTCCTGCCGGCTCTCGGAGGGCGTGACGGGGGCGCCGTTGGGAATCACGTCGTAGAAGTTGTTCAGGTCGTAAGCGACCGTGAGGTAGCCGGAAAGGAAGCCCGCGAACATGAGCACGAAGCTCGCCAGGAGATGGAATTTCAGCTTCCTGACGGCCCGGGGGAAGTCCCGCGAGACGAAGCGCCGGAAGACCTCGGGAAGGGTCTCCCGCGGCCCGTAGACCGCGATGTAGGCCCGGAAGGAGAGGTTCTCGAGGTACTCCAGGAGCCTCCTGTCCAAAATGAGGTTCCGGGCCAGCGCCAGGGAAGATACGGACGTCTGGTAGAGCCCGGGAAGCTCCATGGCCTCCTGGGCGGTCAGGCCCTTGACGCCTTTCTTGTCCATCTTGCCCAGGATCGACTCCAGCCGTGTCCAGCTCTGCTCCCGGCCTTTCCGGAACCTGGCGCTCCTCAGGCCCTGCTCCGCCCGCGAAAGGGGCGGCGGCCGGTTGCCGTCGGGATCAGCCGAGTCGTAAGGCTGGCCGTTGGAGGCGGCTGGCGGCGGGGAAAGGGTTTCCGTATCCGAACCCGCGTAAGGCTGCCCGGCGTATTGCTGTCCCGCGTAAGGCTGCCCGGCGTATTGCTGTCCCGCGTAAGGCTGCCCGGCGTATTGCTGTCCCGCGTAAGGCTGCCCGGCGTATTGCTGTCCCGCGTAAGG
>JAISFS010000150.1 GCA_031263485.1 Deltaproteobacteria bacterium | reverse complement strand
CGCCGACTTCCGTGCCCGGTTCGGCGAGTCGTTCGCGACGTTGCCTGGAGAGCTCAAGGAGGAGGCCCTTCGGAATCTCTGGTTGCAGCTTCTCCGCAAATGCGGCCCCGAGAGGCCTTCCATCGGATACTGGTCCGACTTCCTCTTCTCGCATGTCCCGGACGGGGCTACCGAGGATCTCCGGTACGCCAGATTGGCCATTGCGCGGTACGCCGTCTTCAGGGGCGGGGGAGGGACGGTCTCTGCGGCAGTTTTTGGGTCCGTGCGGAACAAGGTATTCGGCAGCGCTTCCGGCGCGGCGTCGAGCGGCGCGTCCTGGAGCGACAAGGGGTTCATCGCGAGGCTCAGGACTGTCTGCACGGCTCTGGCGGGTTCGTCTGCCGGGGCCGAGCCGACGGAGCTTCTGGACAGGCTGGATTCCATCTTCGCGGAGAACTCCAGGATAATGAGGCTCGTCGAGGACGATCCCGAACGGGGCTTCGAGATCCTGAACGCGCTCGTCATGCCCCTGGGAGCGGGCCTCGAATCCCCCGGCGGCCCGCCTCCCCCGGCATGGGTACCGGCCTTCCGCGCCAGAGCCGTCCCCCAGATAGCGCAGCTGTTCTCATACCCCTCCGGGAATCCATCCTGTTTCTGGAAAGGATCCCCGGAGGCCGCATCCCGATTCGGCCGCATCCTTACGGAGGACGCGATCGGGTTCTATTTCGCCCGTATCCCGGAAACCGCCGGCATGGACGCCGCCGAGAGGGCCGCCTGCTGGAGGGGGCTTGCCCGTAACGGGGCGTTCCTGGACGCTTGGGCGGCATTGGAGGACGGCGGCGTGACGCCTCCGGACCCAGGCCCGGGCGGCTACCCCGGCCACGGCATACTCAAGGAGGGTCCCCCGGGGCGATCCGCCCTTTTCTTGAGGCTGCCGCGGCTCCTTCTCGCCGACTGGAGCGACGGGACCACCTTCGTCTGGACCGAAGGGAGCCATCCGTCCCCGGCAATGCGCCTTCCGGCATATCATTACTGCGACGTCGTAGACCACAAGAGCTATAGCGAGATCCAACGCGGCCCCTGGTGGAAGGCTGAAATCACGCATGCCCTTGTCCTGGCCGGAGAGGTCGGGTTGCCCGGAGCGGGGGGATGACGCGTCCGCGCAGCCACCTGCCCATGCGGGCGGTAGGGACGCCGGGGCTTTCTCCTCAGCCCTCGCCCCGCCTGCAGTCAGGGCCGTTCCGGCGGCATCCGGGACCGTCGGCCCGTCCGTCTGCGTTCGGTGGCGTTCCGGCGGCATCCGGGAACGTCGGCCAGCCTGCCTATGCTCGGGGGCGTTCCGGCGGCATTCGGGACCGTCGGCCCGTCCGCCTGCGGTCGGGGGCGTTCCTATGGTTTCCAGTACACTCTAGGCGGTCCGCGGGAGCCACTGGGCCCTTCGGAGGCTCTTCGGCTCTTCTCCGCGGTTTGACATCGTCGGCCCCTGAATGCTAGAATTTCCCTTCATTTCCGCCGGAAACCTGGGCTAGCTTCCCCGGAGGCGGCCTCCGCCGCCCCCGTTCCGGCAAACACGTGCCCGCGTTGCCCCGCCTCCCCTGAGGCGCGGGCGCCAAGGCCGGCGTGGCCCGCGCCTCGGGCAAGGCTATGAGATCATATATCCCCACGCAACTTGGCAGCAACGAGGAGCTCCTGTACGTGTGCCGGAGGCACTGGATGTCGCTCCTCCCGGCCCTCCTGTGGTTCCTGGCGGCGCTTGTCCTCCTTTTCAACATGTCCAGGCTCTCCGCCCCCTTCTCCGAGTACCCGATCGCGGTAAAGCTGGCTGAGCTGGCCGTTCTCGTGATCGGGCTGGCGTTCTTCTACAAGGCGGCCAAGGACGTCCTCATCTTCCTCACGACCGAGCTGGGCTTCACCGACCGGCGCCTCATCGGCAAGGTGGGGATCCTGAGGATGAGGACCCTCCTGACCCCCCTCGACAAGATAAACCACATATCGGCCACCAACGGTGTGCTAGGGCGCTTCCTGGGCTTCGGGAACGTCCTGGTCCACACGTCCTCCGGCCAGATTACCTATGAGCAGATCGTAAACCACACGGATTTCATTACCTCCCTGATGGAGCAGATAGCCGCCTGGCACCAGGACGCGGCGGTCGGACACCCTGTTGCCCGCCCCGAGACAGGCGTTGCCCGCCCCGACCCCGGCGTTGCCCGCCGCGAGCCAGCCGCGGCCAACCCCGCCTCCGGACAGGGCAGGGACGCCTGGACTCCGCTGGCATCGGCTCCGGTCCCCTCGGCCCCGGGCCCTGCCGCCGCGCCCCCTGACCCCGAGAAGGACCTGCGCGTCCCGCCGGTCCAGCCGGGCCCGTCCCTGGCTGGAAAGCCCAAGGACCCGGCCGGGAAGCCAAAGGAACCTGCGGGGAAGGGCATGGTCGGCCACTGCCCCAACTGCCAGGCGCCCTACTCGTACTCGCCCTCCCACGTGGGCAGGACGACCACCTGCCGCAAGTGCGGGACCACGTTGACGATAGCGACCAAGAGCGCCACGGCGTAAGGCCCCCCCCTGCGGGGTCCGAGCGACCCCTTCGCCTCCGTCCGGGCCCGCCTCGCCCGGGCCAATCCCCGTCCGCCGCGGCCCCTGGCCGCCGGGCAAGCCAACGAGCCTCCGGGGTCAGCACATGGACAGCCACGCTCACGAGAAGGTAGTTCTGGAATTCAAGCGGGTCGACAAGGATCCGGCCTGGCCACTCCCGGCCAGGGGCTCCGAGTGGGCCTCGGGGCTGGACCTGGCGGCCGCCGTGGAGGGCGAGATAACGCTCGCCCCCGGCGAGATAAGGCTCATCCCCACGGGCTGGGCAGTGGCCGTGCCCCACGGCTTCGAGGGGCAGGTGCGGCCCCGGAGCGGGGCGGCGGCGAAGCGCGGGCTGACCGTCATCAACTCCCCCGGCACCGTGGACTCCGACTACCGCGGCGAAATCTCGATGGCCATGGTGAACCTGAGCGGGAAGCCCCAGCCGGTCTCACGCGGCGACAGGCTGGCCCAGCTGGTCATAATCCGGGTGGAGCGCCCCAAGGTCGTCCTGGTCGAGGCGCTTTCCGAGACCGGTCGGGGCGAGGGCGGCTTCGGGTCCACCGGGGTCTAGCCGTGCGTTTCTGCGTCCTGGGGAGCGGGAGCTCCGGCAACTCCGTGTGGGCGGAGGAGGCCGGAAGCGCCATCGTCGTCGACAACGGGTTCACCTTGAGCGACTTCCGCCGCAGGGCCGCGATCCGAGGGCTCGCGCCCGGCAGGATCGCCGGCATACTCCTCACCCACGAGCATGTCGACCACCAGAGGGGCGTGGGGCACCTGTCCCGGGCCTGCCGGTGCGCCGTCTACTCTTCCCCGGACACCCTGGAGGCGGCCGTGTCAAGGGAGGAGAGGCCCTACCATGCCGCTATGAAGCTCGTGCCCGGAAACCCCATGCGGATAGGGCCCTTCGAGGTGACGGCGCTCGCCGGCTCCCACGATTCGGTCGACTGCCAGATCTACGTGCTCCGCACGGGCGGGGCGTCCCTGGGGATCGCGACCGATCTGGGGGTGGTCCCGGAGGCGGTGCTCCGGGAATTCGAGGGCCTCTCCGCCGCGGTCCTGGAGTTCAACCACGACCCCGACATGCTCGACCGGGGGAGGTACCCCATATTCCTGAAACGCAGGATCCGGGGTCCCCGTGGACACCTCTCCAACTGGGAGGGGGCGGAGTTCCTTTCCCGGATCAACCATCCGGGCCTGAAGTGCGTGGTCCTGGGCCACATCTCAAGGAACAACAACCGGCCGGAACTGGCGCTCGCGGCGGCCCGCACGGCTGTGACCGGGGGCCCTGGCGACCCGCGCATCGAGGTGGCCTCGCACGACGTGCCCACCCCGATAATCGAGATCTGAAGGAGGCTCGCGGCGCGGCGGAACGCCCGTGGAAATGCCCCTGTGAGTACTCCCCGAAGGGCGGCGTTCCGGGAAACGTTGCCTTGCGGCGATGCCTTAATAATCGCGTGGTGGATACCACCCCTTATGGTGAGGCCGTAAGCCTGCAGGATACAGCTTTTGCGGGGGATTTCAGACCTTGAGTGGTGTCGGGCGAGGGAACGGATTTTCTTGCGGAGGCTGGAATGTCAATCCAGGATCTGCTCAAGGAAATAGACGACAATCTTTCTGTGCTGAAGACGGAAAGCCGACTTACCCCCGAAATACGGTCTAGAATCGACAATGATTGCCAAGTCCATAACACGTATTATTCGAATTCGTTCGAAGGAAACCGGTTTTCGCTGGCGGAAACGAGAATCATCCTGGAAAAATGGATTAAGGCAGGGGGAAAGTCACTGCGCGATCTTTTCGAGGAATTCGGCCATGAGGATGCTTTCGACTATATGCTGAAAACCACGCGGGAAAGCACCTTACGCATTATGCGAACCCCAATTGCCGATTTCTTCTTATCGAAGACATGGTGAATTTTCTCATGGCTGACGACAGGTTCCGTCGCGAGTCCAGTGTCAAACTCGGGATTTTTCTGAAGAGCATTTCTTGCACAAACCTTAGCTCCCTTGCTAAGGTCTGTACCGATCTTGTCTAACATCGAGAGTTGTGCTCTTTCTTGTGGCAAACGAGTTCATGTCAGAGATAGATCGGTCTGTGCCGATAGCCTAATGCCCAACAGTGTCGGCCTTTCGGCAAGAACGTGTCTGACGAGGCAGGGATGTCTTGTGGATTTCCTATTGTGGATTTCCCGAATTACCCAGGCAAGCGTTGTAGCCGACTGTCCGGCGAGTGGCGATGAATTCCTGCGCCGTTGGAGACTGGTATTTTGAAGGGTGCGCCATGTCAGCGTTCCAAAATGTGGTGCGTGTGTTATATAAATCACCAGGGAAACTCATGAATTCATAATGGAGCGTCTCGGTGCCATGATCGGCACTGGAGAACCTGATTCTGTTGGAGCCGGTCCATCGCCTTGCGGGATAGTCGTTGACCGTGGCGGCATGAAATACGGTCTGAACACGGCGTAGGCATCGGAGTCAAGGAGTCGGCAAGGTGTGCATCGCCAAGAGTCCACTGAACTCTTGCGGAGCCAGTCGTAAGTGGTTCAAGAAGCCGGCGTTATTTCCGTCTCCGAAAGGTCAATGAAACGTGCCGCCACCTGCGTACGCCCGCGTATCGCCAGGGCAAGGCATATGACGTTGCGGCTGATCGCACTGAGAGCCTGCGCGTATTCCTTTTCTCTAATCTGTATCTCGGCATCGTTTAAGGCAGCGATGAGGTCTTTCTCCGCAAGATCGTCGTTGTCCTTCGCCAGTCCGGCAAGTCTATATTTCAGTTCGATCGCCACGCAGACCATGTCCTTAAGGAACACGGCCATGTCGGAGCGGCCAAGGGCGCCCGGCACCTCGCTGATTACGACAATACCGGCGGCGATAAATGCCGCTTGGAGTATTGAATGGTAATAGCTTTCCGAAGGTTCGTGCTGGAAGTAAGTAATCGAGGACAGAATGCCTCGCAATAATTTGATTAATTCTTTTGAGTTCTTTTCTAGGATGGCCTTAGGCAATTTTTTCGCGAAATCGCCGAAATAATGGTTTTTAGGATCGAAAGCTTGCTTAAACAGGGATGCCCGATAATTCATACGGACTTCCAGGTTTGGAATCTTGAAGGAGTATGCCTTGACTTTGAAGGTCTTTCCATCCACGATCTCATCCTTGAGGACTTGACCATCAATAGTCAGATAGCCGTTATGAAACAGGACTGGGACAGGTTTAAGCTCGCCGAGTTCGATTTTTTTCATTTCCCGGACGGTACAGCTGTCCAGGCTTGGCTGTATAAATTCCAGTGGACTTTCCCTCACAAGGGCAGACAGGTGGTTTGGGACTCCTAAAGCCGGCCAGTAATCGCTGAAATCTTTCTCTAAGAAAAAATTGAGTATTGAGTAGGGGTTGTAAACCCGCTCGGGGCCGAGCCAGTTGTAGCCGTCATACCATTCCAGGATCTTCGATTTCAGCTCCAGGATGTTTGCCTTCAGTCCCTCTTTGTTGGCGGCGCCCAGCTCGATAGAGTTGCCGATTTTTACGTGATTGAGAATTTCTTCGAGTCTGTCGGAGAAATAGACATCGAACTCCGAGAGGGTGAACCCGCAAATTCCCGCAAAATCCGGCAATAGCGAAATATCCACGAAATTATTTGGACCCGAGTCAAGAGCGGTCATGGTGAATCTGGTAATGCCTGTTACCAAGACGAAACGGATGTGGTTAAGATATTTTTTCAATGACGTGTAAAAATCATACAGTACGTCTCGATTGTCGGCAGCAAGGTTTAAGTCTGACATATGCATTGCCACCGGGGCATCGTACTCATCGATCAATACGACCGCACCGATGCCGTATTTTTCCTTAACGTTTTTCAAAAACTGGCCCAGCATCTCTCCGTAAGAGTTCTGGGTTATCGTAACATCCTCGATTTCTGCAGCCTCCCTCAAATCGCACTCGATCCTCGCCTCAAGGTCTTTTTTTGTGGAGATCTTGGAATAGGCCATATTCAATTTCAAGACCGGATGTCTTTCGAACGCATAATCGCTGTCGGTGTCGATCCAAAGGCCCTTAAAAAGCTCGCGGTTGCCTCGGAACAGTTCGTCAAACGTGTCGATGAGGAGCGTTTTCCCGAACCGCCTGGGCCGTGACAGGAAACAGCATTTCGGACCTTTTATCATCTTATGGAGATATTCGGTCTTATCGGCGTAAATTCAATTACCCTGTATGATTTCCCGAAAAGATGGATCACCCAGAGGTAGCGCTTTCGGTTCCATAGTCCCTCATCACCATTCCCGGTTTTCCGTTGAGGCAGATCCGCCCCGTCAAGACACTATCATGCGTAATTAGCATGTGCCGATCGGTCCAGTTTGCCTTTCCAGATTAATCATGCCATATATATTTCAATCCGATAACATACTAACATATTTCTTAAACGCCTAACACCCTTAAATGTATCTCCGGAGGGTTTCATGTCGTCCTACAGTGTCTATCCGGTAGAGGGGGGGCTGGGCAACCATTCCCCATGAATTTAAGTGTCCATTCCATGGCTCTCGTATAGATCTGCTCACAACCGCGAGGCCTTCCTCCCAGCCGTAGGCTTTCCCCCGCCCAGCCGCCAGGCTTTCCCCCGCCCAGCCGCCAGGCTTTCCCCCGCCCAGCCGCCAGGCTTTCCCCCGCCCAGCCGCCAGGCTTTCCCCCGCCCGGCCGGCAGGCTTTCCCCCGCCCAGCCGCCAGGCTTTCCCCCGCCCGGCC
>JAISFS010000081.1 GCA_031263485.1 Deltaproteobacteria bacterium | reverse complement strand
AGCCCACTTCGCCCGTGTCTAGTCCCCCTCCCCATGACCGTGTCTAGTCCCCCTCCCCATGACCGTGTCTAGTCCCCCTCCCCATGACCGTGTCTAGTCCCCCCTCCCCATGCCCGTGTCTAGTCCCCCCTCCCCATGCCCGTGTCTAGTCCCCCTCCCCATGCCCGTGTCTAGTCCCCCTCCCCATGCCCATGCTAAGCCCCCTCATGTATGACGGAACCGTAATAAATCGGCACGGCAACCCGAGGCAGGCATCGGCCCCTGGTCATTAGCCTCAGGGAGATTGAATGGAAGGCAAAACGTACTAGGTCTAGAGGCCTGACTGCCCAGTCAGGCTGATTGGACCGCTACCTCCCTATCCGGCTCTTCATCATGATGAAGCCCTCGCCGACTTATTACGGTGGCGTCATGTATGTATCAAGTAAGCCCGAGGAACGGAAATTTTATTTAATTCGATTTCAGATTTTTGCGGTTAAATCAGCCGTCAAGCCTGGCCTGGACTCCCCGTTAGTTGTCGAAAGGGTTTTCGAAGCACTTGCCGATATTTAGCATCTTATTTTCTGGGCTCCCTGCACCACTATGGGAGGGGAACTGCCGAAATCTTGACCGTGGACGCGGAATAACTCCGCTTCTTCTACTCATCAAATGACGAACGGACAGAAGGGTGAGGATTGCGTGTTGTAAGGACGCGTTCCTGACGAGGAAGCCCTCCCCACCCTCCTCACGGAGTCCTTCAGGAAGCGCTCGCCGCCGCCCGCCTGTATGGCAAGGGTCAGGCAATGTCGAGCCTGGGGCAGGCCCCCGGTAGGCGTATGGATTTACCGCGGCAGAGGTTTCACGGGACGTCCGGGTGGGCTGAAGAGGCGTTTTGGTGCGTTTCAGGCGAGTGGGGTGACGCGGCGGGGCATGGGATTTCGGCAGGCGGAGAGCGTGAAGGCCATGCCGGGATCGTGCGGCCAGGCCGGACATATTGCGCGCGAGGCGAAGAAATTTAAAGTGAAATACCAGGGTGCTCCCGCATTCCGGTGGCCCAGCTTCCTGATACGGCGCGAATGTCGGGTCGGCACCGTGGATATTCATTCACGGTACGGCACCGGAGAGAATCATGTTCCTGGCTTTCGCCTTCTTCACGATTCTGATCAAGTTTCTGGTGCTGGTGCCCCCGAATTGCAGGGCGGATGGCGAAAGAGCCGACAGGCGCGTTGTCAGATCGGCCTATCCAGGAAAAGATAGCTTTCTTAAGCATCTGGCAGACAGGGGACTGGCGTTCCTTCCTGCAGTTTCTCGGCATACCTGCCGTACAGACCGAAGGCTCCGCACAGCTCAAGGCTGAACTGACCGGACTAGGCATGGAGATAAAGCGTCCCGACCGCGTCTGCCGGTAAGGCGACGGCTCCATCCTCGTTCTCGAGTTCCAATCCGCCGCCGACGCGCCCGATATCTTCTGGTTCCTCGAATAAGCCGCGATGCTGGCGGAGGAACACTCTAAAGACGACAGGCGCGTTCCGATCCATGTCACGGCCGTCTACATGGACGGCATCGCTTAACATCCTCAGCAATCCTCCCCCCCCCGACGAAAGCCGTCGGGGCGATGGTGCCTGCTCTTCAGGCTCAACCAGATCTTCCTGGAGGATCTTCTCGACATGGCGCGTTCGTCAAGGAGACCGGGGGCTTAATGGCGGCCTGAAAGGCGGAGAATGCGACTTTCGCCTGTAGTCCGCCGAACTCATCCGGCAACAGCTCGCCCCCTTGGGCGTGTTCCGTACGAGTACTGGGGGGCGAGCGAGGATTATCTCGCGTTGGGTCGATAACTGCCGGCAATGGCCCGGGACGGGTATATGCCAGCCCAGATGTCGTGGATCGTCGCCGCACGTGACAATATCACCACATGAAAACTTTCATTGACTGTGTCATGAAACGTTTTTTTGGGCAACACGGCATTGGGCACCCACCTTATTGGGATATTCACGGGGATTTCATGCGCCGAAGTGTCGCTGATCAACATGACTGGGTCGGGAGGTGCCGAAAAATCGGATTCCATCGCCTAGAGTTCGTTGACTCCATGACGGACGGCAGATTTTCGCTTCTGAAGGAGAAGAACAAGTCCCTTGATGGGGAAGTTCAAGTCCCATGACGGTATGCTTGACAGTGTTGATGATTCGCCTTTTCCGCCGTCTTGTCATGTATCCATGGATCATGGCACAATGAGAACCAGAGATTGAATAATCCTGGTGCCTGCGGCATCAGGGAATAGTGACCGTGATATGAGAGTGTGCATGAATGACAGTGCCGTAATGAATCGTGTATCGATAGGATCTCAACAGTCGCGCCTCGGCCGCTTCGATAGACCATTCAACCAGCCTAATGATCGGTGATTTCAGCCATAAGGATTGGTGATTTCAGCCATAAGGATCGGTGATTTCACGGGTCGTTACTCAAGGCCAGGGGTAATCGCCGCAACATAATTCATTTTCATGTGGGAACGACCGGCACGACAAAACGTCTTCAGTTGCCCCGGAATTTCGCGAGTTTATCACTATAATGTATGCTGTATAAGGGATTCATGGAAATGTGACGTCAGACAAGCCGCAGGTATCTGAGGTTTCTCGATACTGCACTCTGGATTTTGAAAATTTCAGGCAATATAATTTCTTTTCACGAGAAGTTGTGAGGGAATGGTGGGCCGTCATGACGTCATGCAAGCCCGAGATTTATGTCGTGAAACCATTGCCGTGAAAGGGATTCGAGGAATGTTGAACGCACGATCATGACTATTGCGAGACGTGATAATAAATTAGGTTGCTTAAGAAATGTTTTCATGATGCCGAAAAAATTGTTGACAAGCCCGGAGAAGCCGGATAATATTCCCCTTACCGTCGGCCATGGGTCGATGGCACCAACGATTTTCAGGAAGCCCCGGTCAGCATCTCAGAGTGTCACGAGCCACGGCTCGGGCGAGGAACCAGACGATATGGCGTCAAGCGCGTCGCACAAGAAGGAGGATTTCCGCAAGACGGCCGCCGGCGCGGCCTGCTGTCGCGGTCCCGTGTGCGCCATGCGCCAGACCTGAACCATCACACACCCGGCTGATCAGAAAAACTGAAGGCTGAAGCAGGCGTTGCGGCGCCGGCTTCAGCTTTCTTGTTTTAAGGCCTTTCTCCTCGCCGGCGTACCGGATCCGGCAGTCTCGTCGGGGTTACCCGATCGGGGCTTTCATCGAGGGGGTGTACGCCGCGCGGAGCAACTCAAAGGCTACGGAGGCGCGGGGTCGGGACGGAGTATCTCATCGAGCCCCGCGGCACGTTCCCGCGCGGCAAGGCAGGGCGCCGAGGCGCCCTGGAAAGTGGAGGCCAGAGAAATGCCGGTCGAAGCGGAACAGCGAGGATACCTGGACGAGGATTACAAGATCGTCTTGAGGGATCTCAGGCAGGAGTATAGGGTCCGTGCGAGGGACGGGGAGGGCAGGGAGGCCTTCGTGGCGGTCGAGAGCTTCAGCCTGGACGTGCGGGCAGGGGAGTTCGTCTCGATCGTGGGGCCCAGCGGTTGCGGCAAGTCGACTCTTCTGGACATACTGGCCGGTCTCTCCAAGGCCACATCGGGGTCGGTCGTGATAGACGGCAAGGAGGTGAACGGCCCCGCGCTGGACCGCGGCATAGTCATGCAGGGCTACGCGCTTTTCCCTTGGAGGACGGTGAGGAAAAACGTCGAGTTCGGTCTCGAGATGAAGGGCCTTCCCCCGTCGGCCCGCCGCGAGATAAGCTCGCGCTACATAGAGCTGGTCAACCTGACGGGTTTCGAGGACCGCTATCCCCACGAGCTTTCCGGCGGCATGAAGCAGCGGGTGGCCATCGCCCGGGCCCTGGCATACGATCCCGAAGTGCTTCTGATGGACGAGCCCTTCGCCGCCGTGGACGCCCAGACACGCGAGACCCTCCAGGACGAGCTCATGCGCATCTGGGAAAAGACGGGCAAGACGATAGTATTCGTCACGCACAGCATAGACGAGGCGATCCTGCTTGCCGACCGCGTGGTGGTGATGAGCCCCAACCCCGGAAGGATCAGGAGGATCGTGCGGATAGAGCTCCCCAGGCCCCGCACGAACCGGGAGATGAGGTCCTCCCCGTCCTTCGTCGCGGTGAGGCAGAGTGTCTGGGAGAACCTTCAGGAGGAAGGGGCCCAGGGCGTCCGTGAGGACGGGTTCCCTCCGGCGCGGCTGAGTCCCGCCTTCGCCGGAAAGCTCGCGGTGGCGGATCCTGGACTCGCGGCGAGTTCCTAGCGGGGGGCTTCCGCCCGATTCGAGGGAGGGACGGTCACGCGGCCTGCAGGCCGGTTCGCTTTTGAGGATTGCCAGTAGCAGTCCATCCGTTAGGATAAGTCGACCGTCAATAACGATCTGGGATCAGGCGGCAGTTTTCCGTCATATTTGGCTTTTCATTCGATGTCAGTATTCCTTCGCCTTTCCTACGATGTCCGTTTTCCTTCGCCTTTCGTACGATGTCCGTTGACCTTCGTCCGCTGCCCGTAGACCTCAGTCGTCTGCTGTCAGGCGTCCGCAGTCGGGCATCCATCGACCTCCGTACATCGCCCATCGACCTCTGTATGCCGTCAGTCGTAAGTCGTAAGTGACCCGTCGTCGTCTGTCCCTTGTCCCCGTTGGCGAGCGGCGCGGCGGAATACCATTAGGCCAGAGACCCCCGCAGAAATGAACATGTCCGGCACCGGGAGAAGTTACCCGGCCCGGCAAAAGGAGCGAACACATGGCCCTGACCAGGAAGCACGTGGCGAGCATTGTCGTCGCCGCGGCGGTCGTAGCCCTCATAATCGCGGGGGCGGTGGCAGGCCGCACCAAGGAGTCAAAGCCCTCCGAGACGTTCGGATCCGCATCCGGCGGGGACCGGGCGCAGGCGGCGGGCGCGGCGCCCGCCTCTGATCTCAGGGTGGTCAAGACCTACACCCGCCGCGACTGCGGGCTCGCCCCCTGGCTCGTGACGGACAAGCTGGGATATTTCGCGGAGGAAGGGGTGCGGCTGGTCTTCACCGGGGAGATCCAGCCCCCCCAGCGGGTGCCCTCGATCCTGGGCGGCACCAACGACACCGCGGATCTCCACCCCAACGCCCTGGCGGTGGCCATAAACGGCGGCGCGAAGTTCAAGGGCGTAGCGCGCGCCGGGATCGAGCCGCCGAGCGACTTCGATCCGGGTCTGAGGCACATGTGGTGGTTCGTCAATAAGGAGAAGTACCCGAACGTGAAGTCGTTCGCTGATTTGAAAGACCTGCCGGGCACGCTTAAGTTCTCCCTCATAGCCACCAACTCTTGCAGCGACTTTCTGGCGAACCTCATCCTGGACAGCTACGGCATCCCCCGGGACAAGGTCGAGTGGGTGACCATGCCCGACGTCCAGGCCATCCAGGCCCTCAAGCAGGGGCTCACGGACGTGGGCGGGGTGCATCCGCCATTCTACAAGGGCATGCAGGACGCGGGGCTCCTGAAGATTGCCGACACGTCGGAGACCGGCCTCGGCCCCGAGATCGCAGGGCTGGGCTTCTACTTCTTCACCGAGGAGTTCATCGCGAAGGATCCGGAGGCCGTGCGCGGCTTCGTCAGGGCCATCACGCGCGGCCAGAAATGGATAAACGAGAACCAGGAGCAGGCCAGGATCTGGACCGAGGAGGCCATAGGCGTGCCGGTCTCCGCCAACCATTATTACTCCGAGAGGCTGGTGATCCAGGACGATCAGGTGACCCCGTGGCTCAACGACCTGGAGAACGCGGGCGTAATCCCCCGGGGGAACCTGAAGATCTCCGACATGGTGACCCACGAGTTCGAGGATCCCGCGCTTTCATGAAGCCGCGAAGCCCCTGACTCCGGGAGCGGGGATAACCGTTTCCCGACCGCGCACGAAGGGACTGGGGCGGCAGAGACCGCCCAACGGGCGGGAAACCGGGCGCGTCGCTCAGCTCCGGACGCCCCCTAAGACCGCCCCCGCCGGAGGGGGCACCAGAGAGACCCCCGAGGGAGCGTCGAGGCCCCGGAGGGGGGCCCGCGCCTCCGCAGACCGGCCCGGGGGCGACCGAAAGTCGCCGAAAGGGACGCCGGCGCGGGCCGCTCACAGACAATTCAGGAGACCATCACATGGCTACGAGGAATACCAGGGCGGGCGAGGGCCCCGCGCCGAAGAAGGCCGCGAAGCGGCAGGCGGAGGCGGCCCGGCCCGAGGCCGCGGACGTCAAGGGGACCGTCGGCACTTGCCGGGCTTGCGGGGCCGTGGCGGAGGGGGCGGCCAAGGGGGCCGCCCCCGAGAAGGCAGGCCCGGCTTCAGGCGGAGGCGGGAACGGCGCCTCGCCCCCGCTGCCTGCGGGCCGCGGCGGTCCAGGGCCCCGCAGGGAGAGGAAGCTCAAGCAGATTGCCGTCTACGGCAAGGGCGGCATCGGCAAGTCCACCACCACCTCCAACCTCTCCGCCGCCCTGGCGGACATGGGCTACAAGGTCATGCAGTTCGGGTGCGATCCCAAGGCAGACTCCACCAACACCTTGAGGGACGGGACATACATCCCGACAATATTGGATCTTCTCAGGGAGAAGGGCCGGGTGGAGGCAAGGGAGGCCATCTTCGAGGGCTACAACGGCATCTACTGCGTGGAGGCCGGAGGACCCTCTCCGGGGGTGGGGTGCGCGGGCCGCGGGATCATCACGGCGGTCCAGCTCCTGAAGCAGCAGAACATCTATGAGGAGCTGGAGCTCGACTACGTGATCTACGACGTCCTCGGGGACGTCGTCTGCGGCGGCTTCGCGGTGCCCATCCGCGAGGGCATAGCCCAGCACGTCTTCACGGTCACGAGCTCGGACTTCATGGCCATCTACGCCGCCAACAACCTCTTTCGCGGCATCCAGAAGTACTCCAACGCCGGAGGGGCGCTGTTGGGCGGCGTCATCGCCAACAGCGTGTCCTCTGGCTATCAGAGGGCCATCGTGGACGACTTCGTGAAGCAGACCGGTACCAAGGTCATGCAGTACGTGCCCCGCTCGATAACCGTCACCCAGAGCGAGCTGGGCGGCAAGACCACAGTCGAGGCGGCTCCGGACTCGGAGCAGGCCGAGGTCTACCGCGAGCTCGCGAGAAGGGTGGAGGCCCACGACGTCTCGTCGGTGCCCAAGCCGTTGGAGGCACAGGATCTGAGGTCCTGGGCGGCCAAGTGGTCGGACCAGATCCTGGCCGTGGAGCGCGGCGACGTGCGTTCGGCGGGGGCACAGATCTGAGACGTCGGCCAACGGGTCGCCAGAGCCTTCCGGGCGTCCAATGGCTCTCGTCCGGATGGCTCCGGCGGGCCCCGGAAAGAGGAATCCGCTCCGGCACTTTCCGCCTTTCGGCCTTTTTCGGCCCGCCGGCCCAGCGGCCCTTCCGGCCCGCCGGCCCAGCGGCCCTTCCTGCCCGCCGGCCCAGCGGCCCTTCCGGCCTGCGGGCTTACCGGCCCGTCTGCCTCGGGATTTCCCGCACTTCCGACATCATCCGCCTGTCCGCCCTGTCCCCCGCAGCCGGGGCGGCTACGGGCCGTACCGTAAACAACACGCACGGGCCGTCCCTTGGACCGCCCGGAAGCCGGGAACCTCGCCCGCTTGAGGCCCGGACAAACTGCGGAGGAGAACCATGACCCGCGAACCGGAGGACCGGCCCGACGGCGGCCGGATAAACCTGGACGATCCGACCTGCCCCACGCGCGAGCAGAGGGCAAACGGCATCAACGCCTTCAAGGGCAAGGCCTCGGAGCTGGTGGAGAAGGCCAGGAACGGCGAGCTCAGGAACTGCGAGCGCAACTTCCAGCAGAACAGCGGCTGCATCCTGAACTTCTACCTGACGGTGAGGGTGGCGACCATCAGGGACGCCGTGATGATAGTACACGCCCCTGTCGGCTGCTCGGCCCCGGCCGCCCTGTACCGGGAGGTCTTCCGGAGGCTTTGGACGTCCATGAACAAGGCCGCGGACTTCGACTTCCACTGGCTCACCACCAACATCGGCGAGCGGGACGTCATCTACGGGGCGGAGGACAAGCTGAAGTTCGCGATAGACGAGGCCGTGAGGCGCCATTCGCCCAGGGCCATCTTCATCCTGACCTCCTGCGCCTCCGGAATCATCGGCGAGGACGTGGAGGGCGTGGTGGCGGAGCTGCAGCCCAGGATCGACGCGACCCTGGTGCCCATCCACTGCGAGGGCATCCGCTCGCGAATCATCCAGACCGGCTACGACGCTTTCTGGCACGGGATCCTGAAGTACCTCGTGAAGCCCGCGTCCAGGCGCCAGAAGGATCTGGTGAACGTGGCCAGCATGCTGAGCTACACCTGGCAGGATCGCGCGGAGATAACGAGGCTCCTCGCGAAGCTGGGACTGAGGCCCAACTTCGTGCCGGAGTTCGCGCGGGTGAGCGACTTCGAGGCGCTTTCCGAGGCGGCCGTGACCGCACCGGTCTGCCCCACCTACACGGACTACCTCTCCCGGGGCCTGGAGCAGGAGCACGGGGTCCCGTTCTTCCTGTACCCCTCGCCCATCGGCATCGCCAACACGGACGAGTGGCTCCGGACCCTCGGGCGCATGCTGGGGCTGGAGGGGCGGGTCGAGGAGGTGATCAGGGAGGAGCGGGCCCACTGGGTGCCGAAGATGGACGCCATCCGCGAGGGCTTCGAAAGGGTGAAGGAGCAGAACGGCGGGGACTTCAGGATCATGGGGTCCCTGGGCCAGGGGAGGCTCGTCACCCAGACGCCCTTCTTCCACGAGCTGGGCGTGTCGACCCCGGTGGCGCTGTGCCAGGACTTCGACGACCTCCTGCTGGACGACGTGGAGGACCTCCTGAAGCGGGTGGGCGACTTCGACATCATCGTGAACACCTTCCAGGCGGCGGAGGTGGCACACACCGCCCGCTTCTACAACCCCGACATGGTCCTGTCCTGCCCCTTCCAGGGGAGCGCGTACAAGCGCGAGAAGGGCATGACCCGCATCCACGCGCTGAGGGGGGACGGGCGCAGGTGGAGCGCCCAGGCCGGCTACGCGGGTGCGGTGGCCTGCGGGAGCTTCCTGCTGCAGGCCACGCGGAACCGCTCCTTCCAGAACACCATGCTCCAGAAGACCGGCGATCCCTATAAGCAATGGTGGTACGACCAGCCCGACCCCCACTACTTCCACCGCAAAGAGGCCCTTTGAAATGACTCTCACGCTCGTGACCGGCAAGGGGGGGAGGCTCTCCGCCAAGGAGTACCCCGAGGTGGCCGAATCACCCCGCTTCACCTGCGCCTTGGGCGGCGCCTACGGCGCGACGCTGGCCGTCTTCGGGGCCGTGCCCATCCTGCATTCCGGGGCGGGCTGCGGCATGGCCAACGCCCAGGGCCTGACATACGCATCGGGGCTCAACTCGTGCGGCGCCGCGGGCACAACGACCACGCCCTGCTCGGGGCTCATCGAGGAGCACGTGGTCTTCGGCGGCGAGGACAAGCTCAGGAGGCTCATCGACTCCACCATCCAGGTGATGGAGGGCCAGCTGTACGTGGTCATCTCCGGATGCGTCCCGGCGCTCATCGGGGACGACGTCGACTCGGTGGTGGCCGAGTTCAGCGACCGCGCCCCGGTCATCCACGTGAAGACCTCGGGCTTCGTCGGGAACGCCTTCCTGGGCTACAACCTCTTCCTGGACGCCGTGATAGACGGGCTTCTGAAGCCCCTGCCCGTCGAGCGCAGGCTCGTGAACCTGTTCGGCATCGTGCCCAACCAGAACATCTTCTGGAAAGGGGAGCTGAGGACCCTGAAGGCGCTTTTCGAAGGCGCGGGCATCAGGGTGAACACGGTGTTCTCCGACTTCGGGTCGCTGGGCTCCATCCAGAGGATCCCCGCGGCGGAGCTGAACCTGGTCTTCAGCCCCTGGGCCGGGGTGGAGGCCGCGAAAAAGCTGGAGGACAGGTTCGGGACGCCGTGGGAGGCGCTGGACTTCGTGCCCGTGGGCCCTAAGGACACCTCGGAGCTTTTGAGGCGCGTGGGGAACAGGCTCAGGATTCCGAAAAAGAGGCTCGAGGGCTACATCGAGAGCGAGGAGAAATACGTCTACCGTTACATGGAGTACCTCGCGGAGATGTTCATGATAGCCATGCCTCACGCCTTCAACGCGACAATAGCCGACAGCAGGACTGCCATCTCCCTTGTGCGCTATGGCGCGAACGAGCTGGGATGGAACCCGGAGCTGGCGGTCGTCACGGACGATCCTCCGGAATGGGCCCGTGAGGGGATAGCCAGGCGGCTGACAGAGGGACTGGAGAGCCCGAGTGCGCCCAGGGTGATCTTCGATTTCGACTCCCACAGGATCCGCCAGGAGCTCAAGGCCCAGCCGCTCCAGGTGATCCTGGGGAGCTCACTGGAAAAGTACATAGCCAAGACGGAAAACGAGTCGCACCACCTTAGCGTGTCCTACCCCACCTACGATCGTCTGATCGTGGACAGGAGCTACGCCGGCTACCGCGGGGGCATCGCGATGCTGGAGGACATGTCCCATAGCTTCGCCGGCCCGTCCTGAGCGACGGCTCGAGGCTCAAGGTCACGGTTCGGGATTCGGGCTCAAGGTCACGGTTCGGGATTAGGCTCAAGGTCAGGTTTCGAGGACACGGTACAAGGTTAGGTTTCGAGTTCACTGTACAAGGTTTGGTTTCGAGTTCACTGTACAAGGTCAGGTTTCGAGGTTCAATGCGTAGGTTCGGATGTTCCGCGAGAAGATCTGAAGATTGCTTCGTGTCGGTTCAAGAATCGGTATCTCCTTCGCAGGACTTGGCGATTAGGTTTCCGGAAGGCGGGCGCCGCAAGGACGCTCCGCCTTCCGGGCCCTATTGCGCGCGTCAGGAAATCGCTTCACCGATATGCTGACGGACGCTTTGCGGCCTCGCGACATGCCTATGGGACTTGCTGTCGCCAAAATGAAGAAACGGATCGTCACGTTATCCTAAAGACTGACGCCGTAAGGTAAAGACGCATCTGACACATAAAGCCGCCTGTCGGCGCGGCCTGAAAAGCCGCAAATATCCCGCGTAAAAATTAGACACGTAAAAAATGAAATTATCTCTTGGGCGCCTGCGGCGGCATCAAGTCTCCTTCGGCCGCCTGAAGACCCCTTTCCCGAACGCGTTCCCCGCAGATTCCTGCCGGCGTGAACGCCCGCCGGCGCGGACGGCATTCCGGCCGCACCGGAAATTCGGAGGCCACAGATGGACATCAGGGAGCACCCCTGCTTCAGCACGAAATGCCAGCCGACGACGGGGCGCATACATCTCCCCGTGGCGCCCAGGTGCAACATATTCTGCCGCTTCTGCGCGCGGGGGATCTCCAGGGGGGCCGAGCTTCCGGGCAACGCCGCGCGGATCGTCCCGCCCGAGGAGGCGGCGGGAATAGTCGAGACCGCGCTTGTCCTGTGCCCGGACATCAGGGTGGCCGGGGTGGCGGGGCCCGGCGACCCGCTGGCGGGGCCGGAGTCGCTGGAAGCGTTGAGGCTGGTGCGCGAGAGGCGTCCCGAGATCATCACCTGCCTCTCCACGAACGGCCTGGAGCTTTACGGCGCCATGGAGGGGCTCATGGCCGCGGGCGTCCAGACGGTCACCGTGACCGTGAACGCGGTGGATCCCGCCATACTCCTCCGGCTCAACCGCGGGGTGCTGGCGGGCGGCAGGTTCGTCGGGGGGCTCGATGGGGCCCGAATCCTCATAGGCGCCCAGGAGCGGGGGATCGCGGAGGCCGTCAGGAACTTCATGACGGTCAAGGTGAACATGGTGATAGTCCCCGGGATAAACCTCGCGCACGCGGGCGAGGTCGCCCGGACAGTGAAGGGCTGGGGCGCCGAGCTCATAAACCTCATCCCGGTCGTGCCCGCGCACGAGCTTTCGGGGGCGTCCGCCCCGACGGCGGCCGAGCGCGCGGCGGCCGAGGACGAGGCCTCGCGGCACCTGCCGGTCAAGTCCAACTGCCGGCGGTGCCGGGCCGACGCCTGCGGGATCCCCGGGGCATCGGACTTCGCGGAAGCCCTCTACGGGCCGCTCGGGATCCAGGAGACATTTTCACATGGCTGAGACGCGAGAAATGACCGCCCGGCCCGACGGGCCGAAGTCGCGGGCGGCGCGCGGCCGGTACCGCCCGGCCAGGGTGGCCGTGGC
>JAISFS010000140.1 GCA_031263485.1 Deltaproteobacteria bacterium | reverse complement strand
TGATCCCATGACGAGAAGCCCTTGAGGTGCCTGTCGGCCCCGCACTCCCTGGCAATGCCGTCGAAGTCGACCATCTTGAGGAACTTGAGTATCTGGGCGAAGCAGGAAGTCGGCGATCTGAAGTCGGCCGCTTTCGACCGGTAGGAATTGGATACTGCCATTCAGCCTCCTTTTACGCGGTGACGTGTCCCGTGAGAGGGAACGGTCGGTTAAAGGCATGCCGTCCACGGGATGACAGGCCAGGCGGCTTCGGCGACCGCCCTGTTTCTGGGGTGACCGAGTCGCCGTACCGACTGATTCAGTCACAGGTTAGGCGCCAACGTCAAGCCAGAGCTGCCTGTTCCGCAAACGAACACCGGAGAATATCGACGTCTACTTTTCAAAGTGCATATGACATTATGAACAAGATACCAATATTTTCAAGTCATAAAGGGCTGTTCGGAGATATTTGCCTTGATGTCTTGCGCAGGAAGACCAACGATAATATCCACACTTTGAAATTAAATTTCAGGATAGTGTTATATTACATGGCAAAGCCAGATCATAACATTTTTGTAAGACAAGACAATGCTTCCACTTTTAATTGGTCAGCATACTCTACTAATCCGAATTAATAGGATAATGAGGATAATTAGATCTCAAAGAGACTAGCTGTCATGGAAAGATCTCTTATTTTGCTTATTATGTGTATATTGCCGATGCATTGAATCATTTGCCTTCCGGAAAGGCATGCGAATAGTGGATTTTATCTTGGACAGCTGTGGTCCAGGCCAACATTTTTCTTGTCGGTCTGTGTCCCTGCGACATCGCCATGATATTTCACGGAGCTGGCCTTTGGTTCCCGTCGGTACTTGGATTGTTCCTCAATGGCAGGGGGGACTACTCCAGTTCCGCTCCGCGCCTCGTTTCTCATCGTACGTCCTTGCCATCTCGACAGGGGGCTCGTGCTGGAGGGGTGCGTCTCCGCTCCCGGACTATGTCTGAGTGGCGGCTTTCTATGTGATGTCGTGTCCGGCGAATTTTCATTCCTGACCATATTGCCGGTGAAGCCGAGGTTCGGCTGATGCTTCAGGGCATGCTTGACGGCCGCATTTTTGATATATTTGATTCCACTGCAAAAAATTCTCCACCTCGACAGAGAAGTCGAACGCTATGCGGCTTTCGAATTGGCAATCTTGCGGTAAAGCCGCAAACACTGTTTATCTGTGCGTAGTTTGTCCTGACACTCTTTCCTTAAATCATTGCAAGAGGTGAGTGGGGAGGTATTTGCAGTGGAACATATTTCATGTTGGGTATAATCTCCTTTATTCGGTTCGCAGCTTCAATCTGGGATTTCTCAGTAGCTCAGGGAAGGATTTCATGATTCGGTGGCTTTTCGCCATGCACTGTGTATGTTTATTTTCCTTCGCTTTCCTGTTAGTTCTGCATTATCTGAACATTCTATACGTGCTTGATTCATTGGTGCCATCAAGGACTAAAATGTACCCTCGCATGAGCGTGACGACCGTCCCTTAAGGGTTCTCAGGTTGCGGGTCCGATTGCCGGTGATTTTGTTTCGATCATGCCAAGATACCGGATTTATCCCATTGGCATTAAGGTATTTTCCGCATCAAGTATTCATTAAGGTCAACTGCAGTGTTTGGCCGATTTTCCAGGCATCTCCTGTCAGTTTTCGTTTGCCAACGCGATTATGTCACATTTTTTGAATTTTTGTCTTTGAATTTTTGCGATTTCATGATATTTGCTCACGATTTTCGCTCACGATTTTCGCTCACGATTTAATTGCGCATAAGTTTATGAGGTATATTGAAAATTATATTTTGGGTATAATTCTTGACCATCATAATCTGGTTAATGCAAAAACATTTTGGGTGAAAATAAATTTACAATCACTAATTTTCGGGTTTTCATGGCTTTGACATCCCACCAATTCATGAAGACACTTCATAATTTTTCCCATGATGATAAACGGGTCTGTTAAGAAGCAAATTTCAGCGACTTGTGTCTAATAATTTTCATTTTCGCGAATCGTTGCTGATGATCTTTTACTTTTTACGATATTTGAATAGAAACATTGAAAGCGAAATTCTTGATTTCATTTTCGCATGACAATCGCGAAATTATTGGTCAAACTTTTTTTTTCATGGCAAGCCGTCTGAACTCATTTCCGCTTGACGACGGTCCGGAAAAATAGTATTCCTTTGAATCATGTCTGTATCATCTCTCCGGAAGATCAACGATTCATCGGCGCAACTCTAAGTTCTCTCGCCAACGCCTTTATTCGGTTTCCCTCTGACGGAATATGCCGTAAGGTATTCTGGGACTCCGTTATTCCCGTACCCAGGCCCATGACGATTCTTGAGTACTGTGCCGGTAGCCAAATGGCTTTAACCAATTCAGTACGTCATCGCTTTCTCGTGGATAGGCATGCGGTTATCTCCGGGTCCCTGTCCTGATTACGGAGCAATCGGCGGTTCGGCAAAACGCCGAAGCCCCGATCCCGCCCCAGGAACGGAGCCATCGGGGATACCATTCGCCAATTGTTGACCCTGTCCCTATAATTTTTGAGGCTGTATGACTTCCATTATGATTCTCGCGCAGCCGTGACGTTCAACTTAACCGAAGAGCGCCTTCCCTCTATCCAATATCAGGTGATCACCATGAATGATTCAGTGTTGGAGGTCGAGCAGACCTCGGAGATCGGCGTTCGTCCTGGTGACGGTTACCTCTCGGCGAGACCGTTCACATCAGGTTTCGGAGTCAAAGGCTTCGTTTCCCACGAAGCATGCGCATACGTTGACTGGTCCCGGCCCGTCCTTGATCGGCCCTGTATCTGGAAGACCAGGGAGATGAGCGCTCCGCCCTTCAATTCGATCACTGACGACGCGGCTTCCGAGCTTGCGGCCGAGGGCGACTACTCCTGGCTCGACCTCGACTGGGACGGCTTCCGGAAGACTGTCCTCGACGGCAACAGCCTTGACTCGGCCATCTACCTGAGCCGTCTCGCGAGACGCTCGTTACTTCGCGACCAGCCCAAGGCCGCCCTCTCCTCGGCCGCGGCCGGGTACCCGCACCTGGAGTACGGGCAGGGACCCAACTCCGAGGAGGCCATCTTCTGTGAGGAGACCATGGCGCTTGCGGGTTTCTCCTTCTGGGGCTGGTCCAGGGCCAACTGCGAGCTCGCGGACCTCTCGCTCAGGTCCTCGCGCCACTTGGGGCAGGGGAGCCCGCAGACCCTGCGCGTCTTGGCGAGTCGGGCAGCCCTGGCGGCCAAGGTCCAGATCAGGGAGCTGTCCAGGGAGCTCTACGCCGATCTCGTGACCAGGGACATCAAATCGCTGGGGCCCACCCACCGCTTCACGATAGCGGACCGGATCTCTTTCGCGGTCGAGACCGGACACGCGGGAGATCACGGCTACGCGCTGGGTCTGGTCCGGGCGTGCGCTGACGATGCGGAGACCGTACTGGGAGCCTACCACCCCTTAAGATGCATAGCCGCTGCCAGGGCGGGGGACATCCTTTCCGCCTCCGGCGCCTTCTCCGAGGCAGCTTCGGCGCTGTCCGCCGCTGTAGAGCTCCACCTGAAGGTCTTCGGCCCGGACCATGAGCGGACTCTGGACTGTGCTGGGGAACTCGGGCGGGCATTGTTCTGGTCCGGCCATCCCGAATTGGCGGAAAACGTCCTCCTGAAGACCACTGCCGACTACGAGCGCTCGGCAGGGTCCCCCTCCAAGGGGGCAGAAACGGCGTGGGAGAGGCTCCTCAACTTACAGGACGAGATGGGCTTCCTGAAGCCGACGGGTGACGTCTTCGCGTGACGATCGAGGCTGTGGAAATCCTCCCGCGTTCAACCAGATTTCGCTCTATTTTCAACCTTGTTTCGCCGATTCAGTACGTTCGAGGGTAGGTGCTTATCTTTCGCCTTGCTGCGGCATTTTTTAAACATCTTCCGCATTTCCCATTTCGATGTCGACGGGAAGACCACTCTGGCATCCAGAGTCCGAAGGAATCCTTCGGACGTCGCGTTGACCTGGCGTAGGATTTGTCTGTCACCATATTTCAGGAGAACTTGCCTTCAGTCAACCTGCTCCCGGTGACTTGCCTCCCATGATCTTGCTTGCTGCGATACAGCATACAAGGTACTTGCTTGTCACCGCCTTGCTTCTGTTTCCATGCTTCCGATTATCTTGTATGGCACGGTTCGTTCGCTTCAGCCGGCTTGTCGAATGTCGCCTCCTCGGTCACCGAATTGATCTTCTGGGTCACATATCAGTCCATCATGCAGTCCCTTTAGCATCAGGCTGCTCATCTGGCAATACTGACGATTGATGAGTGGAGGGATTCTTTACGGTTCATCTTTGTGAGTGGCTTTTCCGCCGCTTTCCGAAAGCCGCGTAAGGCTATACTTTTCGTTGTTTGACTTGGGGATGGCTAGATTTGCCGCGAGAGCTGTAGGACGAATTAGAGTGGTTTCCCCCACTCCAACCCCTTTCCCTCCATCCTAAACGTTTTCTTAATACAAAGCGTTTTCCCGGTTCAATCCGTTCCAGGTCATATTCGCCATTACGTATGCTGGGATAGCGCCAGAAATCCCGATGACCAACGCTGAGTCAGATTACCATGCTTACCCCTTGACACTTTCCGTATGTTTCTTTTTTCAAGGCATTCATGACGCCTCCGCAATAAGCCGACGAAGGATTCATGATGAAGATCCGGGCGGGGCGGCAACGGTCCAATCAGGTCGATTGAGAAGTCATGCCTCTTTAATTGGTACGTTTTGCCTTCCCTTAAGCCTCCCTGAGGCCAATGACTAGGGGGAGTTACCTGCCTCAGGTTGCAGTTCAGACTTATAACGGTTCCGTCATTCATACATGACGTACACGGTGTCAACATGCCTGACTTCGGATTTTTCATGGCGCACATGCCTATTGAGGGGATCATACGATATCTGATTTTACCGACGGTCTGTGCAGTGCTGGGGCTCGTTGCCTGGGCGACTGCGCTTCTTGTCGGGTTTCCCGACCGGTTGCTGGCGGAGGCGCCGCCGGACCACGAAGACGAGGACATGAAAGCTTCGGCTCCGGTTTCATCTTCGATGGCCGAGACTGACGATACGACCCGGTTGACGTCCGAATTTTGGACAACCTAGAGTGTCATTCCAACCTAAGGTCCTGATATCCAAAGGGTTGGCTGTTGAGACTGCCCTAAAAATCTAACAGCGCGATGGTGAGGACAACTTTTCGTGAGCCGCCGGAACCGGAGAGTGCCTTAAACCATCCTTGTCCAGCATTTCCTGACTTCAGGGGCCTCATTGCCGTATGGCCTCAATGAATCGGCGAAATCAAATCCCTAACGAAGCCCAAGGTATCTGCGAAGCTCAATGCATTTATTGAGCCCGGTTATCAATGAAACGCAAGATCATGACGAGGCCCAAGTCCCCGATGAAGCGCAAGACATCGTTAAAGCCAATAGTCTCCGCGAAACCCAAGGCCGCGGCGAAGCCCAAAGCCGCGGCGAAGCCCAAAGCAGCGGCGAAGCCCAAGGCCGCGGCGAAGCCCAAGGCCGCGCCGAAGCCCAAGGCACCACCCAAAACTGCCGCACAGACAGCTGCCGCGAGGGCGTCGTTGCGTTCCCGGCTGGCCAGATCCTATGCGGACCTCTTGCCGGAAGATATTTTCCCGAAGGCCTTCTCCGCCGGGATGGACTCCACGTGTTCCGGCATGGGTTTTCCTTCGTCACGCATGGCCATGCCCCTGCTCCCTCCGAAGGCCTCCGGCCCCATGGCCGACTCTGGCGGCGTGGCAGCGGCGACCGCAAGCGATCCGGGTCACGGCTCGCGCCCGACTTTGGGTTTCACGTTCCCGGCATGGCGCTTTCGATCGGTCAACGAGACGGTAGACGGCATGGTGTTGCTGGGTGAGCGCCTGGCCGCTGGAGGGGACTTTTCACGGGCAGAGGAGTGCTGGCGCCTGTGCCGGGAGGCCCTGGGGCCCGTGGTCAAACAGGGCTCGCCATTCCTGGCCCTCGCCGCGGCGGCGCTCAGCAGGGCGGCGAGGCTCAGGATGATCCGCGGCGATTTCCAGGGGGCGCTGGACGCGGCTGGCGCGGCTGTGGAGGAGTTCTTGGAGTTCGAGAGCCTGAACCCCCGCGCCAAGGCCCTCCGTCTGCTCCCGATGTCCCCCGTGTCCCGCTCCCGCACGTTCCGGCATCCTGCGGGAGGGGGGGGCTTAGGGGCATCGGCGGAAACGATGTCCCCGATAGGGCCCGGAGATGCGGGGGCGCCTTCGGAAGCTCCAAGCAAGTCGGCCTTGAACGGGGCAGGGGACATCCAGGTCTCGAGCAGTGCCTCGGCGAATGTCGGAAAAGAGGGCAGAGCACCTGCGGATGTCGCGGACACGTGCGATGCCTTGTCACCGGGAAACGCCGGGGATTCTGTCAGAACCAGAACCAGAGCCGGGACGGCGGGGGACTCGGGCAGCGCCCCATGCGTGGTCGGCACGGACGGGGGCAAGAGGTTGCCCACATCGTCGGAGGGCGGAACCGCAGGCGCTTCGGAGTCGGCTCCGCGCGGGAGAGGCAGGGGCAAAGGCGGTGCGGGGGCCGCGAAGGCTATCGTGGCAAGCGCGGCCGCGGCCGCGTCAGGAGGCACGGGCCCAGTTTTCGGGGAAGAGCGGCTCTTCGCGGAAGAAACCAGGGCCTGGTCTCTCTTCGAGCTGGGGATTCCCGATAACGGGATGCCGTTAATGGCGGAGCTCTGCCGGAGCGCCGACAAGACGTGCGGCCTCGGAAGCCTTGCCTATAGGAGGGCACAGGGAAGGATGGGCGCCTACGCGCTCATCTCGGGCAACTACAGGCTGGCGGACATGGTTTACGGCCAGCTCCTGAAAAATGATTTGGAGCGGTTGCCGCCGGGACACCCGGATCTCCTGGACTCCATGGACGCGCTGGCCGCAACCCGGGGCTTCCTCGGGGACGTGGAAGGAAGCATAGGGCTTTACCTGGCGGCAGCCGACGCGCGGGAGGTTGCTTTGGGGTCCTTTCATCCCGAGACCCTGGCGGCGCGGCGCCGCGCCGCCGAGTCCCGCGTCATGGGTGGGGACGTCATCGGATGCTCCGTAGCCCTCCGCTGGGCCCTCGAGGATGCCGAGGCGGCGCTGGGTCCCGGTTCGGTCGAGGCACTGACCATAAACGTCGCCTTGGGCGCTGTCCTCCTGTCGCTGGAGAAGCGGTGGTGGCCAGAGGCCCTCGCGCGGCTGAAGGAGGCCCACAGGGGCCTTGCCGGGCTTTTGGGCCAGGAGGACCGCGAGACCTTGGCGGCGGGCGTGAACCTTGCCATCGCCATGTTTCGGGCGGGGGACGCGGACGGCGGCTCGGAGATCCTCGGCAGATCGGTCAAGGGGCTGGAAGAGTATCTGGGGAAGGATCATCCTGAGGCCCAGCTGGCCCGCAAGGGCTTGCGGGAACTGAACCGTGCGCGGAAACTGATGCGGGCGGGCAACGTAACCCCGGCGGCGGCCCGATCGTCTCAAGCGGCCGACGGGGAGATGCCGCAAAGCTGAAATGCCCGCCAGGTGCCGGAACACGAGCCGCAGGCCCGCGAGGAAACGCGTGGGGCGCAGGCGCCGTGCCGGTGTCCGCGTTCGGGGCGCTTGTCCCCGGAGGCGTTCCTTGACCTTGTCATGCGCCTTTCAATCCCGGGCGTTGGAATCCTTGGCTGCGATTCCGGCGGAGGCGCACAGACGGCACGGCGCAGGCGGCGAGTCTCCCGAAAGTGCCTGCCTGAGCGCCGTCATGGCCTCGCCGCCCCAGGCTCCCGCTATGCCGGACGAGAGGTCCGTTCCGGAGAGGAGGCGTTCCCCGTGCCAGCTGCAGCAGGGCCACAGCGTCCCGTCCTCCAGGACGCCAAGCCGTTGCCAGGGCTGTCGGCAGACGATCGGCCCCGGAGGGGGCGGCTGCGGGGCGGGGAGCAGGCTTTCCGGGAACCACACGGGTCTCTGCACGGAGATCATGTCCGCGCGTCCCTCCCACGCCCTGAGGAAAAGGGGGAGCTCGCCATCGTTCACGGGGAGCGCAAGGAAGCTCAGGCGCAGCAGGGGCGTGTCCAGACCCTTTCTGGCGCGCGTCTCGAGAAAGCCCTCGATGTTCCGGACCAACAGGTCCCAATCGCCGCCGGGGCGCGCCGCGCGGTAGCTCTCCGCGCTGGCGGCGTCCACCGAGACCTCCAGGCGCGTCAGCCCGGAGTCCGCAAGCGCCGCGGACACGTCGGCGGTCAGCGCCTGGCCGTTGGTGCCCAGGCGGATGTCCATGACGCCTGCGGCGGCAGCAGTCTCCACGAGAGCGGGCGCGCGGGGATCCAGTAACGGTTCGCTCCCCAGCCCGAAGGTCACGGCAGGGAGGCCCAGCTCTTTCGCCTCGTCCATGAGCCGCCTGAAAAGACCGAGTCCCATGAGGCGCCGGGCCATTTTCCCCCTGCGGGGGAGAGGGCACATGACGCAACGGAGCTGGCAGCCCGAGCTGCAGGAGAGATCCAGGCTCAGAGGAAAGCCGCCTGGGTCGGCGCCCTCGGAGCGCTCGCGCCACAGGCGGCGGTAGCTCAGGAACCTCTCCCCGAAACGGGCCGCAAGGAGCCGTGTGTAGCGCAGATCCGTCTCGTAGAGGGCGGAGGGGCCCCCCGGGTCACGGTGGACCAGGGTAGTGGAGGCTGAATTCTTTGCGGGGGTGGCGGGAGGCGGTTTGATTGTCACATGGCACGCGGTGGCAGTCGAGGCGAAGGAGGGCGGTCGGAAACGTGCCTTCGAGGCGAGGCGGGTGAGCATGACGGATACGTGAGCCGTGTGCGCGGGTTCCCGCGCATGGCAACCATGTCGGCGCGATTAGGGTGTCAGGCAAAAGCCGCGAGGTGCCGGGCGTTTCCCTGCTGTTGCCCCTTGCGTTCGGGCTGGCCGGAGCCAAGACGAAGGGTGATTCGGCCGGGCACGGAAGGCCTCCCCGGCCGACAGGGTTTCAGCGGATGATGACGATGGCCTGAGCGGGCAGGGGCTCGCGGGAAGCAGTGACGGACTTGTCTCCGGGGAGCCTCCTGGCCAAGGCGCGGGCCTGGGCCTCCTTGCCGGGCTCGTAGGAGATGACCGTCTGGCGGCTGCCCGGGGCGGAGCTCGGGCGTTCCGCGATACTCACCACGTCGTAACCGATGGAGCTTAAGACCGATCTGTAGTTCTCGGCCGCGGCGGGATTGCCGGTCTCGTTCACGATCATGACCGTGAGGTTGGGCTTGACCGGGGCGGGGGCGCTGCGGGAACGGCGAGCAGGCCGGGAGCCGCCTGAGGCGGTGGCGGACCCGCTCGCGCCCCGGGACCGCTGGCTTCCGGAGGGCGCCGCAGGCGCCGACTGCTGGCCCTGGGTCCCTGGCGGGGTGAGGATAGCGGCCTGGCCGCGGGCTGAGGGGTCCATGGGTCCGTCGTCCGCCAAGGACGAGCCCGCCCGACCTATGGCCGGTCCCGCGAAGGGGTCCTCGGCAGGGGCGGGGGCCCTGATGGTCGGGCGTTCGAAGACGGGCTCGTCGCCTTCACCACGGTCGGGGCCCACCTCGCGGGGCGGGAGCGGCGGCGGGAGCAAAGGCGCGAGTTGGCCGGGCGGAGTCCCCGCGTCCGGTATAGGCGAGAAGGAACCGCCCTGCGCCCCCATGGGGCCGGGTGGAGGCGTGAGCGTCCCCGAGACTGCGGGGGCGCCGTCCTGGCGGGTCCCGGCGGCGTCTTGCGGTCCGGCGGGCGTTTCGGGGGCGGCTGGCGGCTCGGGAGGGGCAGGAGGCGGAGTCTCGGGGAGCATGTCGCTGAAGAGATCCCTCAGCTGCTGCCGCTCCTGGCTCACGGGCGGGTCCGGAGGAGGCGAGGCGGGGGCGGGCTGTCCTTCCGGCGGCGTGCCGTCGGCGCCCTGCGAGGAGGGCGGCAGCGGCGGGGTCCCGGGCGCCTGGCCTTGGGTCGGCGGGGAAAGTTGCCCCGGGGTTCCCTGGGCGTTCACGACCGGGAAGCGGGGGCCCTGCGGGAAAGCCGGGCCGTCGGTCGCGGGGAGCCTGGGGCCGCTCCCGGAGGGCCGGGCGAAGTCGCCCACCTCCATCTCCTGCCAGACGCTTCCGGAGGCATCGAAATCGGGGAGGGCGCCCAGCGCGGTCACGGAGCCCCCGCTGTCCAGCGAGCTGCTCCGCCAGGGCTGGGACGGTAAGGGCACCGCCTGACCCTGTACGCGGCGGGACTCCGGGGGAAGGATGGCTGGGGGCTGGGCCTCCTGACCCTCCCCATCGGAGGCGTCCGAGGCAGGTGCCGCGCCGGGGGCCTCAGAGCCTGCGGTACCTTCCTCCGCCCAGGCGGGAGGCGGAACGCCTGCCGCGACCGGTTGTGCCGCGGAGGTCGGGTCGCCCGCAGGTTGCGGAACGGGTGTAGGTTGTACCGCTGGCTGGGTGACCGGCGACGGTTGCGCTTCAGGCAGGGTGGCCGACATCGGCCGTTCGTCAGGCTGTGAGGCGGGTTGCGCGGAAGGCGGCCGTTGCGCATCAGGCTGATAGAGCGGCATCGGTTGCGAAGCGGGCTGTGGGGCGGGCAACGCGGAAGGTGTCGGTTGCGCGACGGGCTGAACCTCATGTGTCGCTTGCGCCTCTGGTAGGGAAGCGGGTCGTGGAGCTGGTATCGGCAGCGGCGCAGGCTGCGCGGCAGGCTCCGGCTGGGCCGCAGGCTGAGAGGCAGGTTGCGCGGCAGGCCCTGGCTGCTCCCTGTTCTGTAGGGGCGGCATCGGCAGCCCTGCGGGCCCGGTCGCTGGCGGCGGGTCGGCAGTGGTCGGCTGGTATTGCCCGTCCGGTGCTTCTCCTGGGGTGGAGGGCGGCATGGTCGGGGGAGGAGGGGCCGAAACGGACGGCGCGGGAGCAGGGGGAACGGGAGGGACCGGTGCCGCAGGGCCCCGCATCATCGGTGCCGCCGGAGGGCTCACCGTTGGTGCCTGGACGCGGGGGGACGCGGGCGGGGTGGCGGAAGGCGGCCGCACGGAAGGCGTGTAAGGAGCCGGGGGGGGGGCCGCCGGTTGCGATTCGGCTATCGGGGGGGCGGGGTCAGGGGCGGAACCGGAGGGCGGCGCGACCGGTTGCCCCCCGTCCGGATCCTGTTGATCCGGCGTGACGGAAGCCGGGGATATCAGGGGCGGGAGCCCGGGGTCCGAGAACAGGTCGGTCAGGTCATCGTCAATGCCGTTCCCGAAGTCCTGGGCGCAGAGCGGGCCAGCCGCGAGGAGAAGCGCGGTCGATAGCGTAAGGGTGAGGATCCGCGATCTGGCCATGGTTTCTGTCCGTCTGCCAATACTGGCGGGCCTGATTACCTATCGGACGCATGAGGAAAAACTGGAGTCCTTCACAGTCGGCGTGGCGGTCCCCCGAAGAACCATAGTTTCTCAGAAAACGACCGAATTGTCGATAAGGTTTTCGTGTTTCGGGCCGGGACCGGACTCGGACGGCGAGCGAAACTCCGGAAACGTCGTCGGACAGGTCATTGAAGGCCGTGGCCAGGACCCCCGTGGGAAAGCTTCGGGCCGGGGCTTGAGGGTAACGGGAAGCGATTCCAGCTCACGAGGGTTTCGGGTTTCGGGTTTTCGGTTGGAGGGAGAGCGCGATCGCGTTTCGCGCAGGTTTCGAGACCTCTCAAACCGGTAGAGGTCTCCGAAAGTCGACTTTCGCCAGCAACCAGAAGACTATCGACCTCTCTCTCGCTGGAGTGTTTTGCTTGTGTCTCGGCCGCGACTGCCCTCTCGCCGCCGAGTCCGGCAAGTTGGTAGCCCTTCATGCTGATACCCATCGTATTTTTTAACTTCAGGGATAGCTAATCAATGTCAACAACTTAAGAGGAGCGGCGTCTGTCAAGCAACTGATATCATTGATGAAAATTTCTGAGAAACGGTCGGTTTCTGCCTTAAGTTGTTGACATTGGTTAGCTAATGGAAAAAATGTTTTTCATAATTTGCAATTTATTTTTGCGTTGCCATGACATAGGTTTAAAATTAATGCGTATCAAAATTAGATTCTGGATTTGTGTAGCCACGATACATAAGAAAAAATTCAAAAAACATCTAGATAGTACCGAAGCTGCAAGTATTGGAAATTTTAGATATTGACCCGCAGGAGAAACGGAAAGGCCACGAAAAACCATCCGGGGTGCCTCAGAGCCGGCTCGGAGGGATTCTCGAGCCTGCCCCGAGAAGGGGGCTCACGGCCTCTCAAGAAGATGTCAGTAAGGACGCTTAGGCGTTGCCAGTGCTCGAAAGCGAAAACCTCCCTTCAATGTCGCTGGGGAGGGAGTTCCTGCCTTGGGACTGTGATTGGGATGGCGGATCGCATTGACTTGTAGGAACCCGAATCAGGAGTAAGGAAATGTCTATTATATCACAGGGTAACCATGAAGTCTGGTGTCGACCCGGTGTCTCGCATGAAAGGAAAAGATAGCCGTGAGGGCATAAACAGATACATGGCTATAGACATGACGGGTGCTAGACCCTAATTCAAATCAAAAGTTCGTAGGCATGGTTTGTGTCATGTCTTGACAGCGAAACATGGGCTAGCGGGCCGATTTTCACCCTGTAGCCGCCACGTCCATGGGGAACTCAGGGTTGTTTAGCCCCCGTCATTTCTATAGCCAGGAACAGATATTTTTGGAATTTGTCTGATAATCACGTCTGGGATGTAATAATGGTGAAAACGGCTACGTAGTCATGCCTTAAGCGTGGGAGGTCCGTAGGGGAGACGCCGGATAGTTTCAGGTGGTCTGCGGTCCGTCAGCTTTTCCGGGATCAAGATAACGGGCCGCTACATCGTACTTCCCGCGGATCGTCAGTGCCAGGCATATGACTTCCATGGCATTCAGCCTGTGAGCGCCGGAGTAATCCCTTTCCCTTATCTGCTTTTCGGCGGAGTCGAGCGTGGCAATGAAGTCTTTCACAGAAAGGTCCGTATCGTCTTCCATGCTGTCAGTCTCTTCGCCCCTGCGATATTTCAGTTCGATCACGACGCGGACCCCGTCTTCGAGAAACAAGACCATGTCGGATCGGCCAAGGCCGGAACGTATCTCGCTCAGGACCTCAATCCCGGCGGCAAGAAAAGCCGTATGGAGGATGGCATGAAAGAATTTTTCAGATGATTCGTGTCGGATGGCCGTTATCCCGGCAAGAAGATCGCTTATTAGCCTGGCAGTTTTTGCGGAGTCCCTCTTCAGGAATGATTTCGGCAGTTTCTCCGCGAAATCTTTGAAATCTCGGTCGCCCAGCTCGAAAGCCGCCTTGAAGAAAGAAGCAGGGTAATTCAATGCGACTTCCAGGTTCGGGGCCTTGAACGTGAACTCCTTGACTTTGACGGTTTTGCCATTGACGATCTGAGTCTTGTGGATTTTGCGATCGATAGTCAGATAGCCGCTGTGAAAAAGGACAGGGACGGCCGCGAGCCTTTTCCTGATGTCGACTTTCCCGATCTGTTCGGCAGGATAACCGTCAAGGCATGGCTGAATGAATTCCAAAGGCCGTTTCCTCACAAAGGCGGACAGGTGGGACGGTTGCCCAGATGAAGGCCAGTAGTCGTCACGCTCATTTTTCTTGAAAAAATTGATTATCGAATAAGGGTTCAGGACCTGTTCCTCTCCGAGCCAGTTGTATCCGCCGTACCATTCGATGATTTTGTCTTTCAGCGCATCATGATCGACGCCCTGGTCGATGTCCCCGTTGATTTTCTGGTCTTTGAGGGCGTCTTCGAATCTGTCTCTAGAAAAGGCGGTCGAACTCGGAGATGGTGAAGCCGCAGACACCCGAGAATTCCGGCGACAGCGAGATGTCCAAGAAGTTGTTCGGTCCGGAGTCCAAGGCGGACATGGCGTAACGGGTGACGCCCGTGACGAGCGCGAAGCGGATGTATCTTTTGAATTTTTTAAGGGCCTAGTAGAATCCCCGAAGGACTTCAAGGTTGATTCCACTGCAAAAACCCCCACCCTCATCTCCTGGCAGCAATTTGACGGCAGAATGCTGGGGAAAGGGGATGCTTGAATGGCGGTGGTTAAAGGCTTAAGCGCAAGGGGGCCAGTGCGATGGCCACAAAGCGTTCCGCCTCTCTGTCGAGGGGGAGGGTTTTTGCAGTGGAATCAAGGTTGTCAGATGACAGTTTCCTGCTGGAGATAAGGGAGGATTCCGGGTCATCGTACTCGTCGACCAGGATGACCACGCCGAGACCGTATTTTTCTGAAACCCCTTTAAGAACCTCTCCCAGCATCCTGCCGCATGAACTCGATCCGATAGTGAAGCCCTCGGTTTCGGCAATATCCGTCAAATCCGACTTGATGTTCTCGGCAAGGTCATCCTTGGCGGCAAGCCCATCGTAAGACATGTCGAATCTCAGGACTGGATGCCTCTCGAAACCATAGTTGCTGTTGGAAACGATCCAGAGGTCCCTGAAGAGCTCCCGGTTGCCCAGGAAAAGTTCCTCGACCGCGTCCAAGAGGAGCGTCTTGCCGAATCGTCCGGGCCGGGACAGGAAGAGGAATTTTGGGCCTTTAAGCATGCTGTTCATATATTCGGTCTTGTCAGCGTAAAGATAATTACCCTGTATAATTTCCCGAAAGGTAGGAACACCTAAAGGAAGTTTTTTCTGTGTCATTTGTCCTTTCATAGAGCTCACGCTTCCTGGACCTGGTCGTATCGAGCCGTTTCGCCCGACAGGTACTCTTCATTCACGAGCGAGGAACCCACGCGGCATGCTTCCGGGAGGAATGCGCTCACTTAATCTTTGCCGCTTTGGCAGGGGGGAGCCGACTTTGTTGGGACAGAGCGTCATGAATCAGTGTGCCATAAAATCACGCCAGAGTTAGCCTGTTTAAGGGTGGGGTGCCCAGTATTCCCGACTACAGAGTCCGGCTGCAACCTTCCGGTCGTTGAATATCTGGGGGAAACCCCGTGCGATATGATATCAGGCATGGCACTTAACCGTTAACGGGGAGGAGCCCCTGGAGACACTGTGGCATACCCGGCGCCAGCCACCTGGGGGGCAATGGAAGATGATAGTGAATCAATTAGGACAATAGAGTTCTACATATTATATCTTTAATGCGGAATCAGTTCTCTTGGGAAGCGGACATGGCCACTTCCAGGTGGTTAGCCCGACCACATTCCCTGACATTGCGGTATGGCGCTTCCGGAACCGGGACAACCTCACCGCCGACCATGAATATTTCTGTCCCTCGATACCGAGCCAACCTTCACATGTTGCCTGGTCTCCCCCACCCATGAACGAATAGCCGGTGTTATTGTCTGATCGGCTGACTTAAAAATGCGTTTACGGCATGCAGGGACGGGATCGAGATGGGGAGGTCTATCTTGCCCGTGAAAGGTCATCTTAGAAATAGAATCCGTTCTCGGCGGAAGGTGAAGGCTTTGGTAGAGATCGGGCAAGGCGATAGGAGTCGGCGGTTCCGCCTCTTCGCCGACCGACATCAGCTTTAGACAGGTCGATGGCTCGACGAGATTAATCTGGGAATTTCGGATGCCATTTGACTTGATGGGGAAGCGATGTCAGGACCTCTTTTAACGCGCCGTTGGCTTCCCGGCATGTCGAAGCAGATCAACGACATATTTCGCCGACCTTACCTTCTCCGCCACCGCGGCAGCCTTTAGAAGAACAGGAGCGTCGCCGCCAGGAAGATGGGGATGAGGATACCCACCGACCAGCACATGTAGCCGAAAAAGCTCGGCATCTTCAAGCCGCGTTCCTCTGCTATCGAGCGCACCATGAAGTTAGGGGCGTTACCGATGTAGGTGTTGGCCCCCATGAACACCGCCCCGCAACTCACGGCAGCGAGGGTGCCGGGGAAATCGTGCATCAGCCTGAGCGCGTCCCCGCCTGCGGAGTTGAAGAACACCAGGTAGGTGGGCGCGTTGTCCAGAAAGCTCGAGAGTGCGCCGGTGAGCCAGAAGTAGGCGCCGTTCACGGGGGCGCCGTCTGCGGCGGTCACCAGCGAGACGAGCGGTCGGAGGGCCCCGTCGGTTCCGGCCCGCAGGATTGCGATTGCCGGGATCATGGTGATGAAGATGCCCCCGAAGAGCTTGGCCACCTCCATGATCGGGGCCCAGGTGAAGTGGTTGCCGCGGCGGGCGGCTTTGGGCGTGATGGCTATCGACAGCGCGGCCAGGGCCAGGAGTCCCAGGTCGCGGACGAGGTTCGCGTGGCGGTATTCGATATCCTCCCAAATTCTGAACGCATCTCCGTCAGCGGTCCCGCTCCAGAGCACCAGCCCCAGCACCCCCAGAAGGAGCAGGAAGTTGCGTTTTCCTTCCAGACCGAACCGTTTTCCCGTGTTCGCCCCTTTGGTTGCGGTCTCGCGATCCGCTGGCCCATCGGCCGCTGTCGCGCCTGCCCCGGTCTCGCGGACCGCCGACTCGAAGGCGCCGGCCTCGGGCCCGCCTGCCTCAGCCTCGGCGGCTCTGCCGCCTTCGGCCGATTCCCTGCGGTAGAGCCACGTGTCCAGGGCGAAGTGTATGGCCAAAAGGGTCCCGCAGACGAACAGAGTCTGGGGCCAGAGGTGTCTGAGCGTCCAGAAGAAGTCAACTCCCTTGAGGAAGCCCAGGAACAGGGGCGGGTCGCCCAGGGGTGTGAGGCATCCTCCCGCGTTGGCGACCAGGAAGATGAAGAACACCACGCAGTGGACCTTGTGGCGGCGGGAGGACAATGCCCTCAAAAGCGGCCTCACGAGAAGCATCGCTGCCCCGGTGGTGCCCATCAGGCTGGCCAGCACCGTGCCTGCGGCCAGGAATGTCAGGTTCGTGAGGGGGGTCCCCGCGAGCGCGCCGGTCACCCTGATGCCGCCCGAGATGGCGAAGAGCGCCAAAAGCAGGATGATGAAGGGCAGGTACTCGCCCACTACCGTATGAAGGGCGTTGTAGGCCGTGAGCTCCGCGCCGAGAAGGAAGACCCCGGGCACGAGGAACGCGAGTCCCCAAGCGACCGCGACCTTTCCGAAGTTGCGTTCCCAGAACCCGGACGCGAAGAGCGGGAGGACGGCGATGGACAGGAGCATTCCCGCGAAGGGGAAAGCCCAGAAAAGCGAGAGCGAGGATCCGTCCAGCTCGAGCGCCCCCCCTTCCGAGGCGGCCAGGGCCGCGGGGAAGGCCGCGCCCAGGACCAGGGCAAGAACGAGCGCGGGGGCGAAGGCGAGGTTGCGGGCAGTCGGCTTCCCGCGGGCAGCCTTAAGGCGTTGCGGGAAACCGGTCCGGCTCGGGCAGGAATTCGGAATCGCGTCCAAAATTCACCTCTTTCACTGCGCGGTCGCAAACCCCCGCCGCAGGCAGACTTTCTGACTAGGATAGCCGAGAGAGCCCGACGTTTCAACCTCCAGAGCCAAATCACGGCATGGTGGGCGCTCTGCGGGCGCGGCATGGCTTCGCGGGCGGAGCGCTGCCGCTTGCGGACGACTTTCCGACCGGTCGGAAATCGGCGCTGTCGATGAAACGTATGGATTTTCGGGAAAATGGTTGACGGTTGGCTATACTGCAAAACGCAAACGGTAAGGCGGGGAGGGCGGAAAAGCGCTCAGGGAGGCAAGGATGGGGGAATGATGTCTGACGGGATCCATGCGCAAATTGCGAAGTTGGCTTCGCAAATAGGGAAGTTCAGGCAAGGCGGTTTCCGTGAGCGCCATGACGCTACGCGGCTAAGGCGCGCACAAGGCGATCATCCTGGGTCGGCGGGATGCCAGCCGGTGTCGCGGACAGAGCGCTGTCACGATGACGCGGTCAGCGGCGAAATATCGCGGCAGACTCCGATGGTCCCGGAAGGCGGATTCTGCCGGCGCCCACCGCGGCTTGCTCCTTGCCCACCGCGACTCGCGGCTAGCTCCTTGCGCCCGCCCCCAGCGTCCTCCGGCTCGGTCGTGAAGCGGGATTGCCGCCGAGCGAGGTCTGGTCCGAGGTTACGGGCCTGGCCCTAGATCCGCCTCCTGAGGCCCTCCGGGCCGCCCTGCGTCTCGGCCTGCGGGGTCGAGACCACCCGCATCAGCGCCTCGACGGACGCGGCCAGATCCTGGCCCAGCTCGGTGGGCTGCTTCAGGAACTCCACGAACCTCGGGTACTGGGCGACCGCCTCGTCCACCTCCCGGCTCGCGCCCTTCTGGTAGGCGCCGATGTTTATCATGTCCTCGTTTTTCGTGTAGACCGCCAGCACGTCCTTGAAGCGGGCGGCCGCGGCCCTGTGCTCCTTGGTGGTGATGTCCGTCATGAGGCGGCTTATCGAGCTCAGGATGTCCACCGCGGGATAGATGTTCCTGGCGGCGAGCTCCCGGCGCAGTACCAGGTGCCCGTCCAGGATGGAGCGCATGGAGTCCGCGACGGGCTCGTTCATGTCGTCGCCTTCGACAAGTACCGTGTAGATGCCGGTGATGCTTCCCGCGCCCCATGCCCCGGCACGCTCCAGGAGCTGGGGGAGCATCGCGAAGACGGAGGGGGTGTAGCCGCGGGTGGTCGCGGGCTCGCCCACGGAGAGGCCGACTTCCCTGGCGGCGTAGGCGAAGCGGGTGGCCGAGTCCATCATGAGGATCACGTTCTTGCCGATGTCCCGGAAGTATTCGGCTATGGCCGTGCCCACGTAGGCCCCGCGCATGCGCACGAGCGCGGGCTGCTCCGAGGTCGCGGCCACCACGACGCTCCTGGCCAGGCCTTCAGGGCCCAGATCCTTCTCGATGAACTCCCGCACCTCGCGCCCGCGTTCGCCCACCAGGGCTATCACGTTCACGTCGGCGCGCGTGTGGCGGGCGATCATGCCCATCAGCGTGCTCTTGCCCACCCCAGATCCCGCGAAGATCCCCACCCGTTGCCCGCGGCCCAGGGTCAAAAGCGAGTTGATGCACCTCACGCCCACGTCCACGGGGGTGAGGACGCGCGCGCGGTCCATGGGGTTTCCGGGCATCGCCCGCACGGGGTAGCTCGCCTCGGCCTCCACCGGCCCGCCCCCGTCCATGGGGCGGCCCCGCCCGTCCAGAATCCTGCCCAGAAGTCCCGGGCCCACGTCCACCCTGGCAGGGCCGCCGGTGGCCCTGATCCGCGAGCCGGGGGTGAGCCCCGTCATGTCGCCTATCGGCATGAGCTGGATCGCCGCCTCCTTGAAGCCCACGGCCTCGGCTTCCAGGATCTTGCCGCCGGGCATGTCCACCAGGCAGATCTCACCGACCGAGGCGGCGGGCCCGGACCCTTCGATGACCAGCCCTGCCACCCGGGTGACCCTGCCCTCCAGCGCCAGGGGAGGCGCGGTCTTGAGCACCCTGAAGAGGTTCTTGAAGGCGTTGGCGGAGGACGGGGGCACGGACGCGAACGGGGCCGCTGAAAGGGCGGATGGGAACGCGAAAGGCGGTCCCTGCGGCGTCGGGGGGGCGGGCGTGGCGGTCGGCCTGGGCTCTCCGGGCACCCCGCCCGGAGGCGCGGGGGCAGGGCCCTCCGATGGAGGGACGGAGGCGCCTTTGGGGCGATCGGGCGGACGGCCCGAGCCAACCTCGGGCTTCGCCGGGGACGGCGGATTCAGGGGCTCCGCGTTCTGGATCGGCGGGGAGTGGGGCTCTCCGGTACCGGGGCCCGGGCCGGGGATGCCCGGGCCGGAAGGGCTTCCGTCCGGCTGGTCGCCGGACGCGCCGCCGGGGGCGCCGCCTTCGGGTTGAGTGGGATCGATCACAGGCCGGCCTTTCTCCTGAGGGTCAGGACCTCGCGGTCCGTTAGGGGTCTGCATTCGCCGGGGCCCAGGGCGGGGTCGAGCGGTATGCCCGCGTAGGCCCTGCGCTTGAGGAGCAGGACCGGGTGGCCCACGGCGGAGAGCATGCGCTTCACCTGGCGGTGCCTGCCTTCGGTGAGGGTCAGCTCCACCGCGCCGCGGTCCTCGCCGCTCTCCACGATTTTTGCTTTGGCCGGGGCGCAGGGCTTTCCGTCCATGGTCAGAGCGCCGGAACGGAGGAGACGGAGCGCCCGCTCGTCTGGGGCGCCTTTGACGAAGGCGCGGTATACCTTGGGCACCTCGTAGGAGGGATGCATGAGGCGTCTCGCGAGCTCCCCGTCGTTGGTGAGAACCAGAAAGCCCGAGACGTCCCGGTCCAGTCTGCCCACCGGGTAGACCCTGGCGGGGAGCCTTTCCAGGAAAGGCATTATGGTGGGGCGGCCCAGTTTCCCGTCCGACAGGGCAGTGAGGAAGCCCGCCGGCTTGTTGAACATGAAGTAACGGATGTCCTCGGCCTGGCCGAGCGGCTTCCCGTCCACCGCCACCGTGTCCCTGCCCGGCACGGCCTTGGCGCCCGGGCTCGCCACGGTCTCGCCGTTCAAGGTGACGCGTCCCTCCGCGATGAGGCGCTCCGCCCCCCTGCGGGACGCAATCCCGGCGTCTGCCATGAGCTTCTGGATCCTTACCGCTTCATCCACCCGAGTGCCCCCTGGGGCCCCGGCGGTCACGGAAGTTACCGTCGACCGTCCTCCCCCCCGTCATGATGTCCTTTTTCCGGCCCGTATTCAGAACGGACTCTCGGACCGTCCTCAGATCTGTCTTACTGCTGGTCTTCCGGCTCGCTCCGATCATTCGGGGCGGATTCGTCATCTTTTCGCTTATGGGCCCTTGTTTCGGAGAGATATTCTGCGTCCGCACTGGCCTCGGCTTCGGCCAGTGCCTCTGCCTCAAGCAGGGTCATGGCTTCGGCCAGTGTCCCTGCCTCAGCCAGGGCCATGGCTTCGGCCAGTGCCTCTGCCTCAGCCAGGGCCTCGGCTTCAGGGAGATTTCCGGTTTCAGCTTCCGTCAAAGCCTCTGCCAGGCCTGCGGATTCAGTTGCGGGCGCCGCCGAGGCGGCTGCCGCGGCCAAGGCCCCGGATCCTGACCTGCCGGTCGTGTGCGGGTTAGGCTCGGGGAGGGCGGGACAGGCGATCTCATCGCTTGCAACGACGGCGCCGGAAAACCCTGGCGGCCAGGGCTCACGGGCAGGGTTTCCCGGCGGGGCGCCCCGGGCCTCGGCCGCGGGAGCCGATGTGGCATCCGGGATCCTCTCGGGGCGCTTGCCTTTGGCCTCCACGCCGACGACGGGGTCCAGGCCCTCTTCCAGGTACCGCGCAAGCGACATCCGGCTCAGAAACCCCTTGCCGGAGACTGAGGCCGCCAGCTCGGCGTAGTACGCCTCGGCCAGGGCCGCCTCCTCGCGGGAGACCGTCAGGGGCGCGGGGACAGTGGCGGAGAGGGAGTTTATGGAGACGAGCGTCCGCGCGGGCACGGGGGAGAGGCCCCGGGCGACGTGAAATTCCAGCCTGGCTAGGCACTCCGGGCAGAAGGCCCGGGGATCTACCGCGTCCCAGGCCCAGTCGGCTCCGGGGGCGGGCGCCCTGCCGCAACTGGCGCAACTGTCCAGAGGGGGCCTGAAGCCCGCGATCTCGAGGTATTTTCTGGAGAATCCCAGCGAAAGCGATCTGGCCGCGAGCGCCGGGGGGGCGGGGTCCGCCTCCGAGAGCGCCGAGAGGTGGGCCTTCAGGAGAGCGAAGGCCTCCTGGGCCGGGGAGCGCGGTTGCTCGAAGGCGCGGGCGAGCTCAAGCGCCCAGGCGGCGAGAGCCTGGATCACGGGAACCTTGGGCAGGGAGCTCACGGCCCCCGGCGCCCTCTCGCCTCTGGCCACCAGTCCGAAGTCCGAGTCGCCGCGGATCCGGAACTCGTAATGGGCCACGGTCCCCGGGTCCAGGAGCCCTCCCCCGAAACGCCTGACGCTCCGCGTGGCGTTCATGGCGATGGCGGACAGGAGCCCCAGCTCGGGCGTCAGGAAGCTCACCAGGAGATCCTGCTCTCCTGTCCGCTTGCGGAAAAGCACCGCCGCCTCCAGCCGCCTGGACGCGGCGGGCGGGCCGGTCCTCCGCCTGCGGGGTGCCCGCCGGGGCGGGCTCACGGTCGGGACTCCCGGAGGGCCGAGCGGCGGCAGCGACTTGCGCGGCATACGCGAGACGTGCGCAAGGCGTCCGCCGCGCCGTGCCAGAACGTCTCGGGCCCGGGCGGCACGCTCCCTGTCGCCTCGTGCCCGGCCTGCGCTTGCCCGACTGCTTCAGGGCCGGGCGGAGATGGCCCTTCCGTGGCAAGTCCTGCGGCGGGGGCGCCAGCATGCGTGGCTCCGGGCGGCATCACGGCGGCGGTCAGATGAAGTCCCGGGTCCTGAGCCGCGAGACCTCATCGAGGAGCCGGTTGTACTTGGTCATGCGGCATCTGGGACAGTTCTCGGCGCAGAACCGGGGGCTGGCGAGGAAAGCATTCTGCTCGCTTCGGACCTTGCCGTACCACGCGTCCCTGAAACTCCCCAGGCTGTATGGGGACGCGAGCGCGCCTATGGGCAGGAACCCCGGCTTGTCGTATAGCCTCCCGCAGGAGAAGATCCGCGTGTCGGCGCAGACTACTGCGGAGAGGCTGTGGGCGCGGCAGGGCAGGTTCAGGTTGCCATTGGGCAGGTTGTCGGTGAGCGGCGCGAGATCGACCGTGAAGGAGGGCCCGGAGATTCCGTCCAGCGCCTCGGCTATCTCGTCGCTCCGGTCGCTCTCGTAAGACTGGTGGTCCACCACCGGCCTTATCTGCAGGTAGTCGCAACCCATGTCACGCAGCCTTAGGGCTAGCTCCCTGAGCGGGGCGGGCTCATCGTTGTAATTGGTGAGCACGTAGCCCACGCCAACGACCGGCTTCGGGTTCAGGCGGCAGAGGTCTTCGATGGCGCGGATTGCCCGATCGAAAAAGTCTCCAAACTTGATCGAACGGTACTGGTTCCTGTTCGCGGCGTCCAGGCTCACGCGAATCCATTCCAGGCGGGGAAGGAGCATCTCCCGGGGGTAAAGACCGTAAAGCAGGAGGCCGTTGGTGATCAGCCCAGCGGAAAGCCCGCGGGCGAGGCAGTCCTTCAGTGCCTGGTCGAATAGCGGCGACATGAGCGGCTCCCCTCCGCCCTCGAAGACCACGCCTTTGGTGCCGCCTTCGGCCAGCTCCGCGAAAAGCCTGTCCAAAAGGACCGAGTTGAACTGATCAGGGTAATTCCGGATCTTGTTGTCAGAGCAGTAGTTGCAATCCAGATTGCAGCGGTTGGTGATGGAGAGTTCGACAGAGATGGGGAAGAGCGGGTCGGGCCTTTCCGGGGAACATTTCAGAAGGCTCGCGAGCTTATCGGGAAACAGGAGGAGCTTGGAGATCCCCGTCTCGCTGGGGGGCGGGAAGGACGCGGGCCCGAAAGAGTCCTTCCCGTTGGCATTGTCCGGACCGCTTGCCGCAGCAGATGCCAGGGCTTGCGTGGCCGCGCCTGGTAAGGGAGCCGTTGATGTGGCAAGGACGGGCGTTGCCTCTGCCTTTGCCTTGAGGGGCGTTGCCTCTGTCTTTGCCTTGAGGGGCGGTGTCATGGTCCGGGTGAGGGTCGCCGCGGTTTTGGTCCGGGAGGGCGGATCTGCGGCTTTGGTCCTGACGGGCGCAACTGTAGCGTTGGTCCGCACGGGGGCCTTGTCGCCCGGCTGGGTGCCGGGTCCCGTTACGGGCGGGTCTCCCTTCACGATTCGGATCCGCGGGAAGGCATTGGCGGGCAGGTCTTGGTCATCTCGGCGTAATATGACTCCATGCCTTCGGCTATGACCGAGTAGGCGGCCTCGGCGGTGATCTGGCCCAGGTTCAGCTTGAGGAGCGCGAAGTACTCGGGCTGGTTGCCCTCCAGCCTGCCTACGGGCCAGAAGGGGGCGATGAAGCGGGCCTGGTGGCGCGTGAGCATCGTGCGGCGGACCTGTTCGGCCTTTGAGACGGCATCGCTTATGGCCGGGTAGAGGGAGACGAGCTCGCTTTTGAGCTTCATCTTGAGTTCCCGCGCCTCCGGGAGCGTCTCCACCTCGGGCCGCGACAGGAGGCACCATGACAGGTCCCAGCGCTTGGGGGTGCCCTGGCCCTGGGCATAGAGCAGTGCCAGGGTCATGGCCGCCTGCGGGTCGTTGTGGCTCGCGGCCTCCGTCAGCCAGAAGCGGGCCTGGTCAAGGTCCCTGGCGCAGAGGTTCCCCTCCAGAAGGCAGATGCCCAAAAGCCTTTGGGCCGGGGCGTAGCCCATGCCGGCGGACTTGCGGAACAGGGCCAGCGCCAGCTCGGGGTCCGGGTCGGCCCCTTGGTTGGGGAAATAGAACCTTTTTGCCCGCTCGAAGATCGACTCGGGCGTTTCGGTGATGTTTTCATCGATCAACGAACCGGCCCTCCCGGAGGCCTCAGGCTACCCGTTCGAAATGCGGGTTGGGGGGTTGAGCTTTAGGGACGGCGGACCGGAGCGGGGGCGCCGAGGTGGGGTATGGCGGCCCGGAGCGGAGGGCGGAAGGCGCCTTGCCTGGAAGGTTGCGATCGCCTCGGGCTGAGTGCCGCGCCGTGCGGAAGGGAGTGAGGGGAGGGCGCGGGGCCTGCGGCTGGCTAAAGGGTTGCTGGATGAGCTGTCTCGCGAGGGGGCTGCGGAGAGCGTTTGGCCGCGCCTGCGGAAGGATGCCCGAAAAGAGGCCTTAAACCCTGTCCGCAGGCTTGAGGGGGCCCTGCATCGAACTCTTGGGGCGTCCTCCCGCAACCTGAAGGCCGACGGCTCCGGGGACGCCGGGAGAGCCCCGGCGGCCGGAAGGGGCCGGGGGTGGCGTCAGGAGGATACGGTCAGGATCTCGGAGCCGGGGCCGTCCACCAGGATCGTGTGTTCGAACTGGGCGGAGAGCTTGCCGTCCACCGTGACGGCGGTCCAGCCGTCCTTGAGAGTCTTCACTTGCCAGGCGCCCTCGTTAATCATGGGCTCTATGGTGAAGATCATGCCGTCCTTGAGTTTCACCCCGGTGCCTTTCCTGCCGTAGTGGGGGACGCTGGGCGACTCGTGGAACTCCTTGCCGACGCCGTGCCCAACGAAGTCCCGCACCACCGAGTAGCCCTTGGCCTCCACGTGGCCCTGGATGGCGGCCCCGATGTCCCCCAGGTAGGAACCGTTATGGACGGTGCCGATGGCGAGCATCATGGACTCGTAGGTCGTGTCGGCGAGCGCCGCCGCGTTGGGCGGCACCTTGCCGATCTTGTAGGTGCGGCAGGTGTCCCCGAAGTAGCCGTCCAGGATGGTGGTGACGTCCACCTTCACGATGTCCCCGTCCCTTATCGTCTGCTGGCCGGGGATGCCGTGGACCACCGTGTCGTTTATCGAGATGCACGAGCTGGCGGGGTAGCCCTTGTAGCCCAGGGTGGCGGGCACCGCCCCGTGGGAGGTGATGAAGGCGTTGATGAGCTGGTCGAGCTTCTTGGTGGTCATGCCGGGCTTGATGACGGTCCCCACGTAGTCTAGGGTCTGGGAGGCCAGGTGCCCGCTCCGGCGAATCTTCTCTATCTCGGATGCTGTCTTAATGAAAATCACTGGCGTACCTTGGCCGGAGGCCGGGCCTCCTGGCGCGTGGGGTTGGGAACGGCCCCCGTGCCGGGGGTCGCGGGTTTAGGGGCGGGGGCGGCCTTGAGGGCAGCGATGGCAAGGGGGTCCGCAGGCCTGATGCGAGGGATCCAGGCAGGGCGAGGGGCGCTCCGGTCCCCGTGCGGCATGTGGCGGCAGGGCGGGCTTACGGGAGCGCTGGCGCCGGGCATTAGGGGCCGGATAGCAAGGGCTCCGGTGAGTCAGGGCTCCGGGCATCCGGGGCAGGAAAGTCAGGGGGCCGGAAGAGGTTCTATGGCGTGGTCCGGGGTGCGCGACGCCCTGGAGTGGCCTGGAGAGCCCGGAAAGGTTCAGGGTCCTGGATGTCTCGTGCCCTAGCGGAAGCCGTGAGCGAGGGGCCGCTCGTGGCGACGGGCGAGCTGCCGCCCGCCCCGGGGCTTCTGCCGGGGCCGTCAGTAGCCCGAGGTCTTGGTGGAGACCACGAGCCTGGTGGCGGTAACCCCGCTCTCCTTCTTGACCAATGCCATGAAATCGAAGGTACCCTTGCCCTCCACCGGCAGGTAGGTGGGGCTCACGTAGGACTGCCCGTAGGCTATCGGGGCTCCGGTCTGGTCGTGGAGGACGGCGGTCAGGATGACGCCTTGGACCGGTCCGCCGGTGTCGTTGAAGACCGTGCCCGTGACGCGGATGTGGGTGTTGCCGGGGGAATAGGACCAGTTGTAGTCAATCACTGGGGTCTGAAGGCTCCCCGGGGCGAGCTCGGAGATGTCGAAGTCCGTGGAGGGCATCTGATCTCCGGGCACGGAGAGCATCATGGAACAGCCGGAGAGGGCCAGGCATACGACCGCCAGGGCCAGGGCGGACAGGGCCGTCTTGAGAGAATGGGCAGACAGGGTCGGCTTGGGCGAAAGGGCAGGCATGGGTTACCCCTGGTGACGTCAGGGCGCCCGCCTGCGGGGCCGCAGGGCACCGGAACGGGGCCGGGAGTGTAGGTCGAGGGCTGTGGGAGCTTTGACGGGGCTTTGGGGGGCTAAGGCATCTCGAGCGGCGGAAGCGGATCCCGGCGGCCCCTCCGGACTTTACGGGAGACGTCCGGCGCACGGCGGTTGCCGCAAATTATATCCGGCTTTTCCCCTTCTGGCAAGAAACGGGCCAGCCCCGTTGGCCATCGCCGACGCTGACCGCGGCTCACGGGGCATGGCTGCGGCAGGCCACGAAACACGGGGGACGCAGCGCCGAAGGCGAAGCGGAAATCCGAAGAGGTCGCGGTCGACGTCAGCCGGCGTTGGAGAGTGAGCGGAAAGGGAGGCGTCGAAATGGAGGAGTGAGCTGAAGGGGAGGCATCGACGTTGAAGAGCGAGCTGAAGGGAAGGTGCCTGACCTAAAGAGGACGGGGCGAACGGGAACGCATGCGGGAACCACCATGCCGACGGCCTCGGGGAACGTCGCGCCGTACGGAGTCGCTTGGGCAGGCATTTTCCGAATCTCATGCCACGCACGATCCGTGCCCGATTTCAACAGGTTCGTCCGGGGGGCATTCCCGACCGGAGACCGGGCCGAACTCCGCCGCCCGGGACATCGTCCTCGACGGGGCAGGCCCGCGGTCCGCTTAAGGACCGGTCTCCCGGAGCAAGGCCTGCTCCCTTGCCTTCCGCTCGCCAGCGTGGCGGCATCGATCTCCCCGAGGCGGACGCCGCGCGGGAAAGAGACGCCGGGCAAGACCGGACAACGCTGAACGGCCCTCCTGGCCGGCGGGGCGGTTCTGAAGTAGCGGCGGTTTTCTAGACCTTCCTCTTGTTGTGGCCGGAGCGGCCGGTCTCGTTCCGGGAGATCAGGAGGGCCCGCAAGCCCTGCGGCGTCATCATGCTTTCGGCCCAGATTCCGTGACTCGGGCCAGAAGTCCAACGCGTCAGCGGGAACAGCTATCTGGAGGTCTGCTATTCGATCCTTGAAACTCTGAAACTTCACGCCAAGGAACTGAAACTCGACGGCGAGGCGTTGAAACTCGCCCTGACGCATCTGAAGAAATTCCTGGTGGAGGCCCTGATCGCCGGAAGCGAAGGGCTTCCTCTGCCTTCGCTCGTCAACCCGTGCGGGACCGTCGACCCGAAGTTCCACGAGGAGGCCAACGAGACGTTTCGGTCCATGAAGATACTGGAAGCCGAGGCGAAGAAGGCATATGACGCCGAATTGAAAATGTTCGACGATGTCAGACCGTTCGGGGATGGCCCGGAGAGTCCAGCCGAGGGCGATGGACAAGAGACGACGCCTTCGAGGAAGAGAAGGTCCAGGGCGGTCCGTCCCGGCTGCGGTCCGCCGAAGAGCGTGTCGGAGGATCCCGAGCCCTCAGTCGGACGGAAAGCGAACGGCCCCGGCGATCCCCGGTCGGACCGCGATCCTCCGAAAAACGGGCTCGATGAACCTGCCCCGGACAGCGATCCCGCTGAAGGCGGGCACGACGGGCCCGTGCCGGACGGCGCCGCTTCGGAGACGGAGCCCGAAATT
>JAISFS010000314.1 GCA_031263485.1 Deltaproteobacteria bacterium | reverse complement strand
GTCCTGAACATGAACACGATCGTGAACAACTGGCTCGTCGAGCACATCATGAAGCACGACAAGGAGTTCGCGGACTTCTATATCCAGAGGACTTCCAACCGCCGCCGGGACGCGCCGGGCGCGGGCTCCGCGTCCCCGCGGCAGTCGGCCTTCGGGGCCCAGCGGGCCGCCCCCGGTGCGGCGGCGGCCCCGCGGCAGTCGGCCTTCGGGGCCCAGCGGGCCGCCCCCGGGGCGGCGGCCCCGCGGCAGTCGACCTTCGGGGCCCAGCGGGCCGCCCCCGGGGCGGCGGCGGCCCCCCGGCAGTCGATCTTCGGGAACAAGGCGGCGTCCGGTGCGGCGGCGGCCCCGCGACAGTCGATCTTCGGTAACAAGCCGGTGCCCGGTGCGGCGGCGGCCCCGCGACAGTCGATCTTCGGGAACAAGGCGGCGCCCGGTGCGGCGGCGGCCCCCCGGCAGTCGATCTTCGGGAACAAGGCGGCGCCCGGTGCGGCGGCGATCCCCCGGCAGTCGATTTTCGGGAACAAGGCGGCGCCCGGTGCGGCGGCGGCCCCGCGGCAGTCGATCTTCGAAAACAGGGCAGCGTCCGGAGGCGTGGTCGCTCCCCAGCGCCCGGCTTTCGGGGCCCAGCGGACCGTGCCCGGGGCGGCGGACCCGCGGCAGTCCTCGCTCGCCGGGAAAAGCCGGCCGGCGGTCCCGGGGGCACAGAGGTCCTCGATCTTCGGGCCCAAGCCCGGCGCGGCCGAAAAGCCCGTCGGCGGGGGCATCTTCTCGCGGTTCAGGAAGTCCTAGGCAGTGCGCGAGCTTAAGGCCTCCAAGGCAAGTCGACCGCGCTCCCGCTCTGCTCCTCGGGGCCCCTCGCGGGTGGCGCCGTGCAGGTACCGCAAGTGACGGGACCTCTTCCGCCCGGCGGGTCGGACGCCCGACCGGCAAGGATCCGGACCCCCGTGAGCGATCCCGGGATCCTGAAAAATCTGGTCGCCGGCCAGAGCGTCATTCTGGAGGGCACGCTCATCGCGGCCAGGGACCAGGCCCACAAGCGGCTCTGCGCCCTCCTGGCCGCAGGGAAGGATCTGCCCTTCGACCCCGCGGGTGCGGCGCTGTATTACATGGGCCCCAGCCCCTCCCCCCCGGGGCGGCCGGAGCGGCCTCTGGGGGCCGCCGGGCCCACCACAGCCGGCAGGATGGACGCTCTCACCCCGCCCCTGCTGGACGCGGGGGTGAAGATCCTGGTCGGCAAGGGGCGAAGGAGCCGGGCGGTCCGGGATTCCCTGGCGGAAAACGGGGCCGTGTACTGCGCCGCCGTGGGCGGGGCGGGGGCGTTTTACGGGAACCTGGTGCGCGAGGCGCGCCTGATTGCCTGGCCCGAACTGGGGCCTGAGGCTCTCCTGGCCTTGACTGTCCGCGACTTCCCGGCTATGGTTGCGCTGGATCTGTCGGGCGGGGACCAGTACGAGCTCGGACCTGCGGCGTGGCGCGTCGGGCCGTGAGGGCCCGAAGGCGGCGACGGGCGCAGAAGGGGGATCTGGAAGGCGGCTATGGCCGAAAATTTCAAGAATACTGCGGCGGCGAAGGGCGCGAAGGCCCCGGGGAGGGGCGCCTTCTCGCGGAGGCACGCGCCCGGCGGCCGGGGGTTGTCTCCGGCCCGGAAGGCCGCGGAGAAAATGGAGCAGGAGAGCCTCTCGGTCCTGGAGAAGTTCGCGCGGAGCCGAGGCCTCAAGGTCTCCTTCGGGAAGCTCTTCTACGGCGGCGTGAGGCTCAGGAGCGGGCAATGCGTCTTCAAGGAGGAGCCCTGGCTCGTCCTGGAGCGCTCCCAGCCGTACGAGGAACAGCTGGAACTGTTCCGGAAGGCCTTCGACGATCTGAAAATCGAGGCCTTGACGGACGACGTGCGGTCGCTCCTCTACCCTGAGGGGCGGGGGCTCCTGGATATCCCGCCGGAGAAGGTCGCGGCCGTGGCCGATAGCTTCGCGGCCGCCGCCGCTCAGGCGGAACCGGCCTGAGGCTTCTTTGACGATGCGCCGGGCGCCGAAGCCGTGGCGGAGGGCGCCGTGTCCGATACCGTAGGCGCGATGACTCCGGACGAAGGGGTTTCGGAGGATTACGCCGGAGCGATGACTCCGGACGAAGGTCTCCTTGGCGGATGACGTCGGCGCGGCTTCCGAGCATGAGGGCTTCGCATGGTTCGGGCGCGGAAACTCGCTCCCAAAGATAACGCCTGAGCGTAGCCTCCTCAGATAACGCCAGTTGCGTAGCCTCCTGGATTGACTCGAGGGGCGTCAACGCCGTCTTCCGCTTCCGGAGAGGGAGAGGGCCGATGCGGGGGCAGCCCCGGCTTCTCGCGAGGACGTTCAGGGCCGAGGCGGGGGAGCCGACGGACGCGGTCCCGTTACGGAGTCCGACGTCGGATTTCGGGGGGGAGGGCAGATGCCGCGAAAGCCGGTCGGCTTGTGGTCGGCTTTTGCCGGGTCGCGCTCAGGGGCCGGTTGCCGGAATGTCCCCGAACAGCATCTCCGCGATTGTCCCGACGTCATAGTCGTTCGCGGCGATTTCGAGGATTTTCGGTCCCAGCCGGGAATAGTCTGCGGGGATGTCGGCCATCTCGCACAGCATCATCAGCACGACGAAAGCCGTCCGCTTGTTGCCGTCGCTGAAGCAGTGGTTTTTCGCGAGAGACCTGGTTATCGCCGCGATTTTGAGCCTGTCGCCGTCCAGATATCCCAGCGACGCGGCGAAGGAGTCGATCGCGTGCGCGTTAATCACGGTCGCGCGAGGCACTATCCTCCGCGCGACGTCCACGATCTTGTCCCTGAGAAACGGCGACATCAATTATCTTTCAGGAATTCCAGCGTGTCGCCGTGTTCCTCGATGAGCCTGTCCGCCAGCGCGGATTCCGCGTACGTCAGCCCCAGCCCCAGTTTCCTGAATTCCGCGGCCGCTTCGGAGGTCGTCCTGCCGACGGCGCGGACCGACAGGGACAGCTCAAGAGTATTTTTTGCTAAATTGTCCATAGGTTCACGATTCTTTGAAAACTCTGGGAAATGATCATTGGCGGCGAAGGCGCCCGCGCATGGCAAGGCAACGCGCGACCGGTACCGGCTTCCGGCGGAGGAAACGGGGAGGCGGGGCGCCCGCTCGGGACCTTATGCCGCCTGAAGGCTGCCTGCGTCGGCTGGCCTCAGGCCCGAAGGAGGCGGATGGCCTCAGGCAGGAAGGAGGCGGGAAGGCCGCAGGCTCTCCGGCCCTTTTCCCGGCGGCGTGCCTCGGCTGCACGCGCGTCGTAGCCCCGGCCCCCGTCGTCCCTGCCGCCGTCTCCCTGGATTTCGTTTCCGCGGCCCCAGTTTCCCCGGCCGCCGTCGCCTTGGTCCGGCCCGCCGTCCTCCATGGGACCGCCGCCCCGTCCGCCGCCCGTAGCCCCGGGGAGGTAGACGTCCTCCGCTGGCCTCAGGCACAGCCGGTAGAAACCTGCCGCGGTCGCGGCGGGCCACAGGAATGCCATCAGATACGCGGCGTTGGAAAGGATCAGGAGCGGGCCCCGCGTCCCCGGCCCGGAGGCCATGGCCGCGACCGTCTCCAGCAGGATGAAGGCGCCCAGGACCACGGCGAGGGTCAGCGCGCACAGGGCGTTCAAGTGCGAGGGCCAGGCCCTGAGCGACCGGTCGATCTTGACGGCCTCGCTGATGAGCCCCCCCAGTCCGGGATGGTCGGACATGCGGAAGTACACGAAGAACTGCAGGAAGAAGTAGCGCCTCGCCATCGGCCAGACGAACCTCAGCCACAGGATGAGCCCCGCCGCCGTGGCCAGGAGGCCCAGGAAGAGGACGGCGCCCAGCCCGTGGGACTTCAGAAGCGCCATGAACGGGAGCGCCAGCACCGCCGTGAGGCAACCCAATGCGGCGCCGTAGATGCTCAGGGCCAGGAAGACCACCAGGGCCTTCGCGTAGCAGCCGGCCGCGAGCGCGAGATCGGAGGCTGCGGGCGCGTAGCCGTCCCACAGGGAGAGCGCCGCCCGGCACAGCGAGAAGGACACGAAAGGCATGACCAGGAGGGGGAGCCCCGCGCCCAGGGCCAGCCTCCAGCCACCGTGCGCGGAGAGCGCGGCGTTCAGGGACCCTATCGTCACGATGTCCTCGGGGCCCTTGGACATCAGGAGCTGCAGCGCGGGCGCGAAGGGTTCCAGGAGCCTGGAGGAGGCGAGATCGGACAGGGTCTCCACCGCGGCCAGGGCCAGCACGAACAGCACGGTCGGCAACGGTTTCTCCCAGATGACCGGCCAGGCGTGGCGGAAAATGTCCAGGACCTCCGGGGCCTCGGAAGGCTCGGGAAGCGGGCCGGCGGCTCCCGGGGGGTCCTTGTCCGGGTAGGGGTCCATAGGCTCCTTGGCGTTTGGCGGGTAAGCGGCCCGCTTCGGCGCGGGCCGCAACGTAAACCAGCGGGGGTCCTCGCGGGCGAAATCCTCGGCGCGGCGCCGTCGCCCTGGCGGAAGCGGCTGAAGGGCCGAGGGCTACGGGCGGACGATCCCGGCGGAGGAGGCGTGAGAGCCGAGCGGACGGGGGGCCGAGCAGGGCTCAGGCGCCTCCGGCAACGGCCTCCTCGGCCGCGGCGAGGTAGGCGAAAATCTCCGCCAGGGTCTGGCGGTAGCCGTTATAGAGCTCAATGAGGTTCGCGTTGTCCCTGTAGTCCGGGATGCTCAGGAGCAGGACCGGGAGCCTGGCGGAGAGGTTGTAGAGTGCGGCTATGCCGCAGAAGGCCTGGTACTCCGGGGCGGAAAGGGCCTTGGGATCTGAGTCCCGCATGACCTTGCGGAGATCGGGGACGTAGCCGCCAAGGGCCTTGGCGTCCCGGAAGGCCAGATCCTGGATCTGGGAGTCGCGGGGCATCTCGTCGGGGGGGCTCATGGAGGCGAGAAGCCGGTCCCAGAGCTCCCCGTCCAGCCTGGAGACGAGCCCTATCAGGCGGCGATGGAGTTCTACGAAAGTCTTCATGGGAGAGTGTGTCCAGTCTGTCGCGGATTCGGGCGGGCCGAAGACCGCAGGGCATCGGGGCAAGGACCTCGGATGAGGCGGCGGTGAGGCCGGGGAATCCGGCGTAGCCGCATCTTAGCACAGATCGTCCCGCCAGAGGGGAAGCCGGAAAAAGGGGAAAGCCGCCACTGCCGCCGAAGTCGGAATCGAGCGGTTTCTTCGGGGAACTCCTCTTCGTGCCTGTCTTGTCTGGCTTGGCTGGCCGGGCATGGATGATGCGTTCGCAAAAGTTCTGAATATCCTTAAGAGGGCGGAGACCTGCCCGCCTCCATCCCCACTTTCTCAACCATCCGGGTTCCGATGCTCGGAGCCGCCGGGTCGGGAGCCGTTGCGCGTACCCGTCGGCTCGGGGGCTGACGCCCGGAGCTATTGCGCGTAGGCGCCAGTCCGGGGACCGTGAGGGGGAGTCGGCCGGCGGAGGCCGTTGTGGGGCGCCGCAAATCCGGAGGCCGTTGGGCGGAGATGCATGACGGAACCGTAACAAGTCTTAACGGCAACCCGAGGCAGGCAAGTCCCCCCTTGTCATTGGCCTTAGGGAGGCTTAAAGGTAGGTAAAACATACCAATTATAGTGGCGCGATTTCCCAGTCGGCCTGATTGGACCACCGGCGACTCATCCGGCTCTTCACAATGAATCCTTCGTCTGCTTATTACGGTGGCGTCATAAATGAGGTATGCGAAACAAATACGAATCAAATTTTTCGGGGTGAACGCACTTCTCCATTCGAACAATACACCACGCATCGGCGTTGACCGCAGGAACGATATCTTTACACAACAATCTCGCCGGAAGTTCAGTAAGTTTGGTTGATTGCCTTTGCCCCTCATCTGAGGCTCGGAAGGGCTTTTTTAAAAGTCCTCATAAGTGTTGACTTTTACAAGTGCATCCTATAATATAAGTAACAGGAGGTTTGCGTCCATGCCCGAACAGATCCAGGAAAACCAGGAAGAACCTCAGATCCTTGGCGGTCCGTCGACCCCCCCTCCGCCTCAAGGAATCTACACGGCCTCCGAGAAAGAACTGTACAGGAGGATGTGGGAGGTCGAAAAAGAGACTGTTCGGCTAGCCGCCTCCCAGGAGCATTTTGCAACCAAGAGCGGCATTGTGGCAACGAGTGCTCAAATATCGACAGATATCGGGGAGTTGAAGGCTGAAACCAACGGCCTCAAGGAGGATATCAAAGACCTCAACGAGGACACCAAAGGCCTCAAGGAGGACATGATCGTCGTCAAGGGGGATATCAAAGGCCTCAAGGAGGACATGATCATCGTCAAGGGGGATATCAGAGGCCTCCAGGAGGACATGATCGTCGTCAAGGGGGATATCAGAGGCCTCCAGGAGGACATGATCGTCGTCAAGGGGGATATCAAAGGCCTCAAGGCGGATATCAAAGGCCTCAAGGAAGACATGATCGTCATCAAGGCGGACATGATCGTCGTCAAGGCGGATATCAAAGGCCTCAAGGAGGACATGATTGGCGTCAAGGCGGACATGATCGTCGTCAAGACGGATATCAAAGGCCTCAAGGAGGACATGATTGGCGTCAAGGGAAAAATTGACGCACTCGACAAGCGACTTGACGAACACCTCAGAAAAATCTCGAATTGGAGTGTTGCTAGCTTCGCGACATTACTGACGGGAATGATTGCCGTGCTAATAAAATTGTTCATGGGCTGAAGGAACCGTGAGGCGATCCCAAAGAGCGAAGGAGATGCTTCAGGCCCCGCCGCTGACAACGCTTCCTGCAAGACGGCGATTCTTTTCTACATGCCTCGTGCCCTCCGTGAAGACTTCTCCCCGTCAGAATCCTTCAAATAAACTTCGTGACGGGTTCCGCAAGCGCGGAAGCCGGCACAACGCACTGACCGAGACTAAAATGCGGTGTTTGCGGACTTCCTGACCCGGAAGTTGCCGTAAATGTCGGGAGTGCCGGGACCCCCATTGTGAGGCGCCCCCCCGAAGGCGCCCGGGCGAGGTTCAAGTCCATGAACGACACGGCCAGAACCGCCGCGCCGGAGGCATCGGGCGATGATCGCCTTACGAGGTGTCGGCCCTGTGGTCGCTGGAGCTCCACTGCGGCGACGCGCCCCTGAAGGACGGACGGTCGGATCCGGATGGCTACGAAAGGTAGTTACGCAACCAGGAGACCTCCGTACTGGACGCGGCGGTCGTCCTGGGGCGGGGGGTTGCCTCGGTCACCGTGGTCATGCCCGAGGACGGGTGGTTGAGCCGCACCCGCTTCGACTTCCCGTTCCGGGTAATCGACGAGGAGTGGCGCGCCTTTAAGACCAGGCGTCTAGATAGCTGGCTGAAGCTTCATCCCTGCAGCGGCGAACTCTCCCAGGGGTACTCGCCCGATTATGCATTGAGAGGACGGCTGAGGGACGGCTGAATTGGGCCACGCCTCACGGGGCGGTCACGGGGTTTCCGTTGCTTGGGACGACGACACCGCCTCCCCCTGCCACTAACTCAGCTATCCAGGTTCCGATGCGCTGAACCGCTGGGCCTGGAGCCGTCGTTGTTCGGTCCCATCGGCCCGGAGGTTGATGTCCGGAGCCACTGCGCGGCGGTGCCGGTCCGGGGGTTGTGAGGCGGAGTCGCCCCCCGGAGGCCATTGTGCGGTGTCGCCAATCCGGAGGCCGTGGGGCGGAGATGCATGTCACTGCTTCGGGACTTTTTGCGGACGCATCATGGATGTCCGGGCGTGTCTCGTCTGGCCTGTCTTACAGGGCTTGGATGTCCGGGCGTGTCTCGTCTGGCCTGCCAGTCAGGGCATGGATGTCCGGGCATGTCTCGTCTGGCGTGAAGAGTCCGGGCTTGGATGTCCGGGGCCGTCTCGCCGGTACCGACTGTCCCGGCTTGCCTGCATCGGCCCGTCCGGGCCTGGCAGGCAAGGCTTGTCTCGCCGGGATGGCCACCGGGCAGAGATGTCCGGCTTCGGCAACCTCTCCTCGGCCCAAGTCCCTCCCCTTGGCAAGGCATTTTTCCTTGGCCAAGTCCCCGCCTTAGCTCTTGGCCACCTTAGGCGATGCTTCTTCGCCGATCCCCGACTGGGCCGTCGGCCTCGAAAGCGGGGCCGACGGGCGCAAATGGCATGGCGCGGCTACGGAAGCCCGTAGCCGGGGGGCTCCCTAAACCGGCAGGCAGGCCGGGGGGCATGGCGGGGACTTGCGGGTATAAGGGGAGGGGCAGGGGTTCCGGGCCCGGGGGCGCGCTCCCTATGGCTGGGCGAATGCCGATTCGTAGGAGAGGATGTTGGGATGGCTGCGGTTGTCGCGGCCGGAGACCGTCCCCAGCTCGGCAAGGGAATCCGCCAGGCGGACCGTGAGGGGCGAAAGGTCCGTCAGGCGCCACTCCCAGTTGCCGCTGGGGGAACCGGGCAGGTTCATGCGGGACCTCTCGTCCAGGTTGAGGATGTCCTGGACGGTGGTGACCGCCACGGCGGCAGGGGACGTCCAGGCCAGCGTGGTGAGCGCCGCGGCGACCGTGTCCTCGGTGATTCCGTGTCCCGCCTGGAGCTCCAGGGCCCTTCGGCCCTTGGCGTCCAGTTCCTTGCGGTACCAGCCGCGGGCGGTGTTCGAGTCGTGGGTCGACGTGTAGACCAGGTTGTCGGGCTCGATGCGGAAGGGGCAGTGCGTGGACAGCCCGGACGGGTCGCCCGACCCGAACTGCAGGACCCTCATGCCGGGGAAGTCCCGGGACTTCCGCAAGGCCGTCACGTCCGGGGTGATGAGTCCGAGATCCTCGGCGATGACGTTCAGCTCCCTTCCCGGGGCCGCGCGGTCGAAGAGTTCCGCACCCGGCCCGGGTGACCACTCGCCGTTTTTGGCGGTGCGGCCGTCGGCCTTGACCGTCCAGCAGGCGGCGAAGGCCCGGAAATGATCCAGACGCGTCCAGTCGAACAGGCCCATGTTGTGGAGGATGCGGTGCGTCCACCAGGAGTAGCCGTCGTCGCGGTGCCTGGGCCAGTCGTAGACCGGATTGCCCCAGAGCTGGCCGTTCCGGGAGTAGTAGTCCGGGGGGACGCCAGCCATCAGTTCTGTCTCGCCGCGGGAGTCCAGGCGGAAGAGCCGCCTGTTGCTCCAGACATCGGCGGAGTCGTGGCTCACGTAGAAGGCGGCATCGCCTATGAGCCCCGCGCCCAATGCCGCGAGCCTGGCCTTGAGCCGGGTCAGCTGGCCGAAGAGGACGTGCTGCCCGAACTTCACCCTCAGGATTTCCCGGGCGAGCTTCGTACCCCACTCGCGCAGGGCCTCCTCCCGGCGGTCCTTCAGATCGCCGGGCCAGGCGGTCCACTCTGCCCCCTTGAAGGCTTCCTTGGCGGCCATGAACAGGGCATAGTCGTCCAGCCAGGAGCGGTTGAAGTCCATGAATCCCCGGAAGCCGGGGTCGTCCAGGAGGCCGCGTTCCGACTTGGCGAAGGCCCGGTCCAGCGCCTCGCGCTTGGCGGCCAGGGCCCTGGGGTAGTCCACCCGGGCCGAGGGGCGGATCTTCAGGTCGTCCAGATCACTCGCGTTCAGAATCCCGTCCGCGTAAAGCCCTTCGGGGCTCGCGTAGAGCTCCCATATGGCGAAGGCGGAGAAGCCCGAGTAAGGGGAGTTGCCCAGGGACGGGGCCGTGGGGCCGAGGGGGAGGATCTGCCAGAAGTGCGCCCCCGCGGAAGCCACGAAACCCGCGAAGGTCTCGGCCGTCGGCCCCAGGTCGCCCGCCCCGAAGGGCGCGGGCACGGCGCTCAGGGGCAGGAGCACGCCTGCCGCTCTCCATCCCTCTCCGAATCTGCTCATAGGACCCCCGAGGCCCCTGCGGCGGGGGCCGGTTGGCGCACGGGCGCCCCCGGCGGGTGACCGGGACGCCAGGCCTGAGGAAGGGCGGGCGACCGCCCAAACCAAGGAACCGCCCGAAGGCGGCTCAGGAAAATCGCGGGTTGCCGCCGACGTCCGGACGCCGGAGCCGCGACATGGCCACCCAGGCGGGACAGGGCCGCCTTGCGGCCTGGAGGATAGGGCGCTAAAGGGGTCCGCCCGACGGGCAGCCGGAGGGATCGCCAGACGGGTCGCGGGGTCCGTTTCGGGGGCGAGGGCTACCTGACGAGCGTCAGCTTGGGCTTGGCGGCCTTCCTGGCGGACGCCGCCGGGTTGGGTTTCTTGTCGGATTTTTTGCGGGTATACAGCTGGTTTAGTCTCTCGCAGAACTGGATGTTCTTGATTCTGAATCCGTTGATGAGGAAATAGAGCACGACCGACTCTTCCCATTCCCTTATCGTGGAGTAGTTCTCCATGCGGCTCTGATAGCCGGGGAGCAGCTCCATCAGCTCGTTCTCGTTCATTTCCAGGACCTGCCGGGCGATCTCCTCGAGCTTTTCCTTGGTCGTTGACATGGTCCGATACTCTCCCAGGGTCTGGGGCCCGCGACCGGCACCTGGCGGAAGCTTCGACCGATTCGCAGGCATAGTGAAAAAAACATATTACAGAAAGAAAAACGGGTCCGCAAGCGCTTTCATGGCGGAGACCAAGCGTCGGGTGAAGGGCGGACAATCCGCCGATCGGCGGTATCGGTTTACGCGACCGGCCTCGGGGGGCCGGACCCTGCGGACCGGCGGACGCCTCGGACCGGCGGACGCCTCGGACCGGCGGACACCCCGGACCGGCGGACGTCGCGCACTTGCCTGGGCCCTGCCGGGGCGGGATGGAATAAGCTAAAGCCGGACCGTTAAACGAAACGCGGACATGTTCGCCGCGAGACCGCCCGCCGGGTTCGGCGGGCGGGGAAGGCCGACCGTGAGGGGGAACCGCGGCCAGGAAAAAACGTGGCGACCGGGCATCAGCTGGGCCCTGGACGAAGCGGCCGGAATCGGTCTCTGTCTGTAGAGTGGTCCGGATAACGGCCGGGAGCCAGGCTCTTGGAAGTCCTTGGCGGCCAAGGAGGCAAATCGATAGCGTCAGAGACGGGGGCTTTCTCGGATATCCTTGCGGAACAAAGCCGAGAAAGCGAGTAAAAGTGATTTGATTTTAGCTATTTGCCTTGTCATTGTAAATCAAAATAACCTGTTAAAGCGGTTAAAACAGAAAAAAACAACTGCCAATCCAACATTGGCTGAAAAACGGGCATATCGGCCCGTATGCCGTTGTCCGGGGTAGGGGAACCCGTAAGCCCGCTCATCCTCAGCATCGGTCGCATGGGCGGATCGGGAGCAGGGTGGCGGAGCCGTTTCGGGTGGCTTTTCCCGTGTATGTTGCCGTTCGGCGGAAGAGGGTTTTGCCCCGGATGGAAACGGTTGCCTGGCAACACATGAAGTTTGTTCCCGAAACGCTCCGGCGAAGGCATCGGCAAAGGACGGCGCGGCAGGAGGAATCGGCTGAACGTTCCGGCGAAGACATCGGCAAAGGACGGCGCGGCATGAGGAATCGGCTGAATGTTCCGGCGGAGGCGGCGGCATAGGAAGGCACGGCACAGGAAGGCTCCGCAGGAGGCATCGGCTGAATGCTCCTGGGTGGGCAATGCTGGAAAGCTTCGGTCGAGGTGCCGCCGTTGGCTCGACCGGAGAGGCGGCGTGGGGCTTGGACGGGATCGGAAGCGATGTCGACGGCGACGATTGTTAAGGCATGGAGATTTGCCGCAATGCCGCAATGCAATGCTTAAACGGTAAGCCATGATGATTATTCAAAGTCGAAAATGCCTGAATCACCGGAATAATTGCCCATATTCTTTTCAGATGCCATCGGGAAGGAAGCGTTGTGAAGTATGATTCTGGGATGCGTTGGCTGGAAGGGACGTCCGCGAAGACTATTCCGGTTGGCCGCGTGAAGCCTCAGTCGGGAGGCTCAGGCGGAAAGCGCATGATTGCCTTCGGGCCGCCGGGACGATTGGCCGGGGGTCTACGGCTGGCGGCTCAGGAGGGGCGTTTCCTGCGCTGGCTTCCGCCGGCAGCTCCGTAGGACCGGTTCGGTCGCGAGCCTTTGGCGGCAGGATTCATGGGGAGTTGTCCGCGGGAGGCACAGGCCACCCGCATCGTGGGAGGGCCTGTGCCGGGAAGCCAAGACGGAAGGTCTTTCCGGGAGGATTGGACGGCGTGGGGACGGACGGCGGCATTTCGGCGGGGCGGCAGGATCCCCGGCTGGCTGTCCGTCGCCCATGTCTGACCGGGGTTTTCGGGCGAGCCGGGAAAATTTTCCCGCAGTCATGGGAGAGGCGTGGAGGCTTAGGGCTGAACTTGTATTTATCTGCAATTGCGTTATACTATAGGGAAGCGTATTACGGCGTGTCGCGGGACCCCTTCCGGGGAGGCGCCCCGCCCGGCCTTCCCGGGGACGGCAGGCCCTCTTAAAGCGTTGACTCAGGCCGGGCCGCGGAGGCCCGGCGGGGGCCTAGGGCCGCCCGGCGGAACCTCCGAGCCGGAGAAAGGAACCGTATGCCAGATAAGAAGCCCAAACCGCCTGTGAAAGAGGAACCCGAAGACTTCCTGACCCTGGACTACAACAACGTCACCTCCGAGGCGCTGGGTGCCGGGAAGGGGCTGGGCCCGGAGGACCTGGCGGAGATGAAGGCCGCCCTGGGGACGGCCTTCAAGGACATCGAGGCCCGTTACCGGAAGGGGCTTTTGCCCTTCATGGACCTGCCCCGGGACCCGGACGTGGCCAAGGCCTCGCGGAAGCTGGCCGAGATGGGCCGCAAGCGCTTCGAGACCGTCGTGGTCTTGGGGATTGGCGGGAGCGCCCTCGGGGCCTCGGCCGTCTTCAACGCGTTAAGGCCGCTGAACCACAACGACCTCCCCCCGGCCAAACGGGGCTGGCCCAGGCTCATCGTCTGCGACAACATCGATCCCGAGGGCTTCGCGGCGGTCCTGGAGGGGCTGGATCTCAAAAACACGTTCTTCAACGTGATCTCCAAGTCCGGGGCCACGGCCGAGACCATGAGCCAGTTCATGATAGTCTTCGACCAGCTCCAGCGGACCTTGGGCCGGTCGGCCATCAAGGAGCACCTCCTCATCACGACCGATCCCGAGGGGGGGGTCTTGAGGAAGCTGGCCGACCAGGGCGACTTCAACTCGCTCCCGGTGCCCCCGGGGGTGGGGGGGAGGTACTCGGTCCTGTCCGCCGTGGGCATCGCCCCCCTCGCCATGGCGGGCGTGAACATCACGGATCTTCTGGCCGGGGCGGCGCGTGCCCAGGAGGACGCGCGGAAGCCCCCCTCCGGGAACAAGGCCTACGTCTTCGCCGGCCTCAACTACATGCTCACCACCGCCAAGAAGCGCAACATCCTGGTCATGATGCCATACTCGGACGGGCTTTCCCGGACGGGCGAGTGGTTCGGTCAGCTCTGGAACGAGTCGCTGGGCAAGAGCGTGAGGCTGGACGGGTCGCCCAACCCCTGGTCCCAGACCGCCGTGAAGGCCCTGGGGGTGACCGACCAGCACAGCCAGCTCCAGATGTACATGGAGGGGACCGACGAGAAGACGATCTGTTTCCTGGGGGTGGACGCCTTCCGCCACCAGGTGAACATCCCCTCCATCTTCAAGGACTTCGACGAGCTCTCCTACCTTGGCGGACGCAACCTGGGCGAGCTCATGGCCTCCGAACGGCAGGGGGTGGCCAGGGCCCTGACGGAGAGCGGCCGTCCCAACATGACCCTCTCGCTCCCGAAGATTTCGGCCGCCACGGTCGGCTACCTGCTCCAGACCTTGGAGGTGGCCGCGGTCGTCTCGGGAAGCCTTTACCAGATAAACCCCCTGGACCAGCCGGGGGTGGAGCTCGGCAAGCAGTTCACCTACGGGCTCATGGGCCGCCAGGGCTACGCCTCCTTCAAGGACAGGTACGCGAAGGGCCTTTCCGTGAAGAAGAAGTTCATCCTGAAGTAGGCGCGGGAGGTGATCGACTTGAACGATCCCCCCTCCGGGGACGGGGCCGGGCATTCCCTTCCGCCGGAAGGGCCGGAGGCCCTTCCGGAAGAGCCTCTAGGGCAAGGCGTCTTGCGTGATGATGCCGCGCGGCCCGCGGAAGGCACGGGAACCGTCGCGGACGTGGCGGGAACCGTCGATGACGTGGCGGGGCAGACGGCAGGGCCCGGGCCCGACGGCGGCCCGGGGGAAGGCGGGGAGGGGCGCCCCGTCGCGGTCCCGGAAGCCGCAGGCGGCCCCCATGTCCAGCAGGGCGCCGCCGCCGAAATCCCTGCGGAATCGGAAAAGGCAGGGAAATCCCGAAAATCCGGGAAATCCGGGAAACCGGCGAAATCCCGAAAATACGAAACGTCCGAAACGTCGGCGGCCCCCGAGGCCTCAGGCGCCTCCGAAGGCGCGGGGAGTCCCGGAGTGCCGGAGATTTCCGAAGGCCCGGATAGTCCTGGAGTTTCGGAGAGTGCCGGAGTTTCGGAGAGTCCTGGAGTGCCGGAGGGTGCCGAGAGTCCGGAGGGCGCCGAAGCCCCGGAGGGTCCCGATAGCCTTGCCGGAACAGAGCATTCCGAGCCCCTCGCGGCCCTGGAGCTTACGGAGAGGGCGTTCGGGCCCGAAGACCAGGGCGATTTTGAAGGTCCGGCTGTTCCTTTGTCCCCGGCCATTCCGCTAGACCTGGAGGGCCTTGAGGACGCCGGGGAGCCGGACCCCGCCGCTTCCGGCGGAGAGGGAGCCGCCGCCCGCCTCCTGGAAGGCCAGGCGTCTGCGGGGGGGAGCGCCCGCTCGCTCCCCTCGGCTGGCTTCGGGGAGCTCGCGGCAGACATGGCCAAGACGGAGGGCAAGGGCGCGGGTGAGGACGAGGATCTCCCCAAGGACCGCCAGGATCAGGAGAAGAAGTTCCGGCTGGTCAAGTACTTCTCGTCGGTGGCCATAGCGGTCATCTTCGTGAGTTGCCTGAGCCTGGCCGTCATCATGAGCAGGGAGGCGGAGGACATCATCTACTCCAGGATCCTGGCGGACACCGTCATGATCATGGACAACCTGAACTACCAGATGTTCAACCAGTTCCTCCTGCCCATCTACCGCAGCCAGGGCAACGCCCGGCTTTCCGATCCTGAGCTATACACCTTCCTCAATTCCGTCATCGAGGACACCGTATACGGATTCGACATCAGCCAGGTGGCCCTTTACGACGCCAGGTTCGGGATGCGCATCTACTCCTCCGACTCCAACGAGCCGGTGGTCGTCTACCGCCCGTCCCCCGAGACGGGCGAGCTCCTGCCCGAAGGGGAGTTCGCGCATCCCCTGGGGGCATACCTGGAGGCCATCAGCCGGGCCGATTTGCCGGAGCCCGGGCCCGAGCTAGGGCCCGGCAGGAACCCCCCGGGGACTTTCGGCGGGCTCATGAGCGTCTGGCAGGAGACGGGCCGGGCGGGCCGCGAGGCGTACCGCAAGAGGATCCTCTCGCGCACCGTCATCCTGCGCGAGGAGGGGAGCTTCCTCATCGGCGGCTTCTTTCCCCGGGGGGAGTTCTCGATCAGGTGCTTCAAGGCTATGGAGGACTACAGCTCGGCGGGCGTCTCGGGGGTCCTTGAGATTACCCGGGACGTGACGGCGGAGTACCGGCAGATAGCCGCCATGCAGTACGCGGCCCTGGCCATAGCCGTGGGCGCGACGATATTCCTGACTTTCGCGCTGAGGCTCGTGGTGGCCAGGGGCGAGGCCATCATCCACCAGCGGAACGCCGAGAAGGCGGCCCTGAACGAGCGGCTCAACCAGGCCGAGAGGCTCGTGAACCTGGGGAGGATGGTGGCCACGGTCTCCCACGAGATCCGGAACCCTTTGGGCATCATCAACTCGTCCGCGGACTACCTCGCCGGCCGGCTCAAGGGCGACCCCAAGCTGGCGAGGATCTCCGAGGCCATCGTTGACGAGTCCACCCGGCTCTCGCGGATAGTGACCGACTTTCTGGACTTCGCGCGGCCCCAGAAGCCCCGCATGGCCCCGATCGTGGTCGAGGACATCCTCGAGGAGATCTTCGTCCTTCTGGAGATCGACATGTCCCGGGCCGGGGTCGAGCTCAAGACCGCGCTCCGCGACGACCCGGGCTTCATCATGGCGGACGCGACCCTTCTCCACAGGGCTTTCATGAACATCCTCGTGAACGCCATCCAGGCGATGCCCGAGGGCGGGCTACTCACGATCGAAACCTTCCTGGACCCGGAGGACCCCGGTCCCGGCGGCGCGGGGGTGTTCACCGTCAGGATCACGGACACGGGCCCGGGCATAGCCCCGGACGCCCTGGTCAACCTGTTCAAGCCCTTCTTCACCACCAAGGCCAGGGGTACCGGCCTGGGCCTGGTCCTTGTCCGCAACATCGTGGAGGGCCACGGCGGCAGCCTGGTCCTCCGCAACGCGGTGGACGGCTATGAGGGCCACGGCCTGGAGGTGACCATCTCCCTGCCGCCGGCAGGGAGGATCGGCGAGGCGTAAGCCCCCGGCGGCTTGGCGTGTCCCCATGGCAATGGCGCCCGGACCAGATTCGGCATGAGGGCCAAGGCGCCGGGGCATGAACCTGGATGATCCGGTAGGCCGGTAGGCCCGGAGGGCCATAAAGCGGAAGGCCTGGCGAGCCCGGAAATCCGGAATCCGGAAAGCCTGGCGAGCCCGGAAATCAGGAAGGTCCGGAGAGACAGAAAATCGGAAGGCCTGAAGGGGCAAGCCCTGCGTTTCGCGGCATCCAAATCGTCCGTCTTGGCGGTCGTTGGCCGTAACTTTCGGCGGGCGGGCGCCCGAGGGCCGTTTTTTTTCCGGGCCCCGCAGGGCTATAATATGTGCCAGCTCGGCCTGCCGATTATGCTTCAGGTTCCCGCCCGAGGCTTCGGGATCTTGCTGTTCCTTTTGGGAAGGATGTCGGGTTTTCAGGCATTCCGCGCCTGGGGAAGCTTCGCGCCTACGGACCGCCTCGCAATTCTGGCCGTGGGAGCTTTTTCGCCTTTCGGTCCTTGCGCAACTTTCCGTCTTCCGCGCATTTCGGCTTTCGCGCGTTTCAGGACTTCGCGCGACTCGCGCCTTCAGCGTCCTGGGAGCCTTCCGAACCTTTCGAACCTTCCGAGCAGGCCCGGATCCACCCGCCGTTGCGCCGTTGCAGAAGCCCGCCGGGACAGCCTCTGCCGAAGCCCGCCGGGACAGCCTCCCCTAAACCTTCTGAGACACATGATAGAAAAGATACTCATCGTAGACGACGAGCCCAATTACCAGCTGGTGATAGGCGAGATGCTCAAGGCCGAGGGGTATACGGTCCTCACGGCCGGCAGCGGGGAGGAGGCCTTCCGGATCTTCGCGGGGGACCCGGAGGTGGACCTCGTCCTGACCGACATGACCATGCCCAACGGGAGCGGCATCGATCTTCTGGAGAAGACCCGCAAGATGCGCCCTGAAGTGCCGGTAATCATGCTGACCGCCCACGGCACCGTGGAGCTGGCCGTGAAGGCCATGAAGCAGGGGGCCTTCGATTACCTGACCAAGCCCTACAAGAACGACGAGCTCACCCGGACCGTGGCCAAGGCCCTGGAAGTCTCAAGGCTCGGCCGCCACAACAAGGAGCTCCAGGAGGCTCTGGAGGAGCGGCACAGCTTCGGGAACCTCATAGGCAAGTCCAAGGCCATGCGTGACCTCTACCAGATCCTGGAGAAGGTGGCCGCCAGCCGCGCCAACGCGCTCATCACCGGTGAATCCGGCACCGGCAAGGAGCTCGTCGCGCGGGCCATCCACTACAACAGCCCCCGCCGCGACAAGGCGTTCGTGGCGGTGAACTGCTCGGCGCTGGCTGCGACGCTCCTGGAAAGCGAGCTCTTCGGTCGCGAGAAGGGCGCCTACACCGGGGCGGACCGGGCGAAGGCCGGCCGCTTCGAGCTGGCCCACGAGGGCACGCTATTCCTGGACGAGGTGGGGGAGATGGACCAGAACGTCCAGGTGAAGCTTCTCCGCGCGCTCCAGGAGCGCACCATCGAGCGGGTGGGCGGGGGCGAGCCGGTCGCCGTGAACGTGCGCATCGTCTCCGCCACCAACCGGGTCCTGAAGGACGACGTGGAACAGGGCCGTTTCCGCGAAGACCTCTTCTATCGCCTGAACGTGGTCCATATCCCGATCCCGCCCCTGAGGGACCGCATGGAGGACATGCAGCTTCTGGCCGCGCACTTCCTGGCCAAACACACCCAGGACGGCGCGGCGCCCAAGCGCCTGAACCACGAGACCGTGAGGCTCATGTACGCCCATCGCTGGCCCGGCAACGTGCGCGAGCTGGAGAACGTGATCGAGCGGGGACTGGTCCTGGCGGCGGGCGGGGAGATCATGCCGGAGGACCTGCCTCCGGAGCTCCTGAAGCCTCAGGACGGCCCGGTTTCCCCTCCGGCGGCTCCCGGCGGGCGCCGCTCCGCTCCCCCCGCCCCGCCGGACGGGGGCCCCGAAACGGGGGCGGGGCGCGATCACTGGGTATGGAAGGCGCTGGAGGAGCATCCCCCGGGCGGTCCCAACCTGGCCCAGACGCTCCTGGCCCTGGAGGAGGGGCTCTTGAGGCGCGCCATGGACGCAGAGAACGGCGTCCAGGCCAGGGCCGCGGACGCGTTGGGGGTCAAGCGGAACGTCTTCAAGTACAAGTGGGACAAGTTCGCGGGAGGCACCCCCCCCGCGCTTGCCGGGGAGCTCGCGGATTACGTGCCTTTGGGCGAGCCGCTCGCGGACTCCCTGGACGCATTCGAAGAGGCGCTGCTCCTGACCGCCCTGGAGAAATGCGGCGGCAGCCAGGCCAAGGCCGCCGATCTCCTGGGCCTGCGCAGGAACCTGTTCCTGTACAAGGTCAGGAAATATCCGGGCCTGACGCGCTGGCTGGAGACCTCTTCCAAGGGGCCGGAGGGTGCCGCCTGAGGTCCTGGGCATACGCCCGGAAGGCCTTTGCCTGCATTTGCCCGCTCCCTTGGCCGGCCAGATGGGCCGATGAATCGCCAAGGTGACCGATGCCCCGGCGGGTGTTCTTCCATGCCCCCGGGAGAGAGTGATACGGCATCGGGTTTTGCCGTCGGCTTCAGAAGCGGGAGACCGTTCGGGGCATCCGGCGGACATTCAAGTGAAGCGGCGATATTTCCAGGATTCCAGGTGGTTCTCCTAGATTCCAGGGGCTTCACCGAGATTCGAGGGGGTTTCCTGGCGTCCGGCTGAGGAATCGGGCATGTTTTCGAGGCGGTCTCTTCACGCCTCGAAGGAAGAGGGAGCGTTGCGGAGGATATCTCGCCGTCCGTCGAGGCGGCTGAGATTATTGTCAAGGCGATCGGTTGAACGGCAGAGGCAAGCTGGAACGTTTTCGGTGATATCTGACCGCCCGTCAAGGCAGGAGTGAATATTTTCCAGGAGATCGCATTGACACTAAAGGCAAACTGATGAGTTTTAGACAGTATCTATCATTCCCTCAAGGATGTTGGAAATGATTTTCATGCGATCGCCAGGAAATTCGAGTGATATTTCGGCGTTCGGGCGAATTTGTGCGGATTCGTCAAGGCAACTGCGGGATATTTCCAGCTAGTCTCCTGACCGGTCAAGGATAACGCCAGCGTTCCGGAGTATATCGCGTAGTTCACGGAGGCAGGCGAGAATGTCAGGCAGCCGTTCGGCATGTTCCTCAACGAAATTTGGACGGTTGTCGGCGAAAAAGAGAATTGCAGTGCGACGAGCGAAAATAATTTTTAGGCAAGCATGGCAAATAGTCATGATACTGCTTTAAATGTCTAGCTTAGCAATAAAATTTTCAAGAAATCACGAGATGGCGTCAAGGCTTCCGGCGTGTTCCCCGAGGCAATCCGGAGCGGAATTACGGCTTCGTTCGCGAGGTTGACAGCCGAAATGGCGGGGGGACGGAGGGAAAGCCTTCCCGCATTCACGGTTAACCGGATGCGACGGTTGCGGCAAACCCGAAGGCTCGGCGGTGGAAAGTTACATTTTAGGGAATAAGAAATCCAGAGTCTCATTGAAGATACGCCTAGGTATCGGTGTGGCAACGCTAGCAAATGCCATATGAGCGCATAATGAGTTAGGTCCGAGGTTGAAAAAATGCTCCGGAACGCCTTCCGCGACGGCCGACGCGGATTTTTCCTGGTTCCCCGAAGGCCGCTAAAATTCGGCAGAAACGGGAAAACCATGCCCGGGTCGTTAAAGTTTTATGCCCCGCCTCCGATAAGAAAGATGGAAAAGCC
>JAISFS010000309.1 GCA_031263485.1 Deltaproteobacteria bacterium | reverse complement strand
GCGGGACGCGCCAGCCCGGACGGCGACCTGTTACAGGGCCGCCGCCAGTTAAAAGGGGGTACGGCGTAAACTAGCCTAAACGCCTGCTGTGTCCCCGTTCAGTACCTGAATAGTTACGACAGAACGGATATTCCAGGTGTGACCTGAAGGACACGTCCGGCCGCGACGTTATCTACAGGACGTCATCCGCCTGCTGCGGCCTGCACGGCGGTGCGGCCTGAAAGGCGGCTTCGGCTGGGACCAGGGGTCCGGGGACGCGACCGAGCTGGACGTCTTCGCCAAGTCCTTCTGGATCCGCCAGGCGGGAACCGAGGTGACGCTGTCCGGCGGCTGTGTCGTGCGCTTCGAGGACTCCGAGTCGAGCCGCCTGAGGCTGGGCGGGAGTGTGGCGCTCGTTCCCGGAGGCATCGCGAACCCCTTCGTAGGTGCGGCCTGGAAGCTGGAGTTCGACGGCAGGGCCAGGGCCTTCGTGACCGGTTCCCCCACTGACGAGCCATCCCTGCGGGGGGGATCGGCATAGGCGAGCTCTGGGTCGCCCCCTCGGCATCGCTCCCCATCTCCGTGGACATCGGGGTCCAGGCCTTAGGCCGACCGCGAAGTGGGTCCAGGCCTTAGGCCGGCCGCGAAGTGGGTCCAGGCCTTAGGCCGACCGCGAAGTGGGGCCAGGCCTTAGGCCGGTCGCGAAGGTTTCGGTCGGGGCCGGTCCCGGACTGAGGCTACCTGGGAAGCGGCACGCCTTCCGGGGCCTCCCCCTCTATCTCCAGGCTGTCGAAGAACGGGGTGCAGATTCCGGAGACTGTCCTCGGGTGGCCGGAGACCGGCCTGGGGGATGAGTCGTAGCACTGCATCACGAGCATCACGTTCTCGTGCATGACCATGAGCATCTCCACATCCTCGTGCTCCTGGTCGCCGTCTGCCTGGGTGCGGACGACTGACAGACTGGTCCTGGAGGCGGGCCAGCCCCTGTGCCGGAATGCCGAGTGAGACCTGTAGCCCTCCATGGGGGCCAGGGTCTCGTTCCAGAAGGCCGAGAGGGCGTCCTCGTCCCAGACGCCCACGATGGTCCGGCGGGGGCCCGAGAGATCATTTTCGGGGTCGAACAGGGCCCGGAACGTGACTCCCGTGACCCGTCCCGCGGCGGTGGCGGCCCTGGTCCAGGCCATCTCCTCGCCCGGCTGGGGCGGCGCGTCCCGGTCAGGCGTGACCCTGGAGAAATCCGGCGGCACCTTGAAGGATATCCCCAGCCCGGCGAGCTCGGGGTCGTCGCTCGAGTAGACGTCCGTCCAGGTGGCGTAGTCGAAGGGGCGCTCGGCACGGGCCTCGCCCGGCATCTGGGCGGCGAGAGGCGCGAGGACGGCCAGGAGTGCCGCGGCGGCCAGCGACGCCGCCGTCCGGATCAGGTTTCTCATGGGTTCACCTCTCTCTTGCCTCGGCGGCGCCGCGGCTCGGCTGGTCTCGGGGAGTGCCGGGCGGGCCCGGACAGGGGGGAAACGTCTTGGGAGTGCCTGGTGCGTCAGGCGACGGAACGGGGGGGGCTCGGGCGTCCCCGTCTCCGTTGCCTGCGGACGGGGCGCGTCGAGGACCAGTGCCGGGTACGCCGAGGCTCCCTGCCGCTGAGCCTCTGCCGCCAGGGTCCGGTGACCTCCGGAACCGGACCTCGGACCACAGTTCCGGACGTCAGGCTCGGACCACAGTTCCGGACGTCAGCCTCGGGCGGCTGTTCCGGACGTCAGGTTCCGGAGTCCGTTCCGGTCGTCAGGCTCGGGAGTCCGTTCCGGACGTCAGGTTCGGGAGTCCGTTCCGGTCGTCAGGCTCGGGCGACAGTTCAGGCCGTCAGGCTCGGGCGACCGTTACGGCAGTCAGCCCCGGGCGTCCGTTCCGGCAGTCAGCCCCGGGCGTCCGTTCCGGCCGTCAGACTCGGGAGTCAGTACCGACCGTTAGGCCCGGGCGGCGGGCGACCGTGCCAGTCGTCGGACTCGGGCGGCGGGCGGCCGTTCCGGCCTCAAGATCAGGGAGGCAGGCGGCCGGCGAAGCTTAGACGTTACGCCCCGGCTTCGTGAGAACGATCTCAAGGCCCGGAGCGTCGGCGTTCACCTCCACTATCTCGCCCGCGTCGGTCGAGATGGTGAAGGCGGCGTAGTCCGCCTGGATGGGCATCTCCCTGTGGCCGCGGTCGACCAGGACCATGAGTTCCACGCATGAGGAGCGGCCGAACTCCGAGAGCGCGTCCAGGGCGGCGCGGACCGTGCGTCCCGTGTAGAGCACGTCGTCCACCAGGAGTATCCTCCTGCCCTCCACGGTGAAGGAAATGTCCGTGGGGCCGACCCTGGGGAAGGCCCGGGCAAGGGTCCAGTCGTCGCGGTAGAGGTTTATGTCCACCACCCCGGAGTCCAGGGGTCGGCCCAGGGTGCGCGTGAAGATCTCCTGGAGGCGCTCCATCACGGGGACGCCCCCGCGGCGGACGCCCACGATGGCAGGAAGCGGGTCGCGGCGCGAGAGCACCTCCGAGGCGGACCTGGCGAGAGCCCGGTCGATCTCCTCGGTTCCGTACAGCACTGTGCGTTCAGGCATGTGCATGGTCCTGGCCCCCGTCCGGCCCGCGGGCCGCTAGCCGGCGCCCCAGAGCGAACAGGGCGCCGTTAGGCACGCCGGGAAGGGCCCGGCTGCCGTAGGAGATGGCCTGCGCGTCCACCGTCATCGCGGGCCAGGGCCCGAAGACGGCCCCGAAGGCCAGGATGAGAGATATCCCGGTGGGCGTCACTGTCTCGCCCTCCGAGTCTATGCCGACTACGGGCACGCCCTCCAGGAGCCTCATGACCGCCGGGGCGGGGGAGGGGAGGAGCCCGTGGGCGCACCGGATGGCGCCGTCGCACACGGGGAGCGGTCCGGAGACGAAGACGTCGGGGGATATCAGATCGAAGAGGATGGAGCTCAGCCCCGCGTCGAGGATGCTGTCCAGCGCCCCCACCTCGTGGAAATGGACCTCCGAGACGGTCGTCCCGTGGACTGCCGCCTCGGCCTCAGCCAGGAGGCGGAAGCTCTCGAGGGCCAGTTCCCTGGCCCGCGGCGTCATGGACGACCTGGCGAAGATCTCCCTCACGTCCCCCGGGCCCCGGTGCCGGTGCTCGCGCGGGAGCGAGAGCTCCAGGCCCCACCCGGAGATCCCACCCACGAGCCTCGGGACCACCCTGACCTTGCCCGAGAGCTCCGGGAGGCACAGTGTCTCCAGGGCCTCGTCCATCTGCCTCGCGTCGAAGCCGGCCATCCTGGCGAGCCCGGCCGCCATGATGTCCCCGGCTATGCCCGAGGACGGCCTGAGAACCAGCGCCCTGGCGGGCCCGTAGGCATACGCAGTTACCGGGGCGGCGGGACCCGCGGCACGGCCCGTGCCGGCGGGGTCGGGGCCCGTGGCACAGGGGAGGTCGTGAGAGTGGCTGTCGTCCTTGCCACGGGAGTGATCGTGATCATGACCGTGATCACCGGCGAGGCGGTGAGGGGGGTGATCATGGCCGCTGTTACGGCCGTGGATGCCGGGGCATCCCGGTGCCGGCTCGCCGGCCCGGTCGCGGCCTTGGCCCTCATGATCGTGGCCGAGCATGGCATGGCCGCGGTCATCAAGGTCAGGGCCGCATGTGCCAAAGGATAGGGGAGCTGTCATCGGACTCCTGGATTGTCTCTGTTGCGGCGTCCCGGTCCCGCGGGACCGGGTGACGTAAATTTTGGAAAATAGCGGAACCTCAGGAAATTTGCCAAAAACTCCGGAAAACGAAGGAAAATTTCTGAAAGCGGAGAAATGTCGGGAAATAGAGGAAAATTCTTGAAACTCTGGAAAACTCCTGAAAACTCCGGAATACTTGGGACAAGTCTGGAAAGATGCAGGTATCAGCCGGAGGTCTTATCCGCCGAGGCGGCTTAGGGAGGGAAGGGCCTAGAAGGCCGGAGAATCTTTGGAGCCCGGGAAAGCTACCGCTCTGTTGCCGAGAAGGCAGGCATTCGACTTTTTTCGGGACGGCGTCTTGGCAGAGCGGAGGGCCGAAGAGGCGAAACGGCCTCGCGAGAGGCCTCCAGGAAGGCCATCGGGAGGCCGAAAAAGAGCAGCGGCAGATCAGAAAATGAAGTTAACTCTTTGATAATGCAGAGGAATCAGTCAAGTTTTCAAGCCGTGCAACGGAAGGGAGAGGGGCGTAAGCCTAATGCCCTGACGCCCGGCAAGGAGGCGGGAGAACCGGCAGGCGGTCGGCGCGAGGAGGGAGTCACTGCTTAAAATTCCGGCAACTGTTCAGGTGCCCCTCTATAGAAGGCCTTTTCGGAGGAAACGAGCCCAGACGAGGAACCGTTAACGTTTAAGAGTCAACAATGGATACTTCATGTGGAGGGGAAGAGTCTCTGTAGAAGGCATTTTGATTGGGATGGGCCCCCTGTTGAGCTCTCCTTTGGGGGGGGCCTGAACAGTCACAAATTCCGAACGGCCCGGGCCGAAGTCACGTAAGTTACGGAAGTCAAGAATGATGCGTCGGTCAAGAAACCGCCCGAAGCGCCTGAACTGAGGAAGCCTCTGCCGAAGCCCCGGCCTGACTTTCGGCTTGAGCCCCGGCGGATGACGCGGACGGAGCGGCGGGCGAAGCCGGCTGAAGCCCAGGCCAGGGAGCCTGGCGGTCAGGAGGGTCCGTCCGGGGTGCCCGGGAAGCCCGGAGAGGCGCGTCCGGGCCTCAGAGCCCAGCGGACTCGCGCGAGGAGGTCTCGAGGGGAGATATCTCCACCTGGTCAACCTTGCGGTCGTCCGCCTCCTTAACGCGGAAGAGGCTGTCCCCGAAGGGGATCTCCTCCTCCTTGAGTGGCACCCGGCCGAGCTGGTGGGTGAGGAAGCCGCCCAGGGTCTCGTAGTTGCCCTCGGGTATGTCCAGGGACAGCCGGTCGTTCAAGTCCGAGATGCTGGCCTGGCCCGTGGCGAGGAAGATGCCGGGGGCGAGCTCCTTTATGTCCTCCACCTCCTCGGTGTCGTACTCGTCGTGGATGTCGCCCACTATCTCCTCAATTATGTCCTCCATGGTGACAAGCCCGGCGGTCCCGCCGTACTCGTCAAGGACCACCGCCAGGTGGCTCTTCCTGTGGCGGAGCTCGCTCAGCAGATCGCCTATCTTCTTGGTGCCGTGGACCAGGGTGACGGGCCTCACTATCTCCGCGGGGAGCGGCGAGGAGAGGTCGCTCGACCAGTAGCCCAGGAGATCCCTGACGACCACCATGCCCACTATGTGGTCCAGGTCGCCCTCGTAGACCGGCAGGCGCGAGTAGCCCTCCTGGAGCGCGGTGTCTATGATGCCCCCTATGGTGATGCCCCTCTCCACGCCGCAGACGTCTATCCGCGGCGTCATTATCTGTTTGGCGACCGTGTCGTCGAACTCGAAGATGCTGTGGATCATGTCGCCGGAGCGTTTGGTGAGGGCGCCGTTGTCCAGGAGCCCGGAGATCTCCTCTTCGATCTCGGTGGGGGAAAGGGAATTCTTGCGGAAAGGTCTCAGCAGGAGAGCAAGAATCCCCTTTTTTGACGTGCCTTCTTCCAAGCTGAGCTCCTTTGAAACGGGGTGGATCATTGGCCTGCGGTTCCGGCCAGCTGTCATGGACGGGCCGCAGGGACGGCGCTCCCCCCTGGGGGGACTGGGAAAGGCGGGTCCCGGGCGGCGGAACCCGTTCTTCTGGGGCCTTGCGGCCGCCGAAAGGCGGGGCGGGCTACGGGCTCGCGGGGGCGGCGCGGCCTGGCGGGCGAGGCCCGGGAGGTGGCAGGACTCACGCGGGGAGGCCACGGAGGTTCCGGGACTCTTTCAAGATGCGGCCCCGGAGGCGTCCGAGCCGCCAGGGGGGCCTCGGCCTTATGCCCGTGCCGGGAATTGTACCACAGGACGGGAAGGATAGCAGCAGGAAACGGGAATGCGCCTCCCGCAGGGGCCCGTGTGCCGCGCGGGACAGGGGATCCCGCCAAGCGACGGCGCGGGGGATCCGGGGCGGGTTTTCCCGCCTGGCATGGTAGGCGGGCGGCCGGCTGGCTGCCGCCAGGGGGGGAGCGGCCGCTGGCGCAGGGGGCCGGCGGGGAGGGAAATTTTCGGGGGCCGGCCCTGGGGGGGGCGGCTCTTGCCGGGGGTGAAGGGTTAGCCGGGCCTTGCGGGGGAGCAGGGCCAGGGCGGAGAGGCGGGCCCGGGGGCGCGGAGGGAAGCCAGGGCCGGCCGGACAATGCGGAAAAAAAGCGGCTCAGGCGGCGCGGAAGGCGGGGCGATGCGGAAGGAAGGCAGGCACGGGGGGAACGGAAGGAAGCCGGGGCCGGGCGGAGCTGGGGGGAGGGGAGGTGCGGCAGGCAGCCGGGGAGAAGCTCGTCGTGGAGGGGTGGCGGAGGAGGAACGGGGCGGGAAGCCCTCTGCTTGTCTTTCGCCAGACTGGCGGGAAGAGACGCCTCGGAAACTAGTCCTTATGCCGGAGACTGGCGCTTCCGGCCGTTTGCTTGCGGCTTGGGGGAGGCGGCCCTGGGCAACGTGCCAGGGACCGTGGGGAGCGCCAGCGGCCAGTGACCTGCGGCAACGTGCCAGGGGACCATGGGGAGCGCCAGCGGCCTGGGACCAGCTGCAAGGCGTCCGGGAACCAGGAAGGGTGCCAGCGGCCTGGAACCTGCGGCAACGTGCCAGGGACCATGGGGAGCGCCAGCGGCCTGGGACCAGCGGCAAGGCGTCCGGGAACCAGGAAGGGTGCCAGCGGCCTGGGACCAGCGGCAAGGCGTCAGGGAACCAGGAAGGGTGCCAGCGGCCTGGGA
>JAISFS010000281.1 GCA_031263485.1 Deltaproteobacteria bacterium | reverse complement strand
CGGAAGGAGGCGACGCCCACCTCCTCCGCGGTCCGGTCGGGCCAGCACCTGCAACGGAAGGAAAGCCAGCAGTGGAAAGGACGCGCCGGCCTCTCGAAGAGCACGGCGTCGGGGAGCTTCTTTTTCTTGGGCGAGGCGAGTGTCATCTGTCTTGCGCGGGGAAACCCCTGCGGCTTGCCGCAGGGACGGGCCGCGCCCTCCTTATATGTATCTGATGAAAATTCAACGGCTTGAGGTGGAATGGCTTGGCAACGTCACCGGAAAAGCCGATGATATCGATGGGCTGTCAGACATAAGCATCCTCAAAGTCGTTGGCGTCGGATTTTAGAGTGGCGGATGTTCGTACGGGTTTCCGTCCTCCCTCGGGAGCGGACGGCGGTCGTTGCGGGATCCGGCGATCGGGGGCAGGCGGCCGGGCGGCTATAATCGAGGTTGCCCTTTCGGCGACCCTGCCGAAGCGTCCGCAGACGAATTTTCGTTTCGGCCTCCTGGCGATGGTCGGAACCCCGGCCCCGAAGCGGAAGGGGTCATTGGAGCGGTGGAAGTGTCGGCGCGTGAGTCCGGGGCAGTCAGGCCCGTCGTGCCGTCCGCGCCGTCGGCTTCCGGTCCCGCGACTCGTCGGCGGGTTGCGGTCCGGACAGCGCATTCGGCCTTCTTGTGCCTTGGTGCCCCTCTCGGTTAAGGCACCGTTGGCTGGCCGCGCGGCTTATGCATCGCTGCCGCGCGCGGCTTATGCGTCGCTGCCGCGCGCGGCTTATGCGTCGCGGTCGTGCGCGTCGAGAGTCGCCGATGCCCTGTGCGGCCTGGGCAAACTCTCCCCAGCTCGGCATGGGCATCCGCTCCCGCAGTCGGCTTGGCATCGTTGCCTGCCGTGGCTTGGGTTTTTCCATCGGCGCACGGGCCGCTTCAAGTGCCGGTTCCCGGCGGGCGGCCGTGGCCTGCGGAGCGGAGTAAAGAGGGCGCCGGTACCCGGCATGGACCGGCGCCCTTCCCGGCCGGCCGGGGGGATGGCCGCCGGCCGGGAAACCGTGGGGGCGGCGCCTTCGTCGGGCTTTTCAGAACGAGTAGCCAACGTTGACCGAGCCGGAGACGCCCCGCTTCACCCCGGTGAAGCCCGCGCCCGTAACGGATACGGAGATAGGGCTCCCGATCCGGGGCCTGAAGTTGACGCCGGCCTCCAGACGGCCGGTGAGGCCTTTCAGGGAGCCGGAAGGGATCTCCCTGCCGTAGGTGAAGGCGCGGCTGCGGCCGTCGTTCTCCCAGTCCGCGGCGAAGCCCAGGTGCATGCCCGCGCGGGGGCTGATCACGTGGGACCAGGTCGCGCCCGCGCGGAACCGGCTCGAGCGCCCGACCTCGAAGTCCACCCGGTCGCCGGCCGAGGTCACGTAGGCTCCCCCTCGCATCCTGAGCGCCAGGTACTTGAAGGAGATGTCCACCGTGTCTTCCAGTCCCGCCCAGCCGATGAAGCCGGCCGCGAGCGAGCCGCCCGTGAAGCCGCGGGACATCTCGTAGCGTGTCCCGGGCCTGAAGAGCCTGTCCTCGAACTCGGTCTCGGACTTGCCGGAGAGGAATGCCCCCTGGAGGTAGATGTGCCCCGTGCTGAATTCCGGAAAGTCGTAGCGCGCGAAGAGCCCGGCAGCCTGGTAGGACATGTCGCCTCCCAGGGAGACCGGGTCGGCCCCCTCTGGCCTCAGGGAGTACCTGTAGTGGCCCTTACCCCCCTCCAGGAATGCCCCGGCGGAGGCGGTGCCGCCCCAGGCCTCGCGGGAGCAGGAAAGCGAGAACAGCCCCGAGTAGCCGGAGGACGTGAACTTCCCGCCCTGGCGCCAGCCGGAGGTTCCCGCGGAGAAGGTCACGCCCGGCTTGGGGCAGGCGGGGCCGTAACCGCGCGAGCTGTCGGCCCGCTGGCCCTCCGAGGCGATGAGGTCGATTATCGAGTCGGAGAGGAGATCCAGCCCCTGCCCGACGAAGGCGAGCGTTCCCTGCGCGGCGGAGGCCGCGGCCTGGACGGAATCCGCCACCTTCACGGAGCTTACCGTGGCGGTGAGCCGGGTGGCCGTGGCCGCGAGATCCAGCGTGAGCTCCAGGGCCTCGCCCACCATTCCCGTCACGGAGGATTGCGTGAAGCCGGACCCCGCCGGCAGCGAGGCGCCCTCACCGCCTCCGGCTTCGGCGGGCCCGCCTTCGGCCGGGGGCGCCCCTTCGGCGGCTGGCGGGGTGAGGATGCCGTTCTGGCCGAACACGAAGTCCTCGGGATTCGACTCGATGAGGACGAACTCCGCGCCCACTTCGGGCGCCTTCCCGTCGAGCCCGGGGACGAAGTCGATGGAGCCTATCCGGGTGAGCCGTGGGCCCGAGCCGTCAGGGCCCATGACGGGCACGGTGCCCAGGCCGGCATCGTAAAGGACCGCGGCCCTGCCCACCTTGAGGCCGACGGACCCGGAGGGGGCGTCCGCGCCGAAGACGAAGTTCATGGTCTCGAAGTGGGAGAGGTACTGGCCCACCGTGATCCCGCCTTCCGCGGGGGTCACGACGTTCAGGACGTTGCCCCTGATCTGGTCACGCGTCACGGGGGACTCCGACTGGACGTAGCCGCCCCTCAGGTTCATGCCCACGTGAGTGTCGCCGACCACCGTGACGGAATTGTACGCGGCCGCGAGCCCGCTGTCGCGGGAGCCGTTCGCGACGTAGCCCCCGTAGAGGTTGCCCATGACGGCAGTGTCGATCGCGACCACCCTGTTCCGTGATGCCTCCAGTTTCTGGCCCGCGGGGCTCCGCGAGAACAGGGTGAAGTAGACGAAGCCGCCGTAGGCCATGCTGACGCGGCTGTCCTCGATCCACAGCAGGTTGGAGTTCGCCGTGCCCTCGCCCGTGAGATCGATGGTCTGCACGTCGGACTGGAGGAAGCTGAACCTGACCGAGCCGCCGGTCACGCAGTTGTTGATGATCTGGGCGTCCGCCTGCCGAACGTCCCTCAGGACCGCCACGTTCCCGGAGGCGTCGGCGAAGCCGCCCCCGTGCATGTTCACGAAGCCGCCGTGGATGCCGGTCCCCATTTCCGGGTAGTCCACGCCGTCGGCCACGGCCAGGCTGTTCCGGGCGGTTCCGCTGGAGCGGGCCTCGTAGCTCGCGCCGTTTATCTCGACGAAGGAGCCCGCGCCAGAGACGCCGCCCACGATCCGCTCGTCGCCCGGGGACGCTATCACCAGGATGTTGCCCTCGCTCGTCCTGGACGATCCGTCGTCGGAGACGGCTATGGCCCCGCCGGGCTTCACCTGACCGATGGAAGCCGTGATGAGCGTGCTCGCGCCGGAGAACGTCACGGAGTCGGTGAAGATGGCATCCGTCGGCACGGACCCCATCTGCATGATCTGGCGCGCGGGCGAGTCGCCCTCGCCGGTCCACGAGGTGAGGAAGTCCGCGGGGTCGTAGGACCCGCCGAAGGCCGGGGCCTCCTCGGGGTAGCCGGACTCGGGGTCGAACTGGAAGGTCCCCCGGTAGCTGCCTGAGTCCGCCTTGGCTAGGACGGTCAGCAGGAGAAGCGCCGCGAAGAGCGCGAGGAGCGACAGGACTGCGTCCACGAAGACGAGGACGCCGGTCCTTCCGAGGAAGCGGCGGAGCGTCGGCCAGAAGCCGTCCTGTTTCAATGTCACGGTCATGGCTTGTAAGACCTCTAAAAAGACTTTGGTGGTGCAGGGGCCGGTCGTGCGGGGCGGTGGCCCCGCGCGCGCGGCCTCAAGGCGGCCCGGCCCCGCCGGGAAACGGTTCCGCGGCGGGGCGGCCGGGGCGCGGGCGAAATGAGCGTTCGCCAGCGGCGGCTGTGTGGGGGGCGGCTCAGGCCGCCTGGATCGGCGGTCCCTCAGGGGACGCGGGCTGTCGGGCGGGCCGCGGGCGAGCGCGGTACGCCGGAGTGTCTGCGGGCGCGCCGTCGGCGCGGGATCAGGGCCTTGCGCGGGACCGATGAGGAGTTCATGGATTCAGTCGCCCCGCCATGCGCGGGGCGCGGGCCTCGGGAGTTCCGACGGTCGCGGCATACGTGTTTCGGGCGTTCCGTTGGCTCGGGACGCGAAATTCGGGTGTTCCCCCGCTGGCGAGGCGCACGATTCAGGTGAACCGCCAGTGGCGGCGGGTCACGCGATTCTGGCGTTCCGCTGCGGGCGGGTACTGGGATTCTGACGTAAGGCCAGCGAGGGTTCTTGCGTTACGCCGAACGCTGGATTGTTGCGTACCGCCAGGCGCGGGTAGCCGGATCAGGCATCCGGCGCCGCGGGAGGCGGGTCGTCGCCGAGACCGCGCGAGGTCACGCCTGACGTGGGCCCGCGCGGAATGATATTCGTCCCGGCTGTCCGCGTGAGCCGTCCGCAGGACGCGGACATGAATTACAGCTGGCGTTGGCAGATTATGGTGCTGCGGAACGGCGCGAAGGCGGATGGAATCCGTTCGCGGCGGAAAGTCATGGCAGGAACGGACAGGCGCGTCTGGCCGCAGAATGCGGTAACTGGACGTCATCTGACGCGTGCGTTGGAAGAAGCATTGCGCGATATGCCTCATCGCGTATCGGTAAGGGAATGGGGGCGGTCGAGCGGGCCGCAGGAAGTCGCCCCCGGAACCGGCGGTGAGGGGCGCGAGTTTCGCGTCGGCTCAGGGCGGCCAGGACGCCCCGCCAATTACCTGCCCGTAGGGCGGGGCGCTCAAGGCCGATGGACAGGAAGGCGGCCCTCCGGCAGGGTCGCCATTCTGGCCGGGTGCGGCGTCTCGCAGTGCCCTTTCACGCCGCGTCTGCTTCGGCAGGACCGCCGGCCCGGTCGGGGGGCCGGCGGGGGAGCCTGCTCGAGAAGTTGTGGAGGGGTCGCCGGAACGGGCCGTCGCGTGGCGAAGGCCCTGGGAGGGGGGCGCCGGGGCGCCGGTGAGGGCTCCGCACCCGGGAAGGTGCTGGAGTGGCGATGGGAGAGAGAGTTTGGGGATGAGTGAGAGTGTCGGGACGAGAGAGAGTTTTGGGATGAGAGAGAGTTTAGGGATTAGAGAGAGGATCGATACGAGAGAGCAAACCGAGAGAGGACTCTCTCGTTTCGATGTCCCGCGCGGCTTTGCTGGTCGCGTGGGATGCACGGTGCCCCGGTTGGGGGCGGGGGGCGGCCCGGGGGGGGCCGCCTGAGGCCCGTACGTGCCGGCTGGCCGGGCCATATCAGACAGGTCTCGCGTTCCGTCCAGACGTTCGTGTCGGGCGGATGCAGAGCCGCGTGTGGCGTTTGAGGCGTTCATGACGTATGGGGCGATGTACATGAGGGGAAGTCTGCGGTATGCGAAGGCTGAGATGTAATCCGGGAAGCGTCAAGCTCTTTGAGTAGGGTCAAGGCGTCGGCGTGATGTACGGCATACGAGCGTGAAGCGTGAGGTCCGGAGATATGGAACAGAGGCTAGCGTCGGGCTTGCACGATGGCATCCGTAACATTCCAGCAGGATTTGGCTGGTTCCGGTGCCGCCGGAAACCGTTGAGTCGGCTTTCGTTCCGGTCGCCCTGTATCCATGCATGCATGGTTCAGGCGTTAGGGTGTCATCCCTGTCAGCCAGGCAACAATGAAGGGGACCGTTCGGAGAGAGAAGACCAACCAGGACGTGAGTGGACATGACCGCGTGCGGGGCATCCTGCGGCGGAGGCAGACGCGTTACGGCAATCTCCACGTAACGCAGGCTGCCTGAATGATCGTTCCCTGAAGCCAGCCTGATATTTGCTGGCTCTGGGGCTGCCAAAAGGGAAACGGATGAGGCCTTCCGGCAGAGTCGACGGATCGGCCCGAAAGCATGATGGACACGCTTCCGCTCGGGAAACCATCCGCAGGGGGCGGGGAGCCCCCGGAAGGCCCTGCGACGCGCCGCCGGAGTCGATCCTTCCAGCGCCCGTCTCGGGGCCTTCCGGAGGGCGCCCTTCGTGCGCCGTCCATGGGCATATTTATATCCCCGGGCGCCTAGCGAAAGCAAGAGATTTTTTTTGCCGATTCATCATGTCGTTATTGTAAAACAATCCTTACTATAAAAGGAGTTATGTAAAAATTTTGTAGTATGATGCGAAAAATTTCGTGACTTCGCGAAAAATTTCTTAGGTTTCCGCGGCGGACGATTCCGTATGAAAGTCCCTGAAACCCTTGTCCGGCTTCGTCTACGGCAATCATGTGACACGTTCATGGTCCGGACGCGTTCGAGGCGCCGAGAAACCGAGTGCATAAATAGGCGCGATTTCGCACGGAACCATGCGCGATTTCGCACGGAGCCATGCGCGATTTCGTACGGAGCCATGCGCGATTTCGCACGGAGCCCGGCGTGTTTTCGCACGGAGCCCGGCGCGTTTTCGGGGGGCCGGAGTCGGCCGTGAAGCGCTTGAAGGCGGTTTCTCCGGATCATGAGTGACGGGGGGGGCACCGTCTTCCGTCCGCCGAAGACTGACTGGAGACGGCATGTGGCAGGGACGCGGAAAGGGATGAGGGAAGGCATCGGCCGGTTGAGGGATACTGCGGGACACGGAGGTCGGACTCGCGGCCATCGGGGGGATTTCACGCCCGAATTTCGCATGTGGCTGTCGCCCGGGTTTAGCGGGCCGTTTTCGCGCGCCCTTCGCCTGCCGGGCCGTCGCCGGTCAGCATCGCCCTCCGGCGGGAGACCCCTTCAGGACTTCCGCAGGGCATATCCGGTCCCGGACCTCCGCCGGGGCCCCGCTTCCGGGCGGCAGTCAGGCGCGGCGGCGGGCCTTCCGGGGCCGGGCGTAGAGACGCGCGCGCGGCTCGGGTACTGCCTCCATGCCGAAGGCCTGCTCCAGCAGGGCGGCGGCGAGGCGCCGGGCGAGCCTGACAGGGACGGCATTGCCGATGACCTTGTACATGGCGGCGAGATCCCGGCCGTTAGCCTCCAGGAACAGGAAGTCGTCGGGGAAGGTCTGGATCCTGGCTATCTCCCTGACGCTGAAGCGGCGGTTTTCCGTGGGGTGGATGATGCCGCAGTTCTCCGGCTGGGCGGCGGCGGTGATGGTCCCGCAGATTTCGTCCCGGTGGAAGCGGCGGTAGAAGTTCGGGGAATGGTACCTGCGCATGTCGTTGCGGATCTTCAGCAGCCGCGCGGGGAGCTTGACGTCGGGCACGTCCTTCCATGAGCCTCCCTCCGGGATGGACTCGGCCATGAGCTGGGACTGGGGGCCCAGAGGCCAGTGGGCCTGGTTGGGCGCCGAGGGGGGCACGTCGAGGACGTCCCTCAGTCGGCGGCCCGGTTCCTCCGTTTTGGGAGGGAACTCGAAGGAGACCCCCAGATCCTTCCTTATGCCCACGAAGAAGACCCTGTAACGGTTCTGGGGCACCCCGTAGTCCGCGGCGTTCACGAGCGCCCGGCTGACCCGATACCCCCCGCTGCCGACCGTCGCGAGGTCGGCCTCTATCGCGTCGGCCAGTAGCCCTCCGGACGAGTCCCGCATCGACAGGAGCCCCCTCACGTTCTCGAAGAGGATGGCCGCGGGCGACTTCGCGTCGATGATCCTCAGGCATTCCTTATAGAGGAGTCCCCTGGAGTCCCGGACGCCGCCGCGGTTGCCGGCGTTGGAGAAGGGCTGGCAGGGGAAGCCGGCCGCCAGCACCTCCCCGTCCGGGATCTCGGAGGCGGGCACGTCCCGGATGTCCCTGGTGTCGATCTCCCCCAGGTTCAGGGAGTAGACGCTCTGGGCGTGGAAGTCGAAGTCGTTGGCCCAGGCCGTTTTGAAGCCGGCCTGCCCGAAGCCCAGATCGAGCCCGCCGCAACCGGCGAACAGCGAGATTAGGCGCGGTCGGTCGGCGCGGGGCTTTCCGGGACGGCCGCGGCCGCGACGGGCCGCAGGCGCCGCGAAGCGCGGGGGCTCGGGGCTGGTCAGGCGGAGCTTTTCCGGTCCGGTAGAAGGTTTCAAGTTTCGTTCCTCAGGATGGGAGTTGACGTGGCAGGGAGCGCGGCGCGGGGCTCCGGCCTCTCAAGGCGCATCAGGGCCATGGCCCGTCTCGGGCCGATACGGTCTGCGGGTCCGCATCGCGGGCCGGGATGCGGGCTTTGAAGACGATAGCACCAAATAAAGGGCAAAATGCTGCGTTTGTCAAGTCCTTGTGCCCACATAGTGGCACAGCCTTGTGGCCTGAACCGGAATAACTGATGCAGGTGACCTTCCGGGCTGGGCCATCCTAATGACGAGCGGATTCCAGGCGTCGCCGAGATTGGCCTCCCTGTCGCCTTGGCTGGCGGGAATATAAACGGCGGCGATGTCGGTTGCCGATACATGGGGACGTCGGGCCCGATTCCGGCTTAGGCGTTCGCGTACTCCTCTTCCGAAAGGCAACCCGTGCTCGCCATGATCCGCCCTGTCATCCAGTGCCTTGCCAGGAACATATGCGCATCAAGGGATTAGATGAATGGCATGAGAACGGATGCGGCAGACAAGAGGCGGCCCCTCAACAACCGATTGAACCATGGCAGCGTCGTCGCGATTTATGCGACGGGTTCCAAGGCGACACGCCGGAATCGGTCGTGTCTCGCAATGGGAGTTGCCTGGAGTTCCGGAACCAACGTTGACGACCTGATGGGAGTATCAGCTAAGTTGCTGATATCATTAATTTAAATCGCCGAGGATTCTGGTTCTTCAGCATCATGTCGTTGACATAGGTTTTCGGTCGGAAGCCCGGCGGTCAGGGATGGTCGCGCAATATGGGCCTGCCGAAGAGGGCGACGCTCCTGCTCTGTCTGCGGCAACGATAGCGGATACCATATATTCGGCATATACGAAAGCAATGTTATCCATACGGTATCATTTTTTGACGTAATAGTTTGGCAATATATCCATGGAGGAGCCGGAGCGCCCCGGTTAGGTGCCATGAAGGTATGTAAATATTAAGGGCAATGATGATGTCTGTGAAAAAAGGCATTCCGAGCCTGAAGAGAAGGGCAAAAGTTCACCCCTGTCAATCAGGCCGAACTTCAAAGTCGGATTGGGCGAAATATCGCCTCTGGGGTCAATACAGATGCGTCAGGGGCATCCCTTGAATGGAAAGGCGCGTTGTCTCCGTGAAGTCCGATTCAGACTTTTTACACATACCTCAATGATGGCTTCCACCCGTCATGTTTTATGGAAATTGGGCTATTATGTTCCGTGATTATATGATGACGGAACCGTAATAAGTCGGAACGGCAATATGGGTCAGGCAACGCCCCCTGGTCGCTGGCCACAGGGAAGCTGAAGGGTCAGTAAAACGTACCAGTTAAAGGGACATGACAGCCCATCCGCCCTGATAGGACCGCCGCCGCCCTTTCC
>JAISFS010000103.1 GCA_031263485.1 Deltaproteobacteria bacterium | reverse complement strand
TATGAGCGACACCGCCGCGGCGCCGGAGTCCTCGCACATCCTGGCCAGGAGCGCGATGTCGGAAACGAGCGGCGGAAGCTTCACCACCACCGGCTTGCCGCGCGCGGCCTTCACGGCCTTGGAGGTGATGCTTGCCGCGAGGGCCGGGTCGGCCCCGAAGCTCATGCCGCCGCCGCCCTTCAGGTTAGGGCAGCTGACGTTCAGCTCCAGGAAGTCCGCCTCGGAGTCCGCGAGCTTCCTTGCCAGGAGCGCGTAGTCCTCCGCGGCCCGGCCCAGGATGTTCGCGCCCACCGTGGCGCCGACGGCCTTCAGGATGGGCAGGGCTTCGGCCAGGTAGCGGTCCACGCCCATGTTCTCCAAGCCGATGGAGTTCAACAGCCCCCCCGCGCCTTCGGTCGCGCGGGGCTGGGGGTTGCCGGGCCAGGGCTCCGGGGAGACCCCCTTGGTCACGACCGCGCCCAGCCGTTCGGGCGGGCAGAACTCCCGGAGCTCCAGGCCGTAGCCGAAGGTGCCGGAGGCGGCCATGACGGGGTTCTTGAGGATGAGGGGACCGATCCTGACCGTCAGGTCCGGCACGAAGGCGGGACGCTCGGGGAGCTTCCTCTCGGCCACGTGCATGATGTCGTTTCCGGGGAAGACCGGGCCCTCGACGCAGACCCGCGCGCGTTTTCCCGTCTTGAGCGGCACCCCGCACGAAAGGCAGACCCCCAGACCGCAGGCCATGAAGGCCTCGGTGGAGACCCAGGCCCGCACGCCACGGGCCGCGGCCAGATCCTCCACCGCCCTGAGCATGTTGGGAGGCCCGCACGCGAAGATCGGGAGTTGCCTCTCCTTCAGGCATTCGGAGAGCCCGTCCACGACGGAGCCCTTCCTGCCGTAGCCGGAGCCGTCGTCGGTGTAGGCAAGGGCCTGGGGGAAGACCGAGCGCAGGTAGTCCTGGTCGACCTGGGAGCGGCCGGTCCGCTCGCCGTAGATGAGCATCGCCTCGGGGTTCCAGCGGGCGGCGTTGCCCATGGGGGCGAGCCCCGCGCCCCCGGCCGCCAGGTACACGGGGCCGTTCTTGAGTTCCGGCGCGACCGCTGGGAGGCCCGTGCCGATGGGGCCGGTGAGTTTCACCAATGCCCCCTTTGGGAGCTCCTTGAGGAATTGGGTGCCCGCGCCCACGGTGCGGATGAGGAAGCTTATGGTGTCGCGGTCAACGAGGTGGATGGAGAATGGCCTGTCCAGAAACGGGAAGCCCGGCACGGGGGCGGGCTGGTAGGGGGGCTCGGGGTTGCCGGCGGTCTCGGGCGGCCTTCCGGCGCTGGAGGGGCTCTCGCGGACCGGGCCCGTGCCGGGCGAGCCGGGTAAGCCGTCCGCCGTTCCCCCCGCCGTGCCCGTTGCTCCGGGCGGCGTTTCGCCGGTGCATCCGGCCGGCGCCCCGTCCGGGCATCGGGCAGACGTTCCGTCAGGGACTCCGGCATGCGTTCCGCCCGATCCGTCGAGGAATCCCTCCGCGCCTTCCGTGACCCAGATCGCCCCGGCCTCGCAGGGGAGCGTCGAGGACGGCTTCGCGGCGGCGAACAGGGACTCCGGAGGCGGCCGGTGGTCGGGGTCGTAGGGCCAGCAGGGCGCGATTTTCGCGAACTGACCGGGTTCGGGCATGGGCATGCGGGGGGGCCGGGCCAGCCTGAGCATGAAGGTGTCGAGACTCAATGCCTCCACCTCGATCACCCTGGCCAAGGCTATGACCGGCCTAGGCATCCCGCACCCCAGCCATCACCGCGAACCTCCCGAGATCCCCCCGTCTGTGGCTGAAGAACTCCCCGGAGCAGCGGGTGCAGACTCCGGAGAGCTCGATGTTCCCTGGCCGGGCCCCTGCGGCCAGAAGCTGGTCCCGGGTGGCCGCCCAGAAGTCGAAACGGTCGCCGGACGGCTCGCGGTAGCGCCAGAGCGCCTCGGGGAGCAACTCCCGCCAGCCCTTGAACTCCATGCAGCAGGGTCCGATGGAAGGGGACACGCAACAGAGCGTCCGGGCGGGATCCGCGCCTCTCTGGTCGCGGAGCGCGGTCAGCGCCTTGCCGGCGATGTCCAGGGCCGAGCCCCGCCATCCGGAGTGGACCACGGCCAGGGCCTCGGTCTCGGGGGAGAAGAGGATTATCCCCTGGCAGTCGGCGAGCTTCACCATGAGCGTCTGGCCGGCGGAGCCTATCATGGCGTCGTAGCCTTCCCGCGTCTCCGAAGGCGAGCGGGGGGCGTAGCTTTCCCCGCGCTTCAGGACAAGGATGCCGTCCCCGTGGGCCTGGTTAAGGAAGGACGCGGACGGGAGTCCCAGGGCCTCTTCCGCAGAGGCGAGGTTTTTCAGGACCTCCCCCGTCTCCCCGTGCTCGAATGACAGGTTGAACCTGTCCCCTTCGGGGCCCTCGCGCGTGAAGACCCCATGGGAAAGGCGAGGATGGAAGGGTTCCAGGAGCCGGAATGTCCAGAAGGGCGGGCGGCCCGGGTTGGCGTGTCTCTGCATGGGTCGCTCTGAAGGAATCCGAGGCGTGATCGGCGGCGGTCCGGGGCTTGGGGCCCAGGTTTGGGGCGGACCGGCCACGACAATGGCTAGCTATTGATTATATCCAATCGCGTTGACGGCTGTAAAGGCTTCCGGGGAGGTCGTCGCGCAAAGGCGGGGGGACTTGCGGGTCGCGGCCGCCGCCATCCGGGGAGGCCGTGCGGGGCCGGGAGGCAGGCCGCGAATCCGCGTCGGGGAAGGGCGGGGGGCGGACACCGACCGGACGGCAATGGCGCGTCGGCAGGGAGTCCGCATGTGTCAGTTCCGGCGCGGGATCGAACGTTGACGGTCGTCAAGGGCTCGGATGCCGTCGCCCAAGGCGATCCGAAGAGATCGCTTAGGGTTCGGCGGACGGGATTATTTTGCTTATCGCGGATATCATATACGCGTTAAGAAAAGTTATGGCATCAAGCGCTTCCGGCACACGTCGGATGGGCGGCGTCGACGGCCGGCTTTTACGCATTGCGCGATGGCGCCCTGCCATCGGGGTTTGCGTCCCGGCGGGGCGGCCCCTGTCGGTCGGGACGCGTGCCCGCCAGCGAAGTGTCCTGCCGCCGGGGACGCGCGCCCGCCTTGGATTTTCCCTTCCCTCGGAGCCGCGGGTTCCCCATGGCGTTTCCCAAGCCGCCGCGCGCGCGGTCCGGCAATGGCGGTTCCCGGGTTCCTGGACGTGCGGGCAGCCAGATTATGGCACGGTCGCCGGACCCGCCGGTTCCCCTTTCAAAAGCGGACGGACGGACGTAAAATGGCCCTTTACGGGTCAAGGACCGGCCGCGAGGCGGGAAGGGAGAGACAGTGGGCCTTCCGGAGGCGACTGAAGAGCGGGCGGCGGAGGTGCTTGCCGGTCGCTGGGGCATACTGGCCACGAAGGTCACGGCGGTGAGGTCAGGCCGGGTGAACCAGACTTTCCTGGCGGATCGGGGTGAGGGCGGCCGGCTGGTCCTGCAGCTCCTGAACCCGGTATGGGAGGCCAGCCCCGCGCTGGGGGAAAACTGGGACGCCGTCTCCAGGGCGCTTCTCGCGCAGGGCATCGTCTGTCCGGCCCTGATCCCGGATCTGGAGGGGAACCTCCTCTCGCGGGGGCCGGGCTGGGGGGAGGTCTGGAGGGTTTCCAGCTTCGTGTCGGGGGAGCGTCCGGAGCAGTCGCCCCGGTGCGCCAGGCAGGCCGCGCGGCTTCTGGGGGCCTGCCACTCGGCGCTGAACAGCCCCAGGCCGGTCGGGCTGGCCCCGCTGCCCAAGGGGGACTTCACCAACCAGCGGCTCCCCAGGGCCTCGGACTTCGAGGATTTCCAGAAGCTCTACCGGCTCCACCCCTCCTTGCCGCTCCTCGAGAAACCGTTGGCCCGGGGGGCGAAGGAAGCCCGCCTGCTCCCCGGAAGCCCTGCCTTCCAGCGGGTGTTCCTCCTAAAGGATCTGGCAATCCACCTGGACCCCAAACGCGACAACTTCCTCGCGGAGGGGACGCGTTACGCCCTGATCGACTGGGACTCGGCCTCCTACGGCGATCCCCTCCTGGACCTGGGCGAGCTTTGCCGGTCGTTCGCGGCCTTTCCGAGCTACCCGCGCTTCGATGCCGAGACGATGCGCCAGGCGCTGGCCGGCTACCGCGAGACCGGGCTGGATCTGGGCGACAGGCACTTTTCGCTCCTGCCGGCCGCCGTGCGCGGCATCTCCGTGAACCTCGCGCGGAGGTATCTCGCGGACGCGTTGCTGGAGACGCACTTCGTCTGGGACAGGGAGCACTACCCGTCCCTGTTCGAGCAGAACGTCGCCCGCGCGGGCTTTCTCCTGGATCTGGCCGAGGAACTCCGCGAGAGGGAGTTCGACCTCATGAAGGTCCTGACGGGTTAGCCGATGCCCGGCGCCTCGCGCCGCGGCGGCCCGCAAAGGTTCCGGGCGGAGCATCGGGCTGAGGCCCCGATGAAGCCTTGCGGACCGGGCGTTCCGGCGGGGCCCGGGAAAAACGGTCGCATTTTGGGAGACGAGGCCGGTTTCGCATTCGAAGGCGCGAAGGTCACCGGGAAAGAAATTTGACTTGGCCGGAAACCTCGGGAAATCCCTCCGAAAGCGATTTTGATTATGAAGTTAAAATATTAATCATTACAAAAGTTTCACAGGTTGCCGGAAACGGTCGCCTATCATTGCGGAAAGCGGATATTGCGGCTTGCCGAAGGTCGCCTGGGATCAATTCCTAAACTCTTCGCGATCAGTTCGGAAACGGTTGGGGAGCCTTGCGGAAACCGGACTGGGATCCCTGCGGAAAACGCGCGGATACCCGCGTAAGACCGTCGGCTTCCCCATGCGCGGCCCCCGGCGGGAAATTCTGTTCCGTCCGGTTCCGGGACGGACGGCTGGGATTTGACAACGGGGCGCGAGGGCTCTAATATTTTAGCGGGGACACGCGTGGCGGACGGCGCCGCGAGGCCTCCCTCAGGGCAATTCCCCCAGGGCAGGGTTGAGCCGCAGGGCCGGGTGGCCCGGGAACCCCGTGCGACGGAAGACAGAGAAACTAAGGTGAAACATGCTAAGGCTCCCCGCCATCGTCTGCGCGACCGATCTTTCCGAAGGCTCGAACAAGGCCCTGCACCTGGCGTCCTTCATCGCCCGCGCGGCGAAATCGAAGCTCGTGGTGGCGCACGTCATCGATCTTCCCGCGGTCACCCCCTACGGGGAGACCATGGTGGACCCCCAGGAGCTCCAGGCAAGGGTCTCCCAGTCCGCCAAGGCTCAGGTCGGCGACATCCTGACAGACCCCCCGCCGCTGGGCTGGGAACTCAAGGTGTCCATCGGCTACCCGGCCAAGGAGATCTGCGGGATCATCCGCGAGACGGACGCGAGGCTCCTGGTGGCAGCGACCCATATCCGGAGCGGCATCGAGCGGCTCCTTCTGGGCTCCGTCACCCGCAAGCTCATGTTCACGCTGCCCGTGCCCTTCCTGGTCGTCTCGGGCTCGCTTCCCATGGAGCGATCAAGCCTGCACCGCATCGACAAGGTCCTGGTATCGACCGACTTCTCCGAGGAGTCCAAGGAGGCCGTGCGCTGGGGACTGAACATGGCCAGGATCTTCGATGCCAAGGCGGTGCTCACCACGGTCATCGAGTCCAGCCAGCTGGACCAGATCCTGCACATGGACCCCCAGAAGGAGAAGGCGGCCGCGCAGAAATACACGGACGAGCTCACACGCAAGCTGGAGGGCATGGTGCCCCCGGATTTGACTGGACGCGTGGAGATAAGGGTCCTGGCAGGCCGGCCACACGAGGAGCTGAACAAGTTCGCGATCCTGAACCACATCGATCTCATCTGCGTGGGCGTCCGCGGCCGCGGCATCATCGAGAACCTCATGGTGGGCTCCACCACCGACCGCCTGGTGCGCCTGGGGCAGTTCCCGATCCTGGCCGTGCGGGCCGGGCTCGAGAAGGACTGGGAGGACGACGGCGAGCCGGATGCCCCGTCCGGCGCCTGAAGGCGCGCCGGTCCCCCCGATGCCCGTGAACTGTATCCCGAAAAAACTTCCGCCCGCAGGCCCGTCTCGACGAAGGGCCTGCGGGCGGACATTTTAAGTCCGAGGCGCGGCGGCGCCGGGAGTCCGCGGCTGCGGCCTTTCGGAGGCAACTCCGCGGCAAAGGCGTTCCTGCCGGGGAGAGCCTCGATTCCGCCGGTCCCGCCGGAGGTTCGGAGGCGTCGTTTGCGGAAATGCTCTTCCGACCCGCGCGACGGTTTACGGCGGTCTTTTTCTTGACCGCTCTGTGGCGCCCGGCGGGACTGATCACCGGAAGGCTTACGGTTTCACTGATTCCGGCAATCTTAATCGTTGACGTGTCTGCTGCCTGAAGCGAAATTCGTCGACGGTTTCCGGTTCTCGGAAGCCTGAATCACGATTCGGCATCGCGGGGCGCCACAGTCTTCATGTCGTCAGGCGGCCTTCCCGGAACGGGGTTCCTTGCCCTGGCCGGTTTCGGCATGACGTTTCGAGCTCGGATCGGAGGCCCCGCAGGTCCCGCAAAGGGGAACGCCGTCGCGGGAGACCGCGGCGGTTGCGCCGTCCCTCAGTTCGCCGTTCAGGCGTTCCGCCGTTTCCCGGTTCCGTGCCTTCACCGCCCGGCGCTCCCGGCGGCGGGACTGCCGGACGATTACGCCGCCGCGATGGGCGGGCGGCCGGCCCGGAAGCGCGAAGCCGCGGCGAAGAAAATTTCGGTGGATGGGGCTTGCCGACAAGCGCACGTGTGATACAATCTGATTTCCGGGTCAAAAACGGCCCGTATGGCCGCTTCTCGCGACGTGCCGTATCTCCCCAGCAGGCGGGAAAAACCGGCTTCCGTTTCCGGGGTCAGGACAGGCGGACGGCCTTCGGCCGCGACGTACCGCCGTATCCGTCGCCCGCCGCGTCGGCGGAACGCCGCGTCTCCCGGTCGACTCCCTTGCCGCGCCGGGCGGGATGGCTTCAGGTATCGGCGGAGGCGCCGCGTCTTTCCGCCGACCGCCGCTCTGTCGCGAAGGCCGATGGGTTGCGGGCTTTTCCGGATTCCCCCGCGTCCGTCGCGGTCACCGTATGACGGCCGCGCGCGAGGCGTTTCCGCGCCTGACTTGACCCTGGCCCCCAGGACCTGCGGGATCCGCCGCTCTTGCCGTCCCGGTCCCCGCGCAAGCCCGCCGGGGACGCCTTGCCCCGGCACGGGCGCCCGAAACCCCCGGCCGGCCCGATAACCTTAACGGAGGTGTGTCTCATGAGCCACCAGGATGTCACCAACAAGCCCGGCGCGCACGCGCTGTTTCTGGTTTACGGCCTGAACCGCCCTGACGACATAGACAGCGTGAAGGCCTGCCTGGACGGCGTCCCCGCGACGGTCAAGAGCCTCAGGGGGAGGTTCCCGCACGAGGAGGTCTCCTGCGTCATAGGCTTCGGGTCGGACGCCTGGGACCACCTGTTCCCCAAGCGGAAGAAGCCCGCCGAGCTCAAGCCCTTCGAGGAGATCAAGGGCGAGAGGCATACGGCCCCCTCCACGCCGGGCGACATCCTCCTCCACGTGCGGGCCTCGCGGATGGATCTCGCCTACGAGGTGGCCAGTGCCGCGGCGGAGTTTCTGGGGGACTCGGTCTTCTCCCTGGACGAGACCCACGGCTTCAGATACCTTGACAGCCGGGCAATCATCGGCTTCGTGGACGGCACCGAGAATCCGGACGTCCAGGACGAGAAGGAGGCGGCGGCGGTGATAGGAGACGGCGAGCCGGACTTCGCCGGGGGGAGCTACGTCTTCGTGCAGAAGTACGTCCACGACATGAAGGCCTGGAACGCGCTCCCCGCCGAGGAGCAGGAGAAGGCCGTGGGCAGGCGCAAGTACGACGACCGCGAGCTCGCGGACGGGGTGAAGCCCGAGAACGCCCACAACGCCGTCACGAACATCAAGGCAGATGACGGCTCCGAGATAAAGATCGTCCGGGCCAACATGGCATTCGCGAACCCGTCCCAAAACGAGCACGGCACCTACTTCATCGGCTACGCCTCGACCTTCACGGCCACCCGCAGGATGCTCGAGAACATGTTCCTTGGCGACCCCCCGGGCAACACCGACCGGCTCCTGGACTTCTCCGCGGCACGTACCGGGACGCTCTTCTTCGTGCCGTCCCAGGAGCTTCTGGAGGAACTGGCGGAGTAGCTTGGAGGACGTCCTGCGGCGGCCCGGCCGATCCTGACGTTGGCTCCCCGTCGGAGCCGGGCCCCCCCGGATGCGTGCGCTTCTTATTCTGACCCGCGCCAGATGGCGGTCAGGGGAGCCTCCCGCCGGCCCGGCAAAATATCCCGGCACGGATCTGTCCGGAAACGTTCGACCCTCCGCGAAACGCCACGTCGCCTCGCGGGGGGGTCGCGTCTTTCCGTCCGCGCCCTTGCGGGAACCGTGACGCGTGGCGGTCAGGCCCCGTTAAGTCATGGAGCCGTGCGGCTTTGCGTCCATGGAGCCCCATGCGGCCATGGAGCCATGCGTCGATGGAGCCATGCGTCGATGGAGCCATGTGTCCATGGTGCAGCGGCCTAAAACTTGTCAAGCTCCTCCAGCTTGCCCACCACCACGTCCGGTGTGAGGCAGTCCGGGTCGGCTGACGGCAGGAACACCGGGCCGTTGTCGCTGTCCGGGGAGGCAATGCTGGCGAGGAGCCCGCAGCGCATGAGGCTGTTCACCGCCCTGCCGGTGTAGGGCACGGGGGCGTTCAGGAGGCGGGCCATCTCGTTCAGGCCCAGGGGCTTGGAGCCCGGCCCCTCCTTGAAGCGGCAGAGCGTGAGCTCCATGGTCCTGAGCGCGAGGGACTTCATCTCCGAGAACGACAGCGGCTCCAGGATACGCGTGAGCGGGAGCCCGGTCAGGAAGAAGTCCGTGAACCTCCTGGTGGCCTCCCCGCCGGCTATCACGATGAGCCAGCTGATGTAGAGCCAGATCAGGAACAGGGGCACGGCGGCGAAGGTGCCGTAGATGGCGTTGTAGCTGGTTACGGCGAAGATGGCCTTCAGGTAGAAGGTCTGGAAGAGCTGGAAGACCAGGCCCGCGAGGAAGCCGCCCAACAGCCGCTCCTTCCACCTGACTATGCCGCGGCTGAAATAGGCGTAGGTCCAGGTGAGCACCAGCCACCACACCAGAAACGGCAGGATCTTCATGAGGACCGCCACCAGGGGCTGGAGCTTCATCACCGTCTGGATGCGTTGGGGGAGCGCGCCTTCCAGGCCGGCCACCAAAAGGTTGCTCGATCCCGCCGCCACGAGGAAGATGGGGATCACGAGCATGATGGTAAGGTAGTCCGTTGCCCGGTGGATGGCCTGGCGGTCGGAGAGGTAGCCGAAGATCCGGGAGAAGTTCACCTCCAGCTGCCAGAGTATGCCGTAGACCGACCAGAAGATGAAGGCCAGGGCGGTGAAGACCAGGAGGCTGCCCGAGAAGTTTCGGATGAGGTTCTCGGCGAACGACGAGAGGATGGACAGGACCTGCTCCTGGCCGGCGAAGTTGTCCCTGAGCGCGTTGTTCAGGGCTTCCTCGAGGCCAAGGGATCTCGCGACGGCGAAGCAGATGGCCAGGACCGGAACGGCCGCGAGGGCGGTGTAGTACGACAGCGCCGCCGCGAGCAGGGGCCAGTTGGTCACGCCGCTCCGATCCAGCCGGTCGTAGATGTCCATGATTTTTGTGAGCGGGTTGAACAAGCCCTGAACTCCTGTGCGCCGGGCATTTGGTAGCGGAAGGCCGCGGAAGGGTCAACGCCGGGCCTGAGGATGTCCGCGCCGCCGGCCCGGGCCCGGGGCGGGTTTAACGCGCGCTTCCCGCGCCCGCGGCCTCACGTCCCGTTGCGGCCGTCCCCGGAGGCCTTGCCTCCGCCTTCCGTCTTGATGCTGATGTCCAGCTCGTGGAGCTTCTTGTGGATGGTGGAGCGGTCCAGGTTGATGTCCTCGGCCGTCTTGGAGACGTTCCCGTCGTGGACGTCCAGCTGGAGCCTGAAGTAGCGCCTCTCGAACTCCGTCTTGGCCTCGCGGTACGGGAGCAGGAGCCACCCGTCGCCGGGCGCGTCCTCCCGGAGGGCGGCGGGCCGTTTCGCCCCGTCGGCGGCCGTCTCGGGGTCGGAGCTGATGAGCGGGCCGGGCGTGGTGATGGCCAGCCGCTCGATGACGTTCTTCAGCTCGCGGATGTTGCCGGGCCAGTCCCTGGCGCGGAGCTCCTCCACGAAGGCCGGGTCCAGGGTCTTTGGCTCCAGGCGGTTGTCCTCCAGGCAGGCGGAGAGGAAGACCTGCGCCAGGCCGGGGATGTCCTCGCGGCGGTCGCGGAGCGGCGGGACCAGCAGGGGCACGACGTTCAGGCGGTAGTAGAGGTCCCGGCGGAAGGTGCCGCGCTCGATCTCGGCCGGAAGGTCCTTGTTGCTGGCCGCGATGATCCTCACGTCCACGTTCACCGTCTTGGAGCCGCCGACCCGCTCGAATTTCTGCTCCTGGATGATCCTCAGGATCTTGGCCTGGGTCTTGAGCGACATGTCGCCTATCTCGTCCAGGAAAAGCGTCGAGCGGTTGGCCTGGTCGAAGCGGCCCTGACGGCGGCGGTCGGCCCCGGTGAAGGCGCCCTTCTCGTGGCCGAAGAGCTCGCTTTCCACCAGCTCCTCGGGGATGGCCGCGCAGTTGAGCTCGATCATGGGCCGGGCGGACCGGTCCGATCTCGCGTGGATGGTCTTGGCCACGAGCTCCTTGCCCACGCCGTTCTCGCCGGTGATGAGCACCGACGCGGGCGTGGGGGCCACCATGTCCAGGGTCTTCAGGAGCGCCCGCATGGACTCCGATGCCCCCACGAAGAGCTTGTCCTCCCTGAACCCCTGACGCTTCAGGATCCGGTTCTCCTCGGAGAGCCGCTGGTGCTCCAGTGCCCGCTGGATGGTCAGCAGCAGCTTGTCCGCAGACAGCGGCTTGTCCAGGTAGTCGAAGGCGCCGTTTTTGACCGCCTTCACCGCCGCCTCGGTGTTCCCGTGGCCGCTTATGATGACCACGGGCACCTGGGGACGCTCCTCGCGGATGTGGTCCAGGACCTTGAATCCCTCCTCGGAGCCCCCCATCCACAGATCCAGCACCACCAGCGCCGGGGGTGCCTTGTCCAGCCTCTCCAGAGCCTCCTGGGCGGAGGAGGCCTGGGAAACCAGGAAGCCCTCGTCCGCCAGGATTCCGCCCAGGGTGAGCCTGATGTCCTTCTCGTCGTCAACTACCAGTATGGTCTCGGCCATTATCGGGTCCAGTCTCCCCCGGCCCGGCGGCGGCTCAGGGGGCCGGGGGATCCAGGGTCAGGGTCATCAGGATGGCGTCCGTGCGCCCCTGACGGTAGTAGCCCCGCCTGCGCCCGGTGACGAGGAATCCCTCGGAGCGGTAGAGGGCCAGGGCCGGGACGTTGTCCTCCCTGGCCTCCAGAAGCACGCGTTCCGAGCCCTTGGCCCGGGAGACCGCCGCCACGGCGCGGACCAGGGTACGTCCCAGCCCCTCCCTGCGGCGTTCAGGGGTCACCGCGAGCTTCATGAGGTGCGTCTCCCCGTGAAGGAGCCAGAAGACGGAGTAGGCCGCAAGGCCCTCCTCCCGCACGGCTTCGCCGGAGCCGGGACCGGCGACGGGTTGCGCCGGGGCGCATGAGGGTCCGGCCTGAGTCGCGGGCGAAAACGGAGAGGCGGCGAAGATTCCCATGAAGAAGGAGAATTGCCTCTCCGTCTCGGCCAGGAAGTCCTCCAGCCGCCAGGGCTCTTCCGGGGAGGAGGCCTTCTCGATCGCGAGGATGGCGGGCAGGTCGTCCCTGGAGAGGATTCTCAGCCTTTCGTCGGTCATGATATCAGAGCGGGCAAGGGAAAAGATAGTGGACCCATGGGCGGCGCCCTTCAGGATAAGGCGTGTTTACCCGGGCGGCGGTCCCGGGCGAGGCGGCCCGGCAGCGTCCGGAGCCGCGGGCGTCCGGGGCCGCATGCCGGAAACCGTGTGCCTGCGGCACCCGGCAGGGCAGGTTCTCCGGCGGTCTCGGGAAGGCGAGGTCAGGGGAGCGGCCCTCAGCCCAGAAGCCGGAAGAGGGACAGGGCCAGGAGTGCGCACAGGGCCCCCAGGATGTACGGGGACAGGTACGGCGGGGAGAGGGACGCGGCTATACCCAGGAGCCCCGCCGCGGGGGCATAGGGCGCGAAGGCGGCGACGGGCACCCAGAATGAGTCGGGGGTCCCGGCCACGAGAACGGTGGCGAAAAGCCTCACGGCGGGGATCATGAGCGCGAGCGCCATGGCGGAGGCCGCGAGCGTCTCTGCCAGCCCGGCCAGCGCCGCCCTCCGGAAGGCCCTGGGCGCGAGGTCGTGCGCCGCGGCCCGGCCTCCTTGGCCGCCCGAATCGCCGAGAGCGGCAGAGGCGCCCGAATCGCCGGGGCCGGCACGGTCGCCCGCCCCTTCGGGGCCGCCTTCCGCAGGGGCCTCACAGCCCCTGCGGGATTCCAGCCCCGCGAAGAGCCCCCTCAGCCTGGAAGAGCGTCGGCCCGCGACCCTCCGCAGCAGCACGTCGGCGCGGATGAGGAGCTGCGCGAGGCAGGGGATCATCGCCAAGCCCATGACGGCCTTGGCCTGCCAGTCGGCGGGGCCGGGGGCCCCGGCGCCGAAGAGGGCTATGAGCACCGCCGAGAGGGCCAGCGGGGTGTTGGGCGTGTAGTAGCCTCCGGAGGTGAGCCGCCAGAGCCACAGGAGCTCCGTCCAGAGCCCCAGCGAGAGCCCCGCCAGCGGCTCGGAAAGTGTCCACCCCACCACCGTCCCGACGACCAGCGGCCTCCCCAGCATGGTCTGCATGAAGGCGCGGCGGTCCAGGCTGAGGAGGACCGCCGCGGCGAAAGGTATGGCGAGCTCGATGAGCATCACGCGTTCCGGTCGCGTCCGTGCCGGGCGGGACGGTACCGCTTGTGGGACTCGTCCAGGGGCCCGAAGTAGAGCTCCACGCCCCTGGCAGCCAGCTCGTCCAATAGCGTCGTCTCGTCCGGGCCTGCCCAGAAGCCGTGGAAGAGCTCCTTGCGGTCCCCGGACTTGGAGCAGAAGCAGCCGAGGTTGAGGCCGGGCAGATCGGCGCCGGCGTCCAGGGCGGCCAGCGCTCCCGCCACGTCCCCGAAGATGACGAGGAACCTCCTGTCGGGCGAGTCCGCTTCCCGCAGAAGAGCCGGGAGCCCTGCCGGGTCCACGTACAGCGTCCCGCCAGCGACGGGGGGATCCGCCGCCGCGAGCGCCCCGTCGAAGATGCGCCTCCGCGTGTCGTCCCTGCACAACGCCCCGTCGGCCAGGATTACCCCCGTCACCTTCCTGGCGGCGAGGGCCCTGGAAACCAGGATGGTCCCGTGTATGAACCTCTGGTCTATGCGCGCGAGGACGACCGGCATCTCAGGCGCCCCGGCGCTTTCGCCGGTCGGATCCGGCGGCGCCGGCTGGGCGCGGGGCGGCGGGCTTCGCGGGGCCTCGCGCGTCGGCGGAGGGTCTCTGTGGACCGTGCCCGCATTCTGTGAAGCGTTCGGGGCGCTCCGGGCCCCCGGACAGCTCGGGATGCTGCGGGCTCCCGGAAGGCCGTTCGGGATGCTCAGGGCGGGCGGAAAAGCGTTCCGCGATCCCGGACATTCGCCCGTGGCCCGGAAAGACGGAGGGCCTCGCGGGGGCCTCACGGACATGGGAGCGCGTTCGGCGGTCAGCGGCGTCCCGCGCGGGCCATCGGAGGCCCTGGCAGGCCCCAGGACATCGATCGGAGGCCGCATGGCCTGCCATGACCCGGTCGGGGGCAGCATGCCCATGTTCATTTCGCTGGGGGGCCGCGAAGCCATCCGTGATTCGTTCGGGCGCCTCACGGCCCTCGGGAATTCGCCAGGGGGCCTCGCTGCCCTCGGGAATTCGCTTGGGGGCCTCACGGCCCTCGGGAATTCGCTGGGGCGCCGCGCTGTCCTCGGGAATTCGCTTGGGTGTCTCACGGCCCTCGGCAAATCGCTTGGGCGCCTCACGGGCCTCGGGAGTTCGCAGGGGTGCCTCACTGCCCTCGGCTATTCGCAGGGGTGCCTCACTGCCCTTCGAAACTCGACCGGGGCGGGAGGTGCCCGCGAAGGAGACGGCGCAGGACCCGTATGGGGGCAGATCCCGGCGACGCCCCGGGCGTCCGCCGCCCGAGGGTTCCAGGGAAGGAGAGCCGGGCGTATGGCGGAGGGGCCTGTCAGACGCCGGTGACATTCTTCTTGCCCGCCTTGCGGCCGGCCTCCTCCAGGTTAAGGTTGCGCACCCGGATGTCCGTGGAGCAGATCCTTATGCCCTCGGAGGCGTACTTCGCGCACTCGTAGGCCAGCTCGGCCAGCGTGGGTTCGGGAACCCGGGTCCGCCGCTGGAGGGCTCTCACGAGCATGGCCAGGTTTATGCCGGACAACACCTCGACCTTGTCCTTTTGAAGGTAGGGGAGGGACACGTTGCAGGCGGTGCCGCCGAAGAGGTCCGTCAGGATGAGGATGGGGCTCCCGCCCGCCCCGGCCTCCTTCAGGGCGGTCTCGACCTGGTTCTTGTGCGCGTCGGGACCCTCGCCCTCGCGGATGGCCACCGGCCAGCACCTCTCCTTGCGCCGGAACAGGAATTCGGCTACGTCCAGGAACCTGAAGGCCAGCTCCTCGTGACACACGACTACGACTTCGATCATCGGCGCACCTTGCGGAAGGGGGCCGCGCGGCGCGGCCCCCCAAGAGCCCCCGTCGGGGCGGACATGGTTCGTTACGGTCGGCCGTCGGCTCGGCCACACGAGAAGGTAACAGCCCCCGCAGGGGCTTTCAAGCCCTTCGGAAGGCGGCGGGCCCCGTGAGGGGCCGAAAGGGGGCTGATGCCTGAACCGGGCTTGCGGAGACGGGCGTTCCGCGCTGGCCGAGAGTCAGGACCGCGAAGGCCGTCCGGCGAGGCGGGCCGCCGTTTCCCGCGACGCCCCGCCCGCGGAGGCTTCCCTGAGTTTTCCGGCGGCGGGCATCCGGCGGAGGCGGCCCCGGGGGTTCTCCGGCGGCCAGTAGCGGGGAGCCGTGCCGGAAGGGCCCGGAGGGCGGAGGCGGGACGGGCCGGCGGGAAGCCGTCCGAAGGCGACGTCGACGACTCAAGCCGGAAAACCCGGCATTGCCGACGGGAAAACCGACATATCAACGAGTCAGCCGAGACGGACGGGATCGGTATCTTCAGGCCGTCGACGTCGCTTCCGCAGGTCCCGCTAGGAGATGTCCCTGTGCCTCAGGACCAGGGGCCCGTCGAAGCTCTGGAGGAGCTTCTCCCAGATATGAACCGCCAAGGCCACGCTCCGGTGCTGGCCCCCGGTGCATCCCACGGCGATGGTCAGATACGACTTGCCCTCCTTCTGGTAGAGGGGCAACAGGAAGCCCAGGAGATCCAGGAGCTTAGCCAGGAATTCCTGGGTCTCGCCGAAGGACAGGACATAGTCGCGGACCTCCTCGTCGCGCCCGTCCAAGGACCGGAGCCTGTCGATATAGAAGGGGTTGGGGAGGAAGCGCACGTCGAACATGAGGTCCGCCTCGGGCGGCAGGCCGTTCTTGAAGCCGAACGAGAGCACTTCCACCGAGAGGTGGCGGTGGCCTTCCGGGTTGACGAAGCGACGCACCACCACGTCCCTGAGCTCGGAGGCCTTGAGCGACGTGGTGTCCAGGACCATCGAGGCTATGGCCTTCAGGGGGGCGAGCTCCCGGCGTTCCATCGCGATGGCGGTCGGCAGGTTGCCGGCCGCGGCGGAGAGAGGGTGGGTGCGCCTGGTCTCCGAAAACCTCTTGACCAGGACGTCGTCGTCCGCCTCGAGGAAGATGAGCCTCAGATCGTAGCCCATCTCCTTGGCCTCCTCGAAGGCCATCTCATGCTCGCGGACCAGATCCGTGTCCCGGCCGTCCATGCCCACCGCGAGCCTGATGAAGTCCCCCCGGCTCTCCTTGCGGATGGCCAGAAGCTTGGGCAGGAGCAGGACCGGGAGGTTGTCGATGGCCAGAAAGCCGTTGTCCTCCAGGATTTTGAGCGCGGAGGACTTGCCCGAGCCCGAGAGCCCGGTCACGATTATGATCAGCCCTGCTTTGGTGGGATCGTTCATCGCGGCGTCGGCCCTCGCGGGCTCCTTCCTGGCCTTACCGAACGGGCGCCGCGCGTCCTCGCAAAGTGTGCGGGGCAACGCACGGCCGCCGGAGCCCGCGAACGGCCCCCGGGGGCCTCAAGCGCCGACCGGGACGCGGGGCTTGCCGTCGCCCGGGTAATGACGGGGCCGTCGGCGGGCGGAGGGTTTCGGCAGCAAGCTGCCGGGGGTTTCGGGGCTTCGGTTGAAGGCCTTCAGGGTCAAAGGTTTGGCCGGCCGGGCCGGGCCGGTTTGGCCGGCGGGCCGGGCCGGTTTCGCCGGAAGCCTGTCCGGGACCCCGGCAGTGCGGCTAAGGGGCCGGCCGGGGTTTCGGACGGGCCGCCGGCGACCGCCGCTCGCGGGAGGCCACCGGGGCCCGGTCAAGGGCGAAAGGGCTGTCGGCCGAAGGTCAGTCGGCCTGGCGGTGGAAGCGCACGAGCTCGACCGAGCCGCTTCCGGAGTGGCGGACGAGCCTCGTACCGCCGTCCTCCTCGTCCAGGTAGACATAGAAGGGGAGGGTGGAGGAGGAGAGCCTGTAGACCGCCTCGTCCTGGCTCATGCGGGCCAGGGGCAGGTCCACGGTCCGCGAGGGGGAGCCCCCGTGCTCACGGCCGTTCCCGTCCGCGGCGCCGTTGCCGCCGGCACGGCCGTTGCCGCCGGAGGCATCCTGGCCGGAGGGCTCGTCCTGAGGGAACTCCTTGATGCTCAAGGGCCCCCCGCCCTTGTGCTGCCTGAGCTTCTCGCGGTGGCGCTTGAGCTGCTTCTCGAGCTTGTCGACCACGAGGTCGGCGGCGGAGTACATGTCCTCGGACTCGTGCTCGGCGTTGATCTTCAGTCCGTCGCCCGCGAGCACCACCGACGCCCTGTGCCGGAACTTCTCCACGGTGAAGGTTATCTCGGCGTCCAGGACGGAGTCCAGGTACTTCTCCAGCTTCGAGAGCTTGTCGACCACGTAGTCTTTGAGTTGCTGATCGGGGTCCATGTGACGGTAGGTCACAGAGTTTTGCATAAATACCTCCAGGTCAGTCTCTGATGCCAGGCGCGGCGGGCCCGCCGCCGCAGGGGCAGGCGGGGGCGGCGCCGCGGGGCCGGAGGCCGTGCCTCCGGACGGCGGGCCGGGGGAGGATCCCCCAGGCGTGCAGGGGGGTGCGGGGGAGGGCGGTGCGGCGGCGGAGTGGCCGCCCTCCGGAAAGGCCGAAGGCGGCGCCGCTCCCGATCCCTGGGCTGATGCGGGGGGTGCCGGGAGACGGGCGGGTGATACGGGCGTGGCCTGCCGGCCCACATGGGCTTCAGGCCACCGTTCCGGGGCGCCCTTCATCAGGGCGGAGGGCGGCCGGAAGGGCGATCGGGGCGCCGGGCAGGACGCCCCTGGCCCCGTCCGGGGCCCCGGATGCCGACGGGTACGGAGAGGCGTCCGGAACGGTCGGCGAGAGGCGATTATCTGTGCTTTCGGCGTCTGAACATGGTTTTATGATATCACGAAGCGGTCGCCAAACAAAGGCGCGGCCGGCCGGAAGCCGCCGTCCGGGAGCGTCGGTGGACCTCCCCGCGCGGCCAGGGCGCCGCCCCGGGGCCTCGACGGCGGGCCTCCGAAACAACTCCCCCGCAAGGGGCACTATCTTCGGGCGCAGGTTTCGCCCATGAGAAATGCGGCATTCGCCGTTGGATTTCGAAGGCGGGGCTGTGGGTTTCGCGGGGGCTGCGGGTGCGGCGCCGCCGATTTCCGTATCCCACCGGGTCAAGAGGCGCCGGGCCCGGGCCGCGCGTTGCCGGGAATCCGGGGGCAGGGGCGGGAAGGGTCTGGGATCTGGGGACAGGGGCGGGAAGCCTGCATGTATGAAGGCCGGACGCCATGACCCGCGACGAAGCCGGATTGCTGGCGGATCCCCCTCGCAGTCGGGTCCGGTCCGCCTGAGGCGCTCCCGGCTCCGCTTGCAAGCCATCGGCGGCGCTCGTTGGCGGATACGGTTTCACGGTTTGGAGGGGGCGGTGAAGGCCAGGGGGAGGCTGCCAGGGGGAGGCTGCCAGGGGGAGGCTGCCAGGGGGAGGACAGCCAGCGAGGGCGGGGGACGGTCGGAGAGGGAGGGCAAGGGACGGACGAGAGGCGCTTGCGCGGGGAAGGCTTGATTTTGGAGACGGCGGTTCTGTTGCCGCTGGCGGGCGTTCGTTGCGTCTTTGCAGTTTTTCTACTGTTTTCAGGGACTTGTCCCGTTAGCGGGGTGAACGGGACTGCGGAACCCGCCCGTGCGCCTGGGTCCGGGGCCGACGGGCCCGACGCCTGCCCCGCACGAGCCCCGCTTGCGCGCGGCTCTGGTCGTCAAGCGCTTCAAAGGGCGGCGATTGACAGGATCCGCACCATGATTTAATATGACGTAAGGATAGGCGCGTCCTGGAAGACAGTCGCGGGATTCGCGCGGCGGGGCGCGGAGTGCCGGGCGGCCCTCGTCCGGTTCAGGTGGCATACGATGGTGATTTTCGACATGATATGCCCGAACGACCATCGCTTCGAGGGCTGGTTCTCGGATCTGGCGGATCTGGAGGATCAGCTTGCCCGGGGTCTCCTGAGCTGCCCTATCTGCGGGGACACCCACATCCAGCGCCGCCCCTCCACCTTCGGTCTGGTGAAGTCCCGTCAGGCGGTCACCCAGACCCCCGACGGCCAGGACACCCTGGAGGGGAAGAAGGAGGATCTCGTCCGCCAGCTGGAGAACCTCTCCGACCGCCTCCGCGAGGATTTCACGGACGTGGGCCCCTCGTTTTCGGACGAGGCCCTGAAGATGCATTACGGCGCCTCGCCGCGCCGGAACATCATGGGCCGCTCCACCGGGGCGGAGGAGGAGCTCCTCCGGAAGGAAGGGGTGGAGTTCTTCAAGGCCCCCATGCTGGTGAGGAAGCCCTCCACCGCCAACTGACCGGTCGCGCCGACGGACGCGGCCCTACGGGCCCCTGGGGGGCCTGAGGCCCGTATCCTGAAGCGGAATGCCGCAAAAAGCTTCGCGGAACCTCTCATCGATTCCCGCCGCCTCACCCCGCTGAGGCCATCGCCGAGATTTCCCGGACCGCCGGGCCCCTGCCCTGAGGCCCCGCGCCGCCGCCTCCGAGTCCTTCCGGTCGCCTGGCGGCCACCCGACCCTCCCGCCGTCCGGCATGCCGGGCCACCCGCGCCGCCCCCTTGGTCGCTACCCGTACCGCAGGGTCCCGGGCGCCCTTCCGGGCCCCGGTTCGTCCCCTTCCCGCACGGGCGCGGGCCGCCGAAGGCGTCAAGAGCCGGGGCGTAGCCGCGCCAGACCGACCCCTTAAAGCGCGCCGCGCCTCGGCGCGCGTCACGGGCCTCCGCCGCCGCAGCGCGGGGGCCGCACCGGAGCCGGAATCCGCCGATGGTCGACACAAAAGACGAAAGCGCCCCGGGCACTTGCGACGGGACGCCCGAAAGGTTCCGGGAGGTGGAGCGGGAGCTCCGCCGCCTGGAAGGCGAGAGGATCGAGTTCTTCCTTGCCGTTAAACCGCTTCTGCAGGTCTCCGCCCTGGCGCTCGCCCGCGAGCGGGGGGACTCGGCCGCCCCTGAGGGGGCCGGGGATCTCTCGGCGGAGCTCTCCGAGTTCCTGGCATCGCTGAAGCGGGGGGACGCCACCGTTTACGGGCTGGCCGAGCTCGCCGATCGGCTGGCCGGCCACTTCAGGGTGCGGACCGACCGCCCCAGGCCCGCCTCCCCCAGGCCCGCGCGCCCCGACGGGGGCGCGCCGGGAGGGGACGACGAAGCCTCCGATCCCGCGGCCGCGGCCTTCCGCAATACCCTCTTCAACGAGTTCCTGAACCTGACCGGATCGGTCAGGAACGGGCGCTACACGGAGCAGGTGAAGGAGGTCCGTTCGCTTTTGAGGGCAGGCGCCGCGGTGAAGTCCTTCGCGGAGACCCTGTCCGCCTTCCTGGTGAGGCTCGTGACCGACATGCGCGGCGAGCGCCAGGAGATAGCCATCAAGCTCTCCACCATCATCCGGACGCTCGTCAACCTGGAAAACGAGTTCAGGATATTCCTGGACAAGAGCATCACGTATCTGGGCGAGAACGAGGCCATGTTCACCGATGGCATGGCCCAGCGCGTCGAGAGGATCCAGGATCACCTGACCGGCGCCTCGGACGGGGACCCCGAGAGCCTCATCAACCTCATAGCCGAGGAGATGGAGATGATCTCCTCGGCGCTGAGGACGAAGACCCAGGAGGACGAGTCCAGGCTCAACATGCTCCAGGACGAGAAGAGCGCCCTGGAGTCCAGCCTGAACACCGTGCGCCGCGACTACGACACCTTCGTGCGGCAGAGCCGGCAGATGCTCAGGGAGATCGAGGACATGCGCTCCATCGCGCTGCGCGACGGGCTCACCAAGGTCTTCAACCGCCGGGCCTACGACGAGCAGCTCCTCCTGACGCTCCTGAACTTCAAGTCCGCGAAGCTCGCCTCCTTCTCGCTCGTCATCTTCGACATCGATCACTTCCGGGACGTGAACAACAACTACGGCCACCAGGCCGGCGACCGCATCCTGGTCCACCTGGCCTCCACCGTCACCGCCTCGGTGCGCTGCGACGACTTCGTCTTCCGGTACGGCGGCGACGAGTTCGTGCTGATCCTGCCCGGCGCGGGCCTGGCGGACGGGCTTATGGTGGCCGAAAAGATCCGCCAGGCGGTCGAGAACGTGGAGTTCATCCTCGTGAAGGGCGGCGCGGAGTCCCTGAGGGTCACGATCAGCATGGGCGTGGCCGAGGCCCGTACCGGCGACACCCCCGGCACGATCTTCGCCCGCGCCGACAAGGCCCTGTATTCCTCCAAGCGGGCCGGCCGCAACCGCGTGACCGCGGCAGAGGCGGAGGATCCGGCTCCGGCCGTTCCGGCGGGCGGGGTTCCGATCGCTTGAGCCTGACGCGCGGGCCAGCGGTCCGGGCAGGACGCCCGATAAGGCCGCCCGAGACGGTTCCGCCCGCCGCGTCTCGGCGACCGGTTGCGGGGACGGCCGTCGGAATGGCGGCTTTCGTTCCGTTTCCCGGACGGTCGCGGGACGGCGCCCGTACTGCGGGACAGTCATGCGCCCGCCCGGTCTTCGCCTGAAGCACGGAGCCTGCCTGGCGGTCGCAAGGTGCCCTGGCCAATCGGCCCGCTTCCCCTCTGTCGTTTGCCCTAAGGGCCATCGCGATTCAGACGTTGGGTAGCCGGCCTTCCGCTGACATGCATCCCGAAATGAGCGCCATGCCGACTATTATCGTCCATACAGATTGCCCGACCTTGGCGCATGAAATCTTTGGGACATCATAGTATGATGGGGCCAGGGCTGTAATGCCCCCAAATATCGTTTCATGATAAACGCTGGGCCTGACACGGGAGCATCTCGCGCGTCGGCAATGCCGCCAAGCTCCGCGTTGGGCACACTTTCAAACGGCAAGAGTTTCGGTAGCCGCGCCTGTCGTGGCGCGGGCAACGGGTTCGTCCCTTTCCGGCACCTGATGGCCTGCTTACCCTTGTCGGCCGCCAAGGCAGCACTCATCGGCATCAATGAGGTTTCCAGTCGGGATTTTTCTTCGGCCGGCCTCTTGGCCTCTTTGGATTCTGCTCCTTCGCATCTTTCTTGGGTCGCCCCCTTTTCTTGGGGATAGGCTTTGCAACTGGCACGGAAAGTCCCAATGCTTCGAGTTCATCGAGGACGCAGATCTGCGTGTGGACCCAGTATGCATCATTGCCCGAAGGAGGCTCTGGGGCGTCTTTCACCCGCCATGCCGATGACAGGTCATCCATCAGTTCTCCGTATGACATGCCGGCCAGCAGGCCTGCCGACCTGGCTTTTCGAAGGATGCGGCATGT
>JAISFS010000044.1 GCA_031263485.1 Deltaproteobacteria bacterium | reverse complement strand
ATCGGCTTAAGCTGTCCGCGATAGTCACCATGTCTTACGGCCGTGGACCCGACAGAACCGAGCGTGACATGAGGACCCGCCCCGGCCCTTTCGAAGTGAGGGCTATGCGCCTGCTCGATTTGATCAAAGATATGCACTGATAATCCTGTTATGTATACTTATTATCTTTTATTCTCTTTAGTGATTTTTATTTTGCCATTAGGGCTTAAAGCTCAGCTTATGGAACTAATGATTGGTAAAATTTGTGCTTGTAGACATGTTTTATGCTATTGTATACAGCTAAATACTTGATATCACTAATTTTTTTCATATTTGTCCGTGGAAGTCATGTTTCATGGTAGCCTGCCAGCGTCTTCTCGGCGGGTTCCGGGCTACTACCCGGCAAGGCCGCTGTCCGGGTGTCGGCCTCAGGCGAGGGGCGAGGACAGGGAAAGCGACCTTTTGCCATGCGGCGCCTCCGCGATACCGGTGCCGCTCAGGCGAGGTTGAAGACCGCCCGGATCTTGAAGATCCGCTTGGAGGGCAGCTTGAAGATCTCCTTGATGCCGGACTCTTTCCGAAGATAAGCCAGGAAGCCCTCAAGCTCCTCCGGAAGGGCGTAGCAGAAAGTGAACCAGACGTTAAGAGGGTTGGAGCGGACGTAATTGTGGGTCACCTGGGGAAACAAGTTCACCAGCTTCCCGAAGTCCTCGACACGGCCCTCGGGCACCTTGGCCGCACAGAGGGTGGACATGTAGCCAAGTTGCCGGGACTCGAAGACGGCTCCCAAGCGGCGGATGAAGCCGCGGTCCTTAAGGCAACGGATGCTTTCTATGACCTCTGCTTCGGTAAGCGACAGCCCGTGTTCCCGGTGAAGCCGCGCCGCCAAGGCCGCGTAAGGCCTGGACTCGACCGGGAAGCCGTCCTGGGTGGCGTTCAGGACAAGCTTTTCGGTCTCCGTGAGATGGGGGGTCGTGCTCATCCGGGATCCCCTTGCGCGAGGCTGGCGGGTCGCTCCGGCGACTTCGGCACGTGGGGGCACAGGGGTTCCTCGCCCAGGAAATCTCCCGACGCGTGGGCCCTGGCCCGGCAGCCTCCGCATACTTGCCAGTACTCGCAGGAGGCGCACTTGCCGCGGTAGCGGCCCTTGTCCCTCAAGTCCGCGAACAGCGGGGAAGCCCGGTAGATCTCCCTGATGCCAGCCTCCCGGAGGTTTCCTGCGGAGAGGGGCAGGTAGCCGCAGGCACCGCAGGTCCCGTCATGTCCCACGAACATGAAACCCTGCCCCCCCAGACAGCCCTTGCCGCTCCGAGGGGAGACCGACCCGGTTTCGCGGCAGATGCGCTGATACTGGGGGGCGCAGGTAGCCTTAAACTCAAGGCCCATGTCCGGCTCCAGGACTTTGAGGCCCCTTAAGGCAGCCTCGTACGCTTCCGGGGCCAGAAAGGCCTCGTCCCAGGCCCTGGCCCTGCCCACGGGCACCAGGAGAAAGACGTGGAATCCCACGGCGCCCAATCCCCTGGCCGTCCTGAGCATGTCCTCCGTCCGAGTGATGTTGCCGGGGGTGACGGTGGAGTTGATCTGGAAAGGGATGCCCTCACTTTTGAGGAGCTCCGCGGACGCGACCAACGCGGCGAAGGCCCCCGGAACGCCCCTGAAGCCGTCGTGGCTCTCCGCGTCCGGGCCGTCCAGGCTGAGGCTCAGGCGCATCAGGCCCGTGTCCTTTATCCTGCGGCAACTCTCCCGGTCCAGGAGCGTCCCGTTGGTGGAAAGGACAGCCGGTACCCCTAGATCCCGTGCCAAGGCCGCCAGCGAAAAAACGTCCGGGCGCATCAGGGGCTCGCCGCCGGACAGGATGAGGATTGGCGCGGGCATCCACTCCGCGATCTGGCGGATCAGGCTATCCGCTTCGGCCCGGCCCAGCTCGCCGGGCGCGGGTGAGCCCTGGGCTTCGGCTCGGCAATGGCGGCAGGCCAGGTTGCAGGCCCTGGTGGTCTCCCAGGCTACCAGCCGGGGGGGCGGCAAGTCCCTCGGCCTGGATTTGGGCATAGTCATGCCAGTGCCCACTTCTTCAGATCCCCGCCGCAAGGGTGGCGCCCTCGCGGCCTATCTCGGCATCGGTCAGGTAGCACGCCGGGTCCGGCGCCCAGTCGTCGCCGGTGGCATGGGCGGCGCGGGCCCTCAAGCCCCCTCCGCAGATCTCCAGATGCCGGCACTCCCGGCAACGACCGGTGAGGTGCGACTTCTTGTCGCGGAGCGCGGCCAGAAGCCGGTCTGAGGGGTCGTTCCAGATGGCGGGGAATGGCCGCTCGCGGATGTTCCCCAGAACGACGGAGCGCCAGAACTGGTCGGGATGCACGTCCCCGTTCCAGGAGACGCACCCGATGCCGTTGCCGGAGCTCGAGCCTCCGTTGAGCCTCAAGAGCTCGAGCGCGCGGTCGGCATCGGCGTCCCTGCCCTCGGAACGCATCTTGAGGCAAAGGAAAGGCCCGTCGGCATGGTTGTCGACGGTCAGGATCTCGGGCCGGAGGCCATTTTCGAACATCTTTCGCGTCAGGTCGGCTATCCGGGAGACGGCAACCCTGGTCTCGGCATGGGAAAGGAACTCGTCCGCGAGGTTGGCCCCGGCGCCCGTGTCAACAAGGTGGTAGAAGCAGGCTCTCGGAATGCGGCGCGCGGCCATCAGATCGAAAACGCCTTCGAGGTCGTGCAGGTTGCTCTTCGTGAGCGTGAGTCTCAGCCCTACCTTGAGCCCGGCGTCAAGGGCCGTGTCTACCGCCCTGAGCGCCTCCCCGAATGCCCCGGGCCGTCCGCGCATGGCATCGTGCCGCTCCTCGAGGCCGTCCAGGCTGATGCCCACGTAGGAAAGTCCGATGCCGGCGAGCCTAGCAGTTGTCCGGGCGTCCAGGAGCAGCCCGTTGGTGGACAGTACCGCGCGCGAGCCGCCGTTTACGGCCTCCCCGATGAGCCTGAAGATGTCGGGGCGCATGAGCGGCTCGCCCCCGGAAAAGAGGATGACCGGTGCGCCGTAGCCGGTCAGGCTCCGGACCAGGACCAAGGCTTCCTCAGGCGAGAGTTCGTCAGGGGCCTTGCCGGCGGTGGCGGAGGCGTAGCAGTGGAGGCAGGAGAGGTTGCAGGCCCTGGTCACGTTCCAGACGATGACAGGGCGCTTGTCCTCCGAGAACTGGAGAAGGTGGCTGGGGAGGGCTTTAGATTTCCGCCCGTAACGGAGGACATCGGAAGGCTCGACCGTTCCGCAGTAGAGTTTGGAGACGCCTATCATGATCACCTGAGCTTTCGGTGGAATCGTGCGGATCAGATACGAAAATTATATCACTAAATCACGCGCGGGGTAAGCGGCTGGAGGAGGGGATGTTAGCAGGGGGCGGGGGAGGCGCCCTCGGCTCCAGGTCGGCGGCGGCCTTGAGCGAATGCCAGGGGGCCGCCGTAGTGGGCGGAACCGATTCGGGGCCCGTGCTGAAATCCGGTCGCGCTTTCTTGCCGTTCGGCCTGCTCACCCGGGTAGCTTACGGGGTTGCGGGGGCGAATCCGGCGGCATAGCCGAAAGGTGCGGCGGGAGTAGAGGGCCAGTATTGAGGGAGACGGCGAGATGTCCGCCAAAGGCGATGAGGGGGGGCTATGTCAGGGCGTGGCCGCAAGGTCGGTCTAGGGAGGGGGCCTTTGCATGCGCAAGGCAAGCATATCGGCAAAGGAAAGCCAGCCTCTTGATCTGGGTCAAGCAAAGTTGTCGTTCGGCGGGAAATCTCCGGGAAACCGCGCTTCGGAGCAGGAGTTATATCGGCCAGGGAAAGCGATGGAAGTCTCGGTTGATATAAAATCCGAGATCGGGTAAACGTTTATAGTTTGTCGCGGCGCCGCCGCGTGAGGCGTGCGCCGGTTCCGGGGTCAGAAGACACGGGGAGCGGGGGCGGCTGATTTGGAAAATTCGGGGAACGGTGATGCAACGACTGAAAACCGCAGGCTTAGCGGCAAAGAGAAGGCTGTGATCCACGCCCTAAGCGGCGATCTGCCCCTGAGCCCACATCCGTTCGGGGAGATTGCCGCAAATGTCGGCATGACAGAGCCTGAAGTTCTCAGGATGGTCCGCGACTTTGCAGATCGCGGCCTCATCCGCCGTTTCGGAGCGGTACTGGTGCATCAGCGCTCCGGCTTCACGGCCAACGCCATGCTGGTGTGGCGCTTCGAGGGACCGATGGTTCGCGAGGCGGGGGAACTGTTCGCAACCCTCCCTTACGTGACCCACTGCTACCAGCGGGACGAGGCGCCCGGCTGGCCGTATAACCTTTATACGATGATTCACGCCGGGAGCCGAGGCGAGCTCCTGGCCATGGCCGAGGAGATGGCGCGCCTTTCCGGAGGCAAGGACTGGAGCGTCCTGGAGAGCGTGAAGGAACTCAAGAAGGACTCGATCCGCTATTTTCCGGAGACTACGATGGGCGGCTGAGTCAACGGTGGGACCGGCACTGGAGGAGATCGGCCTTTGGCGTATTCGAGCCGCCGGGCGGGGGGCAGGCGGAAGCCCCCGGTGCCCAAGCCTGAATAGGCGAGCCGTGTCGAACGTTGCCAAAGCCGACGCTTGACACTAAAATGGCCGCTTTGGGCCGAAAGGAGACGGTCGGGGCTGTCCGGCACGACTTGTCGCGCCGGTTGCACGCCTGGACAGGCCAAAGCGGGCGAGCGAAGCGAATTTCGGTTTTCCTTCATCAATCTACGCTACGCGAAAACGGATTCGTCCCGGATTTTGTCGGTGCAGGCTGCCTGCGTAGCCAGGACCCGTAGTGCGCGGGAAAGCTAACTATGTCAAACGGGGAGGTGGCCCGCAGGATCACCTGTGCCGTTTCGGTCGCGCTGGAGGAAGATTCAAAGAAGGGGCGTCCGTGTTTGGGAAGCGCCCGCCAAAAGGGAGGCGACAGAGTGGCGCATCTTCTGGCATCGGCCATATCGTCCGCGATCTTTGCGGTGTTCTTCCTCGCCTTTTCGCTTTCCCTGGACTTTTGGGGAAGGCTTCTCCTGAGGGCCTTGAAGGCGGGGGACGCGGCGGAGCCCGATGGCATGCTTCCCTGCCTGTCAGCCGCTGCGGGCGTGATGGCCATCTGCCGCTGGCTCTCTTTTTTCACGCACGCCTTCGAAATCCCTTTCGCCGTGTTCGTGGCCGTGGGAGTCCTTGGGGCGGCCTGGGACATCGCAAAGCCGCTCCTGCCCGGGTCAAGGGCGTTGGGGGAAATCGCTCCGGGCCCGCATGTACCGGCCCTGCGGAAAATTTTTGGCGGGCGCGAGTGGGCCGCTGTCGCGACCCTCCTTTGTTTCGCGCTGGGGTTCTGGTTCTGCCGCCTCTGGCCGTCGTCGGGACTGGAGCCGTGGTTTACCTCGAGCGTCGACTATTACTCATGGATTTTCCACGCCGGTTATTGGATGGGCTACACGGACGCCGACACTTACGGGATAGCGTACCAGCATCCGTGGATCTTCGATGCCTTCGGGACCAACATCCTCTTCGCCATGTTCTCCTCGGCCAGGGGAGAGCCGGCCTGGCTGGCGTCCCCGGGCTTCACGGTCCTCCTTCTCGCCTGGAGCGGTTGCGCCATCTACGGCCTGGTCAGGAGGTTAGCCGGCTTTCCCAGATGGCTCTCCTGGATCTCGGCCATGGGAGTCGTATGTGGATGGTTCTTCCTGCTCCTGTCATTTTACGGGCTTTACGGCCAGCTGACGGCGACGTTCGGGTTCCTTCTCCTGATGCGCTCGGCGCTGGGAGGCATGAAGTCCGCCCCCTCGCGGAGGGCGGGGATGGCCAGGCTCTTTTTCCCTCTCCTGTACATTTTCCTGACCTACCAGGCCGGGTATCTCATGTTCGCTTCGATTGCCGCCGCCGCGGCGTTCCTGCGCATGAGGTTCGAGGCGGCGAATCCGGGGGCAGGCGGGCCCGCGGCCGAGTCCGGGCATGCGCGAAATGGGGACAGGGGATTCTTGGCAGGCGCCCTGAAGGACACCTGGAGTGCCGCCTGGCCGGTCATCGCCGCCACCGCCGTCGCGGCGGCGGTGGTGCCCCAGGCTGCGGCGCAGGTGGCTCTGCGGACCGTATCGGCGGCCATTCAGACGTCGGGCTATGGGCTGCATCTGCTGGATCCCGGACTCTTCGCGGGGTTCCCCTTGATCGCCGAGGGCGGAAACTTCGGGGTCATGGCGGGCGTCTCCGGCTTGGAATGGGCGGTGTTCCTGGCGTCCTTCGGGGCGCTGTGCCTGATCTCGCTCAGACGGCGCATGGCGGCCTTCCCGGGGAGGGATCTCGAAGGCATGCGGACCATGGCGCTTCTCTTCGTCCTTTTCCTGGGGGCGTATCTCTTCGCCTTCGCCTGGAAGGGGGACGACTACCGGATCTGGAAGTTCGTGTCATTGACGGCGTTGCCGCTGTCGTTCACGCCGGCGGCGCTCCTGGTCTCTTCCGTTTTCGCGGTCTTCCGAGGCAACTGGAGGCGCACGCTTGCGGCATGCGCCATGATGGCGGCCGTGGCCGCGGCGCCGCAGGTCATGTACCGGGACCCGCTGGGTCCCCGCGCGGCTATTCAGGACATGAGATCGCTTCTGCCGCTTGCCGAGGCGGTCCAGGCGGCCCTCGAGTACGACAGGGACCGGCAGCTCGTGCTTTTTGACTTCCTTACCATGGAGCGCGCCTTCGCCGCGCTAGTCGTCTCGCAGTACTCCGGGGTATACCGTGTGGCTGCCGTGTTCCCCAATTATTTCGGCAGCTTCGTGCCGAATTACTTCAAGATGGCCGAAAGGGGGGCTCCGGTCTACTCCGACAGGGTCTATCCCGCCCTCTTCAAAGGGAATAACGCGGCTACCCCTCGCGAATTCACGGTGTTCCGATACGACATGGACATCATGCGGAAGGGCGGCGCCGTGTCATTCACTGGATTCGAGGCTTACACGAGGCGGCCCAACCGGAGGATTGCTCGGATAAGGATTCTCCCCCCGGAACGGCTTCTGGGGAGGGATCTCGTTGTAAGAATCACCTTCGCAAGGGGACTGGACGGGCTAGACCCGTCCTGCGGGCGCCCCACGGCGCGGGAGGCGTTGGCGGCCCCCGACGAGGCCGTGGGACGCGAGGGGGGGGAGTTCCTTGTTCCCGCGCCTGCCGGCTGGCAGAAAGGCGGCTACATCGAGCTTTTGCTCGACTTCCCCGATCTTCCCCCGATTCCCCGGCACGATGGCGCGGCCTGGGACCCGAAGCACGCTCCGCCCGTCTGCGGCTTCAGCGTCGATGCCGTCGAGCTGTTCCCTCGGGAGGCGGCTCGGGAAGATGCGGAAGGTTCCGTGTCGGAGCCGGTTTCCTGACGGGCAGACTGCCCCGGAAGCTTGTCCGACTGGGATGCCCTTGATCGCCAGACTGGCGCCATGGCAGATGGTCGGGTTAGGTTTCCCTGTCGGCGCAAGCTTGCCCGCCGACTCAAGGGGCAGTAACTGTCACGGCAGACGGCGTGCCGCTCAGATAGACTGAAAGACGTTGCACCAATCGTGTATATTTTTCCAGTTCAGACACGCGTCGGCATCAGCGCTCCTAAATCATCGAGCGGGCAATGGCGCGCCAAGGAGCCTGTTGCATAAAGGGTTTTGCCAGGGGGTGACGGCAAATCCGGTAGACATGAAGTAGCCACTCCACAATTAATTGATTCATGGAAATGCTTTTGTGATTTATGCAACAGGCTCCTAGGCTCTGTCGGATGATTATCTGAGAAATTACTTGTGTTAATATTTTGGGGTTATACCATATAGTGGATATATAAATGAATTTAAAACCAAAACGCTGTATGCATTATGTTGATATTGATTTTACCCATATAGTGTATGACAATTGACAATACTAAAAAATAGTTAGGTTCACATGTAGGCTGGTCCTCCAGCGATTTCCATGAAAAAGTCCAGGTAAAGACGATTTTTTCAAGATTTAGCTCATAAACTTGACAGATGATATGATAAGATGTTAAATGATATCTGTAGTTACTCAGAAAGACTTAAAGAGCTCTGAAGGAGAGCTTTATATCTCATTAAATCTAATCTTACAGCAGGCGACATTGAAACATGGATCCCGCAGAAGTTAAGCAGATATGGGACAATATGTCCCCAGCTTTGAACGAGAAACAGCGTCGGCGTTTAGGAGCAACGTTAGCTGAAACGTTCGGGTATGGCGGTGCTACGGTTGTCCATAAAGAAACCGGATTGGCGATGAATACGATTTCCTCTGGAAAGAATGATTTAAGAGAAATACTTGATAAAGACAGCGGAAGAGTCCGAGCGATTGGAGGAGGACCAAAATTCACTGAGTTTTATCACCCTGATATTAAGGTTATTATTAGGAAATTTATAGAAGATAGCTCATATGGCGATCCGAACAAGACAATGATTTGGACAAATGTGTCATTACGCAAGATTGCCGCCAAATTATTTTCAGAATATGGCATAAAATTACACCACACAACAGTAGGATCAATCGTTGAAGGTTTAGGTTATAACTTACATGCTAACGCGAAAATGCTTCAAAATGGTAAACCTCACCCAGATAGAAATGCCCAGTTTGAATTTATTAATGCTAAAGCAACAGAATTCATCGAAATAGGAGAACCCGTGATTTCTGTTGATACTAAAAAGAAAGAACTCATCGGAAATTTTAAAAACAATGGTCGAGAGTATCGAAAAATAGGAGATGCACGTAAAGTACTGGATCACGATTTTCCAATTTCTGAGCTTGGGAAAGTAGCACCATACGGTATCTATAATCTTAACAACAATACAGGGTTTGTCAATCTCGGCACTAGCCATGATACAGCGGAATTTGCAGTTGAAAGCATATCACGGTGGTGGGATTGTGTAGGCAAGAACACCTTTCCGAATGCCACAAAATTATTCGTGACTTGTGATTGCGGAGGAAGCAACGGGTACCGTCTTAAACTGTGGAAATATCAACTTTTTCAACTTGCCAAAAAAATTGGCCTTGATATTCATGTCTCTCATTTTCCACAAGGCACTTCTAAATGGAATAAGGTAGAACATAGGCTGTTCTGCTTTATTTCAAAAAATTGGCAAGGGAAACCTTTAATTGACATCCAGACAGTCATAAACTTAATTTCTTCAACCACAACTAAGAATAACTTATCTGTAATCTGTGTACGTGACGATAACGTATATGAGCTTTCAAAAAAAGTCTCTAACGATGACTTTAATTCGATACCATTGGTGAAAATCCCCCCGTTTGGGGACTGGAATTATATCATTCAGGTGTCAAGATCACACCATACACAGTATACAGACCATGATAATAAATAATACACAATAAAATGGGTTAGAAACAATCAAGAATTTCGCATTTTGTTATCTTATCATCCGACAGATCCCTAGGCGTGAGCGTACATTTGTGACTTACGGTTTTCAGTACCTTATCGGCCTGCCAAATTTTACACAGATCCCCGAAAGGCCATCGTCGATGGGGGGAGCGGCGAGAGCGAGAGACTTGACGTCCCGGAGCCTCCTTGAGCCGGACGGACTCAGGAAGGTGCGCGTGCTCTTGAAGCCTGGTGTTACGCGCCTTCCTGACGGGGCCGGGACTACGGATCTTGCCTGTTTCAGTACCTGGCGTCTTCATGGCGCGGGAAAGCCTGTCCTCCGCTATTCCGGGTCCCGAGACGGGACGGGTGGCGGGATGTCCGACAATTCGTATGAGCGGGTTGTAGCTGGTGGCTTTAGAACCGAACGGGCACTCCCAAACTGGACGGGGTTCTGCGGGGGTGTCCTGGGAAGGTCTGCCTTCCTGCCGTGAGGTATCCGGGATTCGGGACCCCGGGACCCCGGGACCGGGATCGCTTGCCTTTCCAACATGAAATCTCATATAATATATGGCCTTCCTCGTCAAAACCCTCCGCGATGATGCCAAGCGAGGCCTGGCGTCGGAAAGGAGCCGTAAGTTGGCATACCCCCAAATCATCGAGGAGTTCCTCGAACTTGTCAGCATTCCCGTTTTTTCCTTCAGGGAAAGGCTTCTGGCCGATGCGCTCATGGCGAAGCTCAGGGACCTCGGAATGGATTTTTATGAGGATGATGCGGCGGGGAAGATAGGCGGCGACACGGGGAATATCATCGCCCGCCTGCCGGGCGCCCCGGGGCTTCCCGCAGTGCTGTTTTCCGCCCACATGGACCGCGTTGCCAACCCGGGGACAATCGTGCCGGACGTGCGGGAGAGCGAGGACAGGATCGTCAGCGGAGGCGACACCATCCTGGCAGCCGATGACGTCTCCGGCATCGTCGCGATCCTGGACGGCGTGAGGCGAGCGAAGGCGTCGGGAAAGCCCTGCGGGGACGTGGAGTGCGCCTTTTCCGTTGCCGAGGAGGTCGGGCTTTTGGGCGCGCTGCACATGGACACGTCGCGCTTCAGGGCCAAGACCGCATACGTCCTGGACGTGGAGGGGCCCTTGGGCACGATAGTTCGCGGGGCCCCGACCCAGTACACGTTCAAGGTGAAGATAACCGGACGCGCGAGCCACGCCGGCATGGCTCCGGAGAAAGGCGTGAACGCCATAAACGTGGGGGCACAGGCGCTCGCGGGCCTCAGGGAGGGCAGGATCTCCCCGGTGACCACCGCCAATTTCGGGGTGATATGCGGCGGCAAGGCCACCAATATCGTCTGCGATCTCTTGGTGATAGAGGGTGAGGCAAGGAGCCACGACGAGGGGGAACTCA
>JAISFS010000043.1 GCA_031263485.1 Deltaproteobacteria bacterium | reverse complement strand
TCCGGGCGCTCGCCTCCCTCGCGGAGGCGACCGAGGCCGCAGGTGACCCCGCCGCGGCGTTGGCACTCCACCGCTCCGCGTTGACGGGCCGCGAGGACTCCCTGGGCACCGTGGACCCGGACACTGTCGAGTCGCGAGAGGCGGTGGAGCGGCTCTCGGCGGGCGCCTGAGCCAGCCGTCCGACGTCGCGGGCGCCTCACCGCATGGTCCGACGGGGGAGTCGCCGCCGTTCCCACGACAGGCTGGGCCCAAGCCGCCAGGGTAGCCATGACGGAGTTCTTGGACTGCGCCAGCCCGTACCCGACCGCCTTGTCCGCGTTCCCTTGACCGGGGCTCCCGTCCGGCATAGCATGGCATGACCGTTCCCCCCTCCCCGTTCCACGCGAACCCTGCATTCCATCCGCCACTTTTGGTAGGTGTCTCATGCCTTACGTGCTGCTGCTAGTAGTAGTCGTTGCCATGCCAGTGGCCCTTTTGATCCGCAAGGCGCTCAGAGCCAGTTCCCGCAGACCCGGATCTGCCGCAAAAACCGCCGTTTCCGGCGGCGCAGCCAAAGTCTCCTTCGTGACCCCTGCGGAGATAGAGGTCGCCTGCCGCGAGGCCCCCGTCGGCTGGCCGGGCTGGATCTTCCCCCGATTGGGCGGCGTCTTCGAGAGGCTGCGCGCGGCTGCCGAGTCCGCAGCCAGAGGTGGGGACATGCTCGGCGCCGCCGGGAAATGGTTCAGGCTCTGGCGACTTGTCGGCTGGATCCACGGGGTCTGGGACCCCAGGGCTCGGGCCTCCGCCGGTCGTTATGCCCGTTGCCTTCTGGAGGCCGGACGCATCGGGGAGGCGGCGCTGGCGGGGGGGGCAGCCATGGCGGGGTCGGCCACGGCCGCCAAGCTCTCGCCCGCGTCAGGCGACGACTCGCCCTCCGCCGGGTGGCGTGACCGCGAGGAGGCGGGCTTCGCCTGGGAGACCGTCAGAAGGGCCGCGGCGGCTTGGGAGCACGGTCTCGTGGCGTCCGGAGGGGGGACGGCGTCCTCGGCGAAAACGGCGTCTGCGGAAGGGGCGGCGTCCTTTTCCGAGGGAGGGACGGCGTCCTCAACGGAAACGGCGTCTGCGGAAGGGAAGGCGTCCTCTGTGGAAACGATGCCTGCGGAAGGGAAGGCGTCCTCTGGGGAAACGATGTCCATGGGGGGGGAGGCGTCCGGCAATTCCGAGGCGTTCCGCGGGAACGGAGAAGCAGGGGCGCACGTGGGCTGGGATGCGCTTGGAGGCCGAGAGGCGCTTGGCGGAGCGGGCGGGCGGGCGGCCCATGCGGTTTCGGTCCTGGAAGCGGGCCCGGACGGAGCTCTCCTGAAGATCCTGGAGCAGGCGATGTCCGCCGATCTCCTTTGCGGAGGAGCGATGACTTCGGCTAAGCTCGAGGAGTCCCCGGCCCGACTCAAGACGGAGGCCGCAAGGGAGCTTGCGGCATCGGATCCGCCCGCCGACGAGGAGGCATCCCTCCTCCTTGCCCGGGCGGTCGCCGAACTGGACGGCCTCGGGGACGGCGGCCTGCAGGACGCGTTGAAGGCCCGGGACCTGCTCGGCAGGCTGTATTTCGTGGGCGGCGAGCCCGACCGGGCGCTCGCGGCCTATACGGACGTCGCGGAGCGCCTCCCCGCCGCCGTTCCCGTCGGCCCGACTGGCCTCGCCGCTGCCCTGGAGGGGATGGCGGAGTCGCTGGAGGCCATGGGCTCGGATTTGCTCGCTGCCCGCGACAAGCCTCGGCAGGCGGCGCGGTTCTATGTCCTGGCGCTCGGGCTGCGCGGACGCGTCTCCGGGGCGGACAGTTTCGAGGCCCGGAGGGCCGCCAGGGCCATCGAGCGGGCCGCCAAGGTCGAGGCGGCCCAGATGCGGGGTGAGCCGCTGGAGAGGGATCTTCCGGAGATCCTGGCGGCGCTCTCCGCCCGTGCCGAGATGGAGGAGTCCGTTGGCCACCTCGCGCGCGCCCTCGCGCTTCACAGGGAGGTCCTCGACTCCCGCGAGTACGCCCTGAGGAGTAACCATCCGGACACGGAGCGGACCAGGCGGGAGATCGAGCGGCTCAGGGGAAGGCTCGGCAAGTGAGGCCGCGCGGGGTGTCGCCTGGGCGTCTCCCGTCCCGAAGGCCATCCCGGGATTGCCGCAGGGGGTGCCCGCAGAAGCCTTGCGCATCCCCGCCGTCGGCGGCTTTCCCTGCCTCAGGCCGCCGGTTCTCCCGGCGCCGGCAAGCTTTCCTGCCGACGGGCCTGACTAGGACACGGGACGCTCCCCGCCCGTGGAGATGCGCGTGAGTCGGCGAAGCGGGCACCATCCGCATCGGCGCTTCGTCCGCGCCAGGCGGCCTGCTTCCGGTACCCTCCGGTTTGTCCGTGTTCGCAGGCCGGGCGCGTTCTTGGACCGGGCTCGCCGCGGCGATGGCGGCCCGGCAATCCCAGCGAGGCTGAACATGAGGTTGTTTCGCGTCATGATGCTTCCAGTCGCGGCTCTCCTGGTCGCGGTCTCGGTTGGCGACCGCTCGGAGGCCCAGCCGTCCTTCCCAGATGGGGAGGCGAAGATCCGGATATGGAGCAACGGATGGGTTCCGATCGGGAGAGGCCAGATCGAGACGAGGCTGGAGGCCTTGTTCTGGGATTTCGGCGGCCATGATGGCGTAAGCGATCTGACGGTGTACACCAGCTTCGGAAAGTTCGTATTCGAAGGGTCACACGACGACATTATGGAGATCTTCGGCACGGCGTCGGAGGTCTCGATGGGCCAGCTTGAAGACGACGAGTTCCTGATCTTCAAGGCCACCGGTACGGTGGACGGCAGGCTCTACGATTTGACGGCCAACCTGCAGCCCTCCGAGCCGATCTCCAGGCCCTATCGGATCCGGTTCTATCGGGGCGGCGCCGTGCCGCAGCCCTTCAGTTGCGTGCCCGGGAAGACCGACAGGCAGATTTTCGAGGCCGTGTACCTGGGGTTGACCGAGGATTGGGAGTCGGTCATCCTCCGGATCGATTCCGGGGAAGAGCTGAGGATCCCGATCATGGACGGGATTGAGCACTTCAGATTCGGCGAAGGAGAGCACGGATCCAGGGTGCTGGCCTTCATGAAGCTGACGCATTCCGCGAACGACTCTGGAGAGTGCGTCACCTCGACGGACGGCGTCGCCATCTCCTTTCTCCCGGACTGAGGACGGCTACGTCCCCGCGCCCATGACATGAAGGTTGCCGTCCGTGTCCGGCAAGCCGGTTCGGACACTTTCTCCGGTTGCCGCAGGAGGACATGACCGACGCGAGTCTTTCCCGTTTTCACCCCCGCGGAGGTTCCGCCCGCCCCATTCCCCGCCCGACCGGAGCCGACCGCCTGGCCGGAACCAGAGGCCTCCGGGGGCGACCGACCGGAGACCCGCCGACAGCCCGATCATCTTTCCGCAACCTCCGCGCCAGTTCGCGGGCCATTTTCGATTCACTGGAGTTCAAGGACTAGGAGGCTGTCGCATGAATCGCGACTGTATCGGCTTGAATCGGGCGGCTGTGGCAGGCTGCCTCTTGTCTGCCCATCCGTTCTCGTGCCCTTCTTCAAAACCCTTTATGCGATGGCCTGCCAGGCATGAAGGGGCCGCCCGCCGATTCGGCGAGGCCGCCGCCCCGTAACGGAGGAAATCACCGGGAAGTACCCGTCCCGCGCGTGAAGGCCGCTCCGGGCCGTGCGGCGGCCAGGGAGCCGAGGTCGCTGACGAGCCTTGCGACAGGGACACCCTCTTCGGGACGTTGCGTCGGACGGCCGAACCCGCATCGCGGAAGGCACTGCGGGGCGACGGGGCCCGCGTCCCGACAGGGCGCGCAGGGGCAGGACACGAGCAGCGGCAGGAAACGAATGGCGGCATGATGAGCCGCGCGGGAAACGCCCGCGCGGCGAAATGGCCCTTCGAGGCCATAGGAAAGGCGTCCCATGCTTTTCGAAATGATCAGGAACAGGAACGGGGACATATCACTTCTGTTGAGGGTACCCGTGCGCGGGGACGGGAAAGCCGATGGCGGGAGGTCGAGGAAAAGGACCGTGGCCGATGTCGGCCGCTGGCCCGAGAGCCTCAGGAAGATCGCGCAGGAGTCCTTCCGGGAGGCCGCCGGGCCAGGAGGGCAGGTCTCGCCCTGGAGGAGGGAGCTGTACGGCCTCCGCAGTTCGGGCCACGTCTCGGCCATCCGGAAGACCATGGACCGGTTCGGGCTTGCCGAGATCCTGAGCCCGGAGCCCTGCCCCGAAAGGGAGCTTGTCATGGGGCTCGCGGCGGCGTTCGTGATAGAGCCCGAGGGCAAGGGCGGGATCGATTACGAGGACGGGCTCTACCAGACGTTGCACTCGACCACCGTCGCAGAGGAGTTCGGGATCGACCGCGGGGGGCCGGGTTGCCTCGCAGCCGCCTTGAGATGGCTCTGGGCCTCGCGGGAGGGAGTCCAGCGGAGGCTGGCGGAAAGGCACCTTGCGGAAGGGGAGCCCGTCCTGGTCGCCGCGTCCTCCTGGCCGAAGGGGGGCCAGGCCCAGCGGAAACGGGCCGAGAGGCGCGAATACAGGGAATGGTCGTCCTCTCAGTTCCTCTCGGCCCCTTCAATGGAGTCGGATACGCCCGGCCCTCGGAGGTCCTTCGCGATTGCCACGGACGGTCGCGGGCGGCCCGTGACCCTGGCGGTCATGCCGAGCGGCGACCCCGACCGGAGCGTCGTAGTGGAGGCAGCGGACGCCGCCGTCCGCCCCTTGGGGTTCAAGGACACCGTGGCCGTGGTGGGGCCGGGGACCTCGGAAAAGGATCTGGCGGCCCTGGGAGTCGGCGTGCGCGCCGGCTGGATAGTGACCGTACCCGTCCAGCAGGCGCCGTCCCTGGCGGAGCTCATGCCTCTCCCGGACGGCGAGGGGCGCGACGGCCCCTTCGAGCTCGGGGACGGCGGGCGCACGGGCGAGAGGCTGGTGGGGTGGCGGGATCCGACCCTGGCGCTCGTGAGGGCCACGAAGAGGGACAACCTGATTTCCTGGGTCGGGTGCCGCCTCGAGGAGATTGGGAAAGAGATCGACTCGGGCTCCATCAGGAACGACGATCAGCTCCGGGATGAGCTGAGGGGCTTGGTGGACACCCCCCGCGCGAAAAGCCTGTTCCACATAAAAAAGGTTAAGGGGCGCCCGCCCGTCTGCACGGTGAGGCAGGACGCCGTCGACGCCGACAGGCGTCTGGACGGGGTGAAGGGGCTGAGGACGAGCCTGCCCGCGTCGGTCGCGGGCCCGGAGGAGTGCGTGAGGCTCCTGGGCATCCACAGGCGCGCCTTCGGCGCCATGAAGATCCTGGACGCCGTCGGAAACCGAGGGCTCTTCTCGCAGGGGGACGACGCGGAGGCGTCCGCCGTCATGCTCGTGGCGATGCTTGCATATCTCGTGGGTTGGCATATGCGCAAAGCCTGGGGCGACTTCACTCCCCCATACGGCTGGCGGGCGGAGGAGGAGCCCGGCGGCCTGTTTTACGGCTTCCAGAGCGAAGGGTTCGACGGCTTCGAGTACGCGGCCGTAATGGCCGGCATACTCGCGGAGCGCTCGGGGGGCGACAAGGGCGCCAAGGGCGCCTCCCAAGGCAAGGGAGCGAGAGGCGTCGCCGAAGGCAGGGGCGCGGGGGGCGTCGCCGAAGGCAGGGGAGCGAGAGGCGTCGCCGAAGGCAGGGGAGCGGGGGGAGCGAAAGATGAGGAAGAAGGGGACGATGGCAGCGAAGGGGACGACGGGGAGAGGCTGCTGGCTACCCGATCCTTGAGGACAGCGCTGATCGACATGGCAGAAACCAAGAGATCGACCCACGTCGTCTACAGCGGCGACAGGCGCGAGATCCATTACCGTCTATACAATAGAAGGCCGCGAACCGAGGCGGCGATGAAGAAGCTCGACGACGTCTCGGACCCGCGCCGGTCCTGATCGCGAGACTTTATGCCGCGAGAGCCTTGGACAGCCCGCCCCTGCGGGAAAATTCCAGAGCGCGGTCGCATCCGTTGAAGCCGATCCCCGCTTCGCGCTTCGCCGTATCCTCAGGGGAGGCGCGGCCACAGGCAAGGCGCAGCCGCAAGCAAGGCACGCGCCGTTGCTTCGGTGGCCCGGATGGCACGGCGGATACGGTTTCCGTAGCGGAGGCGTTTCCGGAGCGCGAGGGGAAGATGTTTCACGTCCGGGGCGGAGGACGATGCCTCGCGTCAGGGGGGGGAACGAAGCCCCGCATCGGCGGCGCGGGACGATGAATCACGTCCGCGGCAGCGGGGCGCGGGATGCGCAGGGCACGGCGCTCTGGCAGAGCCCGCAGCCGTACGCCCCGGGCATGTCCGGGAAACGCTTCGCGGCCCAGGGCTTGACCGTGGAGTCAAGGAAGCCCTTGCACAGTGCCTTGTCGTGCCCCTTCGGGCCAATCGCGCCGGCGGGGCAGCGGGACGCGCATTTACCGCAGATCCCCGAACCGAAAAACAGGCACCAGTCCCGGAAGCCCGCGTAGGCCCTGGGCGTGGGCGTCACCCTGGCGCGCAGGACGACCGATCCAAGCCTGTGGGCGATGCCCGCTCGGGTGATGAGCCCCCCCGAAAGCCCGAAGGTCCCCAGCCCCGCGACCCAGGCGGCGTGGCGATGCGACCATGAGGAGCTAATCCCGCCCGGGCGGGGCCCGGAGCTGAAGCCGGGCGCGAGATCCGGAAGCGAGCACTCGGCGCCCAGGGCCTCCAGGCGCGCCGAGAGGCGCAACATGAGCCCGTTCGCGGCCCGACCGTGGAAGAAACGGCTCGTGATCCAACGCCTGCCCGGGAGTCCCGAGGCGGTCGCCTGGTCGGCCACCGTCTCGGGAGTCTGGGGAAAGACCGCAACCGCGACCGTGAGCTCCGCCGCCGTAGCCGCCGAACCCGGCTTGCCGGCCCGGAAGGCCTCCAGGGGAGTCCAGGAGTTCGCCCCGACGGCCTTCCTTACGGAAAGCCAGGCGGGGTCGTCCCCTGCGGCGAAGCCGAAGAACGGTCTCCCGAAGAGCCTCCAGCCATCGCTGGGCGATGAGTTTTCGGGGGAGTCGGGGAAGAGCGCGGCCTCCTCCTCCATGGCGGCGGCTAAAGCAGCCATAGGAGGGCGGCCTTCGGCACGAAGCGATGATGGCGAGGCGGGGTCGGTTTCGGCTGGCATGGTGTATCTTCTCCCGGACCATCGGCAAAATCAGATCGCCACCGGGGCACGTGAAGTCAGGGCCCCGAGGCACGGGCGGAATCAGGCGGGTGCCCCTCGGCAGAGCCCGGAGCTGGGATGGGCACGGTCGCCCCGATCGTAGCGCTGGCCGGACTGAAATTCAAGGATCCCGATCTGAAGGGCTAAGGCATGCCCTCAGGCGGGGACGGCGTGACAGGACAGCTTGGCTAAATGGGAATATGCAGGTGATAGGGCATTCGGAGCAACCTGCGTGAACGGATGCGATAGAAACCCAGCCCATCAAATCATTTGGACGGCTGTCGTTGCTGTCGCTAAATAGCCTTGACAATGATTCACGGAAAACGGTAGAATAGATTGACATTTGTATGCGAGTATCCTTGTCGATAGATTTGTCTTTGACCGAGGAATCTGCATGTCGGTCAGCCATGCGGCTATCTTCCTGGATGGGTGCCAAAACCCGTAACGTTTGTGGCGATTGAATGCTGACGTGCCAATGCGAAACGGTTGCAAGGAACTTGACCATTGATAATTAAATATGGGAGTGAAAGGAATCGGAAAAGTGCTGATAGAGAATTTGGGGATTGGAACTCAAACTTTAAGCAACTTGCTGGAAATGAATTGCGTTTACGTGGACAAGACCAGGATGATCCACGATCTGTTGACCGATGGCTCGATCTATCATTTCCTGGCACGTCCCAGAAGGTTCGGCAAGTCTCTTCTCCTTGACACGATCGAACAGATTCTTAAAGGAAGAAGTGAATTGTTCAAAGGGTTTGATATCATGGAGCCCAAGCTCGGCTACAAGTGGGAAAGGTCACACGTTATACGGATTGACATGAGCGATTTCAAGGACGTTCCCTGCGACTTGAGCGAATATCTGGCGGAGCGCTTGACCTTTCAAGCCGACAGGCTCGGCATACGCTTCAAGGCCAAGACAAGCGGAGATGCCCTTTTTAAGTTCTTGACAGGACTATACGACTATTATGATAAGATTCCGTTGGATATCGGGGGAAAAGAGACAGGAAAAGCTGATTTGCGCAAAACCGCGCTTTTGATAGACGAATACGACACGCCCATTACTTTCAACATATCACATCCGGATAATGCAGAAGCCGCACGGCAACACCTTCATGTTTTTTACGGCACGCTAAAAGCCCGCGAACCTTTGTTGCGAACAGTTTTCATAACCGGAATTACAAATTTTTCAAAACTATCGCTGTTGTCGGCGTTGAACAACCTGAATGACATCACGTTTGCCGAAGATTTTTCGACAATATGCGGATTTACATCCGATGAAATACATAAATATTTTCGAGATCATCTACAATCATCGCTTTCAGCGTTCCAGGGATATACGGATTTCGGCCCTGGGTTCACTGCGGATGATTTTTTCCGTTCAATAATGGAATGGTACGATGGTTATAGCTGGGACGGAATATCAAGGGTGCTAAACCCTCATTCTCTACTGAGTCTTTTCAAGAACAATGCTTTTGGGAATTATTGGTTCCAGACTGGAGGTTCGACTCATGTGCAAGACCTTGACATATTAGCTAAATTTTTCGGAACGCAATTGAATGACAATTATGTTTTCGCAGGAAAAATCGGACATGATGATATTGTTGCCGTCAAGCCCGAGACGATTCTGATGCAAGCCGGTTACCTTACGCTCAGGAAACCTGATCCTTTAAACAGCTCAGCGCCGTATGATCTTGTCGTTCCAAATAAAGAAATCAGAAAATCGATTACGAAGGATTACATCGCCGCCAAAGTCATCCCTGCGCTCAAGACACAACCTGAAGTCTATGGCAAGGGCAACTACTTGAGGCTCTACAAGGCATTTTGTAAGCATAGATCCGGTGAAGCCCAAAGGCTGATGTCACACCTTTTTTCCAAGATTCCATGGGATATGCATACCAAAAGCGAAACGTTTTATAACGCTCTGCTCTATACCTTTTTCAATGATTTGGGAGATTGCGTCTTGCCCCAGGATCCGTCGGCCACCGGGAAAACCGATCTTGTCATTAAAGGAGAAGCCGAAGAAATATTGGTGGTGGAGATTAAATACGATAAAGCTGATCATTTGGCGGATTTTACCGTAGATCCTGATTTCCAGGCACAACCGGATTTCGATGGAAACGAGAATGTCGCAGCCGGGTTCCGGTATGCAGACGACCGAACGGCAGGATCAAAACACGGTATCCAGGCAAACGGCAATCCCGGTAAGCTCGGCTTCAAACGAGCCAGTTCCGCCAGGAAAATGTCAAGTAAGGAAAAGGAAGTTGCGGTTGGACGCGTTCTCGATCACGGCATAGGCATGGCTTTCAAGCAGATTGAGGCGAAAAGGTACTTGCTGAAATATCTTGAAGAGGGGAAAGTGATTTATGCCGTGGCCGTGTCCATTTGCGGCACGACGCACGTGAGGATCAAATTCAAGAAGGGTGAATGGCCGGTCGGCTGATCTCGATGTCTTCCGAGGCGCCTCCCGAGCGCCGGTCGGCTTCCCCCTGCGGAAAGGCTCTTCGCGGTCGGGACGCCCGGCGCGGTCGAAGCGGCTCTGGCACGGGCATCGACAACGCGCCGATGCCCTGGCCAGTCTGCGTGGTCGCCCCGCGCCAGCTTATGGGGTTTCGTACCGAACCGCACTGACGGCCTCCTGAGCGCTGAAAACCTTTCGATTCCAAGGCTGTCGGCGCCAGGGCCTCACCGGGAAGCTCTTCGTCATGATGACTGCCAGGGCAAGGTCTGCCGACTGGCCCATCTTGAAATCCGAGCTCCAGGGCGGGGAGGTGACCGGTGACCGGTGGCCCGTGAGTCCAGGGGCCTCCGAGGCGCGGGAGGAAACAGGCGGGTGACCCACTGTGGGGTCCGGAGCAGGGCGGGTACGGATGAGCAGCCGACGGGGTCGGCACAAAGGAGTTCAGGGTCGCGAGGGAATGGCGTCAGGGTTCACGGGAAACGAAATCGCGGTCGAGTTGCGCGGGGAGGGACGGTTCGCGAGAGGCGCAAGTGCGTAACCTTGCGGCGGTCGATCTCCCCGTTAAGGGTGGGGGTATATGTTGCCGCTACGAAACCTGGGGGTTCCTGGGCAACGGCCCCTCGCACGTGACGTTGGACCCGGTCAGGTCCGGCCCCCGTACCCCCGCGCACGGGGCGTTTCCCCGCGCGCGGTTGGCCGCCTCCCGGCAAGCGTCATGGGCCGCAACGCGATGTCCGCCATGGCCCGCGCCCGAGGTCGCGCATTTGGCCGAGGCCATGCGGCCCGGTCGGTGCGCGGCGGAGCAGTCAAGGGGTGAGCTTCATCGCCCAGGCATCCTTGTCACCGCTCTCCCCGGGCCCCCGGGGCTTCTGGACGGCGCCTGCGGCGACGAGGCCCCCGTCCGCCGCGACCGTGAAGGCGGTTGCCGGGCGGCCTTCAGCCTGACCGTAGCCACTGCGCCACTCCTCGGCGCCTCCGGCGCCCAGGCGGGCCAGCACCAGATCGTGGGGATGCGATCCGGCCCCGGAAGGGCCCTGGTCGCCGGTAAAGGGGATCAGCACCGCCAGGTAACCGCCCGCGGAAGGGAGCACGTCTATGAGGCGGCCCGCGCCGCCGGGCACGGAGCTCCAGTCCACCTCGCCGTCCACGCCTGTCTTGACGGCGGCGTTTACCCTCTGCGTGTCGGTGCCCGGACCCCAGGACCCCTTCATGCCCGCGATCACGTAGCCGCCCTTGGGCGTTGCGCGGAACGAGAAAGCCCTCTCCGCGCCGGCCCCGGCGTACTCCCTAGTCCAGAGCGTCCGTCCGTCGGGCCCCAGGGCCGTTGCCCAGGCGCCCTCGCCGGGCCCCGCCGGGGCGCCGGACTCACGGCCCCTGTCCCAGGCGGTGGCGCCGAGGACCGCCCCGCCGTCGGCCGATGCCACGGCCCCCAGGGGGAGGTCGTTCAGGGGCTCGCCAAGGCATCTCAGCCAGAGGACCTCGCCGAGCTGGTCCAGCCTGAGCGCCCAGATGTCGAAGCTGAAGGGTTTCGGGCCCTCGGCGCGGCAGGCCGCATCGTTGGAGAGGACGTCCCCCACGGCTATGAAGCCGCCGTCCGCCGCCGGGGCGATCGCGCTTATGCCGTAGAAGCCGTCGAGGCCGTAGACCCTGGCCCATTGTACCCTGCCCGTGCCGTCCACCTTGGCCGCCCAGGCGCGACGCGGCCCCTGCCGGCCAGGAGCGGGGCGGGCCATGGCGGACTCCGGCGGGGTCTCCGGACGGGCGCGGGCGCCTTCCGGCGCCGGGAAGTTGCCGTCCCCCGACCAGGTAAAGCCCGCCGACACGAAGCCGCCGTCCGTGGTCTGGCTCACGGATATGGCCACGTCGTCCATGGAGCCGCCCAAAACCGTCTGCCATTCCGGGTTCCCGGACGGTCCCAGCTTCAGGAGCCACGCGTCCTGTCCCGCGCGTGTGCCGGGCAGGTCCCCGTCGGAACTCGCGGAGTAACCCGCCAGCACGACCCCGCCGTCCGCCGCGGCGGCTATGGCGTAGATTTCCTCGTCCCCGCTCCCCCCGTAGGTGCGCTCCCATTCCAGTGAAGGCGAGCGGTCGCCCGCCGAGGCAGGGCCGCCGGAGCAGCCGGCGGTTCCGGCGGCGAGCGCGAGCGCGAGTGCGAGCGTCAGGTATCCCAGCAATGCGTGTCTCATGGCGCCTCCTCCGCGGCCCCCCGTCGGCGGCCCGGGCGAGCCGGGTCCGCGAGGGCAAGGGGGCTAGGGGCCTGAGGCATCTTAGCACCGCCGCGGACACCTGTAAAAGCGAACGGGGCAATGGCGGAGGCGGACATGGGACGGCGTGGAGGGACGTCCGATGCTCGGGGGAATCGGGCCGGATGGTGTCCGACCGCGCGGTAGCCGAAGGATCGCGCCTGACGCGCGGTCGATCGCGCGCGACCGTCCCGCTGGCTTGCGCGTGACGTCCGCTGAAAACTTGCGCACGGCTTGTACCGGGTGGTCGGGTTCCAGGAGCGGGAAGCAAAATTTGAACTGGCGAGACCGGCCCGCATGATGACGGTCATTGCCAGGTGCCTTAAACGCGGCCATAGCCCTCACGATTATTTCCTGTGATGCATTACGGCCTGGTGCAATGGGAAGGCTCCCCCGTCAATGTTTGCCTTGTAAGGCTTCCGGATAATTCTCGACATTCCCGCAGGCTCCGGAAAATAATTTCAGGGCATTTAAATTTTGGGAAGTGGAGCAGGATCATGATGAATCCAGCAGGCCAATTCTGTAGGGGTGGTGCAAGGCCGGGGAGGATGGGGAACGATTCCGCTTCCTGCATATTCTAAATATGTTGATATTGACTTAGTCATCTAGATTAAATCAGGTAAGCGGTACCCGTGGAAATAGGCATCGAGGGTTGAGCGAGCGATTACGCCGATGGAAAGCTACCTTAAAGTCAACCCGAAAACCACAGAAGAGAGAGGTTCGCGAGGAAAACCCTGGACTTTGAATCGATTTTGCGGTAGATTCACCGCTATTGACACAGATATGCGTGATCCTCTATATTATGACGCTTTAGGATTTCCCAGACGGTTAGCGTCGCCGAAACCGGCGACTTTAGCTCAGGATTTGCATGTGTTTGTGAAAAACCCCACAGTCAAGTCTGACAAAGCAATTATCCCATCTCCAGATGCAATAACGGCCTGCTGGATCCGCAATCCCATTGCGGTTTCTGGCATGATTATTGCACTCTCTCTCTCTCTCTCTCTTCTCTTGTTTTTTCTGTCTCTGTTTCGGTAGGGTCACCTAGCAGCCTCTTCAATACCGCCGAGAGTTTTGCCCGCGCTTATCCCTTCAGGACGGCGGCGGGTTTTTTTGTGCCGCAAGGCTGAACCGCGATCCGGTTTTGGCCCGCGCGGCTTTTTTGTTCTGGCAGGCCGCGTGTCGGCTTGCGCCTATAGCCGACAGAATGATCCGGGAGACAATGGAAATATCCAATGCGACTGAACGACCTGTCGGGTAAAAGTGACCTTCAGCACTCGACCCGCATGATCCTACGGGCGGTTTATCTTATGTCGTGGAAAACGCGTGGGAAATGGCAGCTGATGCTGGCGGTCCTCACGGCATTTGCGGTTTTTCCCCTTGCGGCGGTAGGGGCGCATCGGCGCTTGCCAATGACGGTGCCTCAAAGCTCTATGCCATCAAGATTTCCTGCGGCGGCACGGGTGAAGGGGAGCGAAATCCCATGCCGAGGTCCGTGCTCCCACCAGGCCGTGAAAACCCTATAGGAATTGGGGGATTTCACAACAAGTTCGACCTGCGCGTCGAGGCGGACGACGGGGGAGCGGAGGGGGGTTACGAATTGCCAGGAAGCCCAGGAATGATGGCGATCAGAGGGGCGGCGGGAGCGAATGCCGATAGATCCGGCAAGATCCCGGCCCGCGCGCCGCGCATGAACGCTTACGAGACTTTGGTCGAAAACGGTGCGTTAAGGGATTTGTCCAAGAGTCAATGGGCTTGACTCGCCCTTTCCGCCTGTCCTCGCCTTTGCCCAGGTTCCGAAGTCCGTGAAAGACGTTATGAGCCCCATGTCGCCCGCAGACATAGGAACCGAAGGAGACAATAGTCCTATGCCGCAACGTCTCTCTCTGTTGCTGATTTTGCTGTGCTGCCTGCCGGCTTTCGGCTGTGAAAGAGGGGAGGGGAAACCTGCCGTGCAAAAAGCGTTGAGAGTGCGTCTGGCGGAGGCCAAAGCCGTTTCCGTCGAGGAAACGGCGTCTTTCGACGCCACGCTTGCCGCCAGGGAAACCGTCGAGGTACGGGCCAGGGTTCAGGGCTATCTGACGGAACGTCTCTTCGCCGAAGGCGCCCTGGTGACCAAGGGAACCATACTCTATAAACTGGATGACCGCGACTTGAAGGCCGCCTGCGAAACGGCAAAGGCCGACACGGTCAAGGCCGAATCCACCTGGAAGAACCTCTCGGCCATCAGGGATCGTTATATCGCCCTCGCCGCCAAGGGCGCGATGAACATCCAGGATCGCGATACCGCCGTCGCCAACGCCGAGGAGGCCTTGGCGGCTCTCAACGCCGCCAGGGCGCAGGAGGAAAAGGCGTCCATCAGCCTCGGGTACGCCACCATCACGGCGCCCGTCACCGGCTTCGTCAACCGCTCCGCCGTGGAGGCCGGCGCGCTGGTACAGGAATCCAATACCCTTTTGACCACCATGTTCCGCACGGACCTCGTCCGGGCCGAATTTTCCATCACCGACAGGGAATTCGTCCGTTTTTCCACGCTGATCCGCGAGCGGGGCGGCGACCCCAAAAAGCTTGTCTTCCGTCTGGCCCTGGGAGACGAGCGCGTCCCTTACGAACATGATGGAGTTCTGGAGATGGCCGATCCGGTGGTGGACAGCAAGACCAACACCATGGGGGTGCGGGTGGACTTCCCCAACCCCGACAACATGCTCCGTCCGGGGATGTTCGCCGCCGTCACCGGAGTACTGGGCGAGCGGGAGGTGGTGACCGTCCCCGAGGCGGCCGTACTGGACAGGGGAGGCGGCAAGGCCGTGTTCACGGTGGACGGCGACGGCATCCTGGTAGCCGTTCCGGTGGAAATCGGCGGCCTTCACGGGGAGGATCGCATCATCCTCAAAGGCCTGGCCGAAGGGCAGCGCGTCGTCGTCGAGGGATTGGTCGCGGCCCAGCCGGGCATGAGGGCGGAAGCGGTTCCCCCGTCTGCGGAGGCCTCCGGCGGCGACAGCTGATTTTCCGACCGAGGGCGCGGCGCGTCCGGCGGTTTCCGCAGACGGGAACGAAGCAATGTTCAAATTTTTCATAGACCGGCCCATCCTGTCCGCCTGCCTTTCGACCCTCCTCGTGGTCCTGGGGCTTCTCAACCTGAAAGGCCTGCCTCTGGCGAGTTATCCCAGGGTTTCCCCCCCCACGGTCTCCATTACCGCCCTCTTTCCCGGCGCGGACGCGGCGACCGTCTCGGAGTCCGTGGCCGCGGTGCTGGAGCGCCAGATTAACGGAGCGGAGGGAATGCTGTATATTTCCTCGAAATGCTTCAACAACGGCTACCTGAACATGGCCGTCACCTTTGACGTCGATCGCGACGACGACATGGCCCTGGTGGACGTGCAGAACAGGGTCGCGGAGGCCCAGCCGCTGCTGCCGCAGGAGGTCATGCGCCAGGGTCTGACCGTACGCCGGCAGTCGCCGGACATGCTCATGCTCATCAGCCTTTTCTCGCCAGACGGGCGCGTCAGCGATCTGGATCTGGCTAACTACGCCTCCCGTTTTCTGAAAGACGATCTGGCCCGCATCGACGGGGTGGGGGACGTGCAGCTTGTGGGCGCCGGCGATTACGGCATGCGCCTGTGGCTTGACCCGGAACGTCTGAGCCATTACGGGCTGACGGTGGGCGACGTGCGCAACGCCGTGAACGACCAGAACAGCGTCGCCCCTGCCGGGGCCTTCGGCGCGGCCCCGTCGGACGCCAGATACGTCCGCACCGGCATCATCAGGGGGAGACTCTCCACGCCGGAAGAGTTCGGCAGGCTTGTCGTGCGCACCAACGAGGACGGCGGGGTGATCCGCCTTATGGACGTCACGCCGGATACCCGCGGGACAGACTCAGGCGGCAGGGCCGTGATTCGCCCCGGCATAGAGCTGGGGGCCGAAGCCTACGACAGTTTCAGCCGCCTTGACGGCAGGCAGTCCGCATCCCTCATCGTCTACCAGCTTCCCACCGGCAACGCCGTGGAAATATCCCGGAAAGCCAGGGAAACCATGGCCGGGTTCAAGGAGCTGATGGTCAGAACCGGCATGGACATCGACTACAACATCGGCCTGGATACGGCCGAGTTCGTCACGGTTTCCCTGAATGAGCTGGTGATCACGCTGTTCGAGGCGCTGCTTCTGGTGCTTCTCGTGGTGTACCTGTTCCTCGGTTCCCTGCGCTCGAGCCTGGTGCCCCTGGTGGCGGTGCCGGTATCCCTCATCGGCGTCTTCGCCTTTTTCCCCGCGTTGGGTCTCAACATCAACAGCCTGACCCTCTTTGCCCTGGTTTTGGCCGTGGGCATCGTCGTCGACGACGCCATCGTGGTGGTCGAGGCGGTGGAGGTGCGCCTGGAGGAAGGCCTGCCGCCGCGCGAGGCGGCCGAGCTGGCAATGAGGGATGTGGGCTTTTCCATCATAGGCATCACCTTCGCCCTGATCTCGGTGTTTCTGCCCATGACCCTGCTGGGCGGGCTCACCGGCAAGCTCTACGCGCAGTTCGCCCTGACCCTTTCCCTGGCCGTGGCCGTTTCCGCCTTCAATTCCCTGACACTCAGTCCTGCCATCTGCGCGTTGCTGTTGCGGGTAAAAGGGCGCGACGCGCGACCGCCGCTCCTGCCGGTGCGGCTGTTCAACGTCGCGTACCGGGCGTTCTTCGCCCGCTATTCCTCGCTTCTCGCATTGTTCACGCGGCGCGGGGCCTTGACCGGGGTCATCCTCCTCGCCATCTATCTGGGGGCCGTCGGCGGAATGAAGTTCCTGCCCACTTCGCTTGTGCCGGGCGAGGATCAGAAAGTCTTTCTCATGACGATGCAGATGCCCAACGGAACATCGCAGGCCCGGGCCGTCGAAACCGCCAACGCGCTTTGCGCGGCGGTAAAAGGCGGCATTCCGGAAATCGAAACCATAGCGGTCATCGGCGGCATGAATCTGGCCACGGGGGCGCAAAGCTCCAGCGTGGCCTCCCTGGTTGTCCAGCTGAAACACTGGGAGGAGCGCAAAGGCCGCGGGCAGGACGCCCTGACCCTTATCGCCAAAGCTCAGGCCATCGCCTCGGAGCAGTTTCTGGAACCTCTGACCTTAGCCTTCAACGTGCCGACCATCAGCGGCCTGGGCGTGGGTCTGGGGCTGACCTTCGAGGCGGAAAACAGGGGCGACGACCAGAGCGCCGGGGCGCTTGCCCAACCGGCGGCGAAGCTGTGGACGGCCTTTGCCCATGCTCCGGAACTGTCCTCGCCCTACACCGCCTTCAGCATGCAGGGGAAATTCGTCAACCTGGATATCGACCGCGAAAAGGCCAAACGGCAGGGAGTGAACCTGTCGGAGGTCTACGATGCCGTGGGAACCCTGCTGGGCGGCTCCTACATCAACGATTTTCAGGAATTCGGCCGCACCTACAAGGTCAAGATGCAGGCCAGCGACGAATACCGCGTGACGGCCGACGCCCTGCGTTTCTTCCGCGTCCGCGCGGGCGACGGGAGTCTGGCCCCGGTCTCAAGTTTCGTGACCCCCAGGGACACGAGCGGGCCGGAATACCTGACCCGTTACAACCTGTATCCTTCGGTGGAATTCATGGCGGCCCCCGCCCCGGGGCGCAGTTCGGGCGAGGCCATGGCCGCCATGGAAAAGGCCGCGGAACAGGCTCTGCCGAGCGGGTTCGGTTTCGAGTGGACGGGGCAGTCGTATCAGGAGCGTCTGGCCGCCGGAAAGACCGGCACGGTCCTCGTGCTGGCCTTCGTCTGCTGTTTCCTCGTCCTGGCCGGGCTGTACGAGAGCTTCACCTCGCCCGTAATCGTAATGCTCTCCGTGGCCGTCGCCGTGTGCGGGGCCGTCTTCGGACAGCTTTTCAGGGGCCTGAGCATGGATGTGTTCATGCAGGTAGGGCTGGTCATGCTCATCGGGCTGGCGGCCAAGAACGCCATCCTCATCGTGCAGTTCGCACAGGGACGCCGGAAGGAGGGGCTCTCGCCCGCCGAGGCCGCCGAGGCCGCCGGCAGGCAGCGTATCCGCCCCATACTCATGACATCCTTCGCCTTCATACTCGGCGTGCTGCCTCTGGTCATCGCGAGCGGGGCCGGCGCCAACGCGCGCCATTCCCTGGGGACGGGGGTATTCTGCGGAATGCTAGCGGCGACGGCCATCGGCGTTTTTCTCATTCCGGGGATGTACGCCCTGGCACAGGGCCTGCGGGAGAGGATCGGCGGAACCCGGAAAGCATGAATTATATCCGTCCTTCCAGGCGAGGCGTTCAGGCGGGCCTGTTTCGTGGCCGTGCGGAACGGGCGGGACACTTCATGTCGCCGAGCACCATTTGAAAACCCGCCGTTCAAGGTTTTCCGGACAGTCCGCCTATGCGCCGTACTGTTGATTTTGTCCTTTCCACCCTGTCATCAGGCCATTTGGGCCATTTGGGCCATTTCGGCCTTTTCGTCATTTTCTGCCTTTTCGTCATTTCCGGCTTTTTCGTCATTTTTGGTCTTTTCGGTATCTCCTGCCTTTCTTTGCCTTTCCAACATCGGCCAAACGAACCGGATAATTGCGGACCAGCCGCCCGTGCAGTTTCGGAAATCTCTCCTGGCGCCTTGGACGCGCTTTAGCCGATGAACGCGGAAACAGGGCAAAGCCAGGCCATACTCGGCCTCGGACGTCTGTATGAGGGTGGGGCGGCGAACCGCGCAACTTCGCCGAGACCCTGGAATGTCTCCTGAAAGCGGCTGACGCCCATGAAAGTGAAGCATGCATGCGCCTGCGGCCCGTGCCGTGAAATCGGTTTTGACGCTGCGGGGGACATGGGCCTGGCGGCGAAAGCTTTTGATAAATGTGCCGAATAGGGTTTTACCCCGCCCGGCGCACGCCGATGGGCCAGTACCTGCGAGGGCGTGGCCTGCCATCTGACGAGAAATAACGCCTTGCGCTTCTCAAAGATACGGTCGAAGCTTGGAAGCGGCCGGACATTTTCACCTGGACGCGATTTTAGATGTCGTCCTGCTCGGAGGCGAGGCTGATCAGGACGGGTATCCCGCACTCTTTCCCAAAGCCGCCGAAGCCGGGCGTTCCGGGGCAGTTCTCGGCGATTCGCCATGGACCGGGCAGGCGCTGTCGGCAAGGCAGACGCGGAAGGCGCGATTGAACGGCTCCTGGCGGTTAAAGGCGCCGTCTCGCAGGAACCGGGGCGGGATGGGTTCATCACGGAACTTAAGGGCGATCTTTATGCGAGGCAGGTTGCCTCATTGATAAGGGCGCGGGATGACTCGTCGCCGCCTTGAACGATATGAGGGGGATACAATGAAATCCGCACGTCGACTGGCCGTAAGGGCCATTCCCTGCCTGTGTCTGGCGGTGTTTTTCGCGCTGTCCGGCGCGTCCTCGCTCTGTCTCGGTTTATCGAAAAACAACAGCTACTACTGGAGCAAAGGTTCCGGTAACAACCATCTTTGGGGAGACGATGTTCCGGGCGGCTGGTGGCTGGTCTACACTGTCATTGATCGGGGAGGAGCTGACCATCCCAACCCCGAGACGCATTATGAGTGGATAAAGACGGACTGGATCAGTTCAATCCCCTTATTCACTTCCTGGGCCACCTTCGGGGCATTCAATAACGAAGTGAAGCCCAAGGTTTTCAACGTATCGCTGGACGGCAGCAACAGCGTGTATGTCGAATTGATGGAGATAGACAATACCCAAGGTCCATACTATAAAGGACATGACTGGTTGTTCACCGGCGACTATTCTTCCAGGAGCCGGTGGAATATTTTCGCTAATGATATCAGTTTCAAGGAAGGCAGCTACGGTTCCTGGTTCACGACCACATTTGACAATCTGGGCGTGTACGCGGACGGAGGCTTCATTTATGACTACAATACCCTCCTGGTGACTGGCGGCAGCGGCCTGCGGCTTTCGACCCTGTTCATTGATTCCGGCATCCTGGACTTTCGGGGCAAATCCCTGGAGATCGGGTCCTTGACCCTGAAAAACGCCCCGACTTTGAGGATATCCGCTCACGGGAATTCCACGAACCTCCGCCTGCCGCAAATATCCAACGCCATCGTGGTCTTTTACGACACTTACGGCGGCGCCCCCGGCGATGACTATAACACGAGTAACAGCGTCTCCGGCATCAGGGACTCCATCGTCATGATCGGCGACACCGGGTCTCCTGCCTCGGTCGAGTTCGCGGGCAAGGTGCTGGGCGGGGACGTCGATCTTATCATAGCCGATGGCTCCAGGCTTTCTCTCGAAGGCGACGGAAACTTCCTGTCCAACGCGCGTTTTTCCTTAGACGGGGCCGGCACCCTGCGTCTTACCGGGGACCTCCTGGAACCCAGGATCAATCTCACAAGCTTCACCGGGATTTATGATCTGAACGGCCACAACCTATGGATGGATGCCAAGGTTTTCGGGAACCCGACCGCAATCACGGGCGGCGGCGAACTGAGCATCGGCATCAGGGACACGCTCACTGTTGGCGGTGGCGGCGGCCTTTTCCAGGCCGGGCCAAGCGACGATCTCCTGCTTTCGCTCAACGCGGTCGCTAGCGGCAAGCTGACCGTCGCCGGCGGCGGCGGCGTATCCACGGGCGGCAGTCTAACTCTAGCTAGCGGGGAGGGAGAAATCATCCTCTCCGGCGGCCGGTACGAATACCAGAGGGGCATCACCAACCGGCACAGCCTGACCCTGACCGGCAAGGCGGAACTCAGCGTAAACGCGCCGTACAGCCTCACCGCCAATGAGGGAGGACTTCTGAACTACGGCCGGCTCACCGTCGCCGGCCCGGCTACCCTGCACGGCGATCTGGCCATGCCCATGAACCCGCTGACATACAACAGCCTGGTGCTGAAAAGCCGGTTCACGGTGGACGGCGACAGCCTGTTCATAAACCAGACCACGATCCCCGGCTCGCCCGTCTTCGGCATGCCGATAAGGTCGACCTTCGACTACCGCGCCGGAACGCTGGTCACGACCGGCGAGCTCGCGCTGAACGGCGTACTGTTCCAGGCCAATATATCACATCCGGGCGTACATGTCATGGCGAAATACGGCACCCTGACGGGCACTTTCGCCAACGCCGCAGAGGACGTCAACGACGTGAGCCCGCAGGTGAAAATCAACGGGCAGAATATCGGCGTCCCTTCCTGGCTGGTGTATAATGAAACGAATGACCGTATCCTGCTGATCACCCACGGAAGCGGCGGCCATATCCTGTTTCGCAATGACCAAACCGCCGTTTCGGTACATAAATGGGAAGACGGGGTGGTCGGATGGGACGAAGTCAGCATATCGCTTCCCGGGGGAATCTCTTTAGTCAAGACACATTGGAACAATTTTGCCGATCCGGCCATAGCCGTTTTCGACAGCGTTTACGGCACTCCGGGAACGGTGTCCGTCGAAAGTCAGGTCGAAGCGAACATGCTGTCCTTTCTTGACAACGGATGGATAATCGAAAACGACTATCATAGTCTGCTGAAACTATTCCCGCTCGACCCGCACGGCGTTGCCTATTCCGTGCTGAATAGCCAGGCGCCGGACGATCCGACATTCGTCACTTCGCCTCGCATCGATGTTCCGATGGCGATCGACTTTGATATACCTCTCCATAAGACCGGCGTCGGCACGCTGATTCTGTCCGACGGTTTTTATCACGTTTCCGCTCCAAACGCCCCGGAACGGGTCGAGATCAAGGAGGGACGGCTCATACTGGAAAGCAATCTCGCCCTTGCCTCCAATAATCTCGGCGTCCCGTACTACTCGTCGGTAACGATTGAGCCTGCCGCTGTCCTGCGCCTGGACTTCAAGGACGACGCGCATGCCGATTCTCTGGTCGTCCATAATCGGCTCGGCGGAGCCGGCAGTCTTGAAATAGCGTCTGGAAGCGCGGCCGTTTTCAATGACGCCCAACCAAATTTTATCGGAAACGTCATAGTGGAAGCCGGCGACGGCACCCGCGACACGGTACTTCGCGTGGGGGACGTGTTCGGCGTCGGCGGGGGGGCAGGCAATGCCGGAGACATCGTGCTGTCTGACGGCTCTTCCGTGCTTGAACTGAAGTTCAACAGTCCCTACGAGGATTTCCCCCACCGGATCACCGGCGACGGAAGGCTGCTCGTGGAGGGCACGACGAGTATGAATGCCGTTGTCCATCTTCTCCCGGGCAGTACCTTTACGGGCGGGGTGAAGGTTTCCGATTATGACCAATTGTATCTGTACGGCGAAGGCGATGGCAAGACATTCACGGCCGCCGGAACGGGGCCTATTTCACTTCCGAACCGTTACGTCCAGGACGAGAACACCCTCCGCCTGGCGGGCGGCGGCGGCATCCTTGAAAATGAACTGTCAGGCAACACCAGCGTGTACATAGGCGCGGCCACTACCTTCCTGGACAACAATGTCCGCACCGACGGCACTGACTTTACCGGCGTGGTCAAGGTGAATTTCCCGCTGACCCTGCGCGCGGATGTGCGGCAGGGAGCAGAGGCAACACCGCCCTTTTATATCAGCGGCGTCGGCGACCTGTATCTGGACGGACGGAACGATACCGGCGACGGGGTGACCTTTAGGGACATGAGGGTCTACACCACCAATAAGTCTCAGCAATACGTGAGAATCATCGTAATCGGCAACACCGCCTTGCGTATCGACAGCGACACGTTCCAGGTCGGCGATGGCGGCGTTTACCTTGAGGACGCGGAGTCCCGCCTATACCTGCATGATCAGAATTTCGGGAAAGCCATCTCCGGCTTCGGCACGGTGGAACTGACGGACGGCGCCCACAGGCTTGCCGGGGACAACCGGAACTTCGCGGGCCGCGTCACGATTCCGGGCACCCTGACCGTGAACTCGCAAAACAGTGTCGGCACGGCCCAGCTTGCCCTGGATAACGGAACCCTCGCTCTCGGCGCGGATCTGGCTAACCTCGTGGAAGTGCTGCCCGGCGGCGGGACCCTTTCCTCGTCCGCGGCAAACGTCACCTTAAGCGGCCCCGTCACCGGGGCGGGCAGCCTGAGCATAAATGCGGACAATATCCTCACCCTCACCGGCCGGGACAGCGACTATAGCGGCCCGGCCACCGTGGCGCGGGGACAACTGCGACTGGAGGACGCGGTCCTTAACGGCGTCGGTCGGCTTACGGTCCTTAGCGGCGCGGCCCTCTCCGGCCGAGGCGAAATATCGGGGGATACCGTCATCGACGGCGGCGGCAGCCTTTCCGTCGACGGGCTTCTGTCCTTTTACGGCGAACGGGATCCCGAGGGAAGCCTGCTCGCGGGCACCGATCTGACACTCAGTCCTGGCGCCAGCCTGTCCTTCAATCAAGGCGGAACGCTGGACGTGACCGGCCGATTGGATTGGGGGCCGGGCAACGCGGCCACCGTCATCAACCTCGACTCCCCGGGCGTCCATCTGCTGGCCAAATACGGGACGACAAGCCTCGCCGCAGGCATTGTGGATCCGGCATACTATACGGTCAACTATAACGGCGGCCAGTTGTTTGACGGCGGCGATTACCGTCTGGTCATGGAGAATTTCGTTAACGACGGACTTCTCGTCCTCATCGCCATGCCCAACAGTCAAAAGATCGAATTCTGGGCCAAGGACGGCGGCGGCATCTGGAACACCGACGGGGAACTCAACTGGAGCAGCGCCTATTCGCCTTCCCCCGCGACCGCGGAAACCTGGTCCCCTGCCTCGCGCGCGGCGGTCTTCGGGGCCGACGGCGCGAAGCCGGGCGCGGTGCGGGTGCAGGGTCCGGTGTCGGCCTCGGGAATGTTCTTCATTTCGGACGGCTGGCGCGTTTCCGGCGATCCCGTCACCCTGCTTGACCTTGATCCGGCTGACGGCAAAGGCTACGCCGTGATCGGAGGCCAGGGCTTGGACGTCGTGGTGGAATCCGTCCTGACAGGCGGCGTCGGCCTCCACAAGATCGGGGCGGGGCATCTCGCGCTCACGGCGGCGAACACCTATACGGGCGACACCCTGATCGGCGCTGGCACGCTGGAACTGGGCAGGATAGACGCCGTCGGCCTGGGGTCGAGGATTACGATAGGTGACGGCGCGACCCTGCTGCTCGCCTATCGAGACGTCACCGTCGGTCTGCCGCAGGAACTTGCCGGCAGCGGAACGCTTGCGATATACGGCGAGGCGCTGCTGGACCGCGCAACCCCGTCTTTCACCGGCACGGCAGTCGTTGCCGAGGGCGGAGCGCTCACTTTGCGAGTGAATTCAGCGCGGGGCGCTGCCGCAGTCCCGTCCTTCACCCTCGGGGGCGGGGGCGACGTGCTTCTGGACGGCGCGGGCGTGACTTTCAGCGGCCTCACGGCCGCCATCAGCCGTTACGGAACGACCGTCGTGACCGGCGGCACGGCCTTGAGGGTCGCCGACGGCGACGAGACGGCCCAGATCGGCACGGGGGGCCTGCGCCTCGACGGAGCGGATTCCCTGCTGCACCTGGACGATCAGGATTTCACAAACGCCCTCTCCGGCATCGGAAAAGTTGAACTGTCGAGCGGAGACCACATGCTTACCGGAGACAACTTGAACTTCGCGGGCCTCATCACCGTTCCGGGCGCCCTGACGGTGAACGCGCAAAGCGACGTGGGCACGGCGCGGATCGCCCTGAACGGCGGCGTTCTCGCCCTGGGCGCGGAGCTGGCCAACGCGGTGGAGCTGCAGTCCGGCGGCGGAACCCTTTACGCGTCCGCCGCGGCCACCCTGAGCGGCCCCGTCACCGGGACGGGCGGCCTGACCAAAAGCGGCGAGGGCATCCTCACCCTCACCGGCCTGGACAACTGTTATACGGGCGCGACCTCCGTGGCGGAGGGGGAACTGCGCCTTGACGACGCTGTCCTTGACGGCGGCGGCGAGCTTACGGTGCTTAGCGGCGCGGCGCTCTCCGGGCGGGGCGAGATATCGGGGAAGACCGTCATCGACGGCGGCGGCAGGCTTTCCGTGGACGGGATTCTGTCCTTCCGCGGCGAGCCTGATCAGTTCGGGAACCTGCCAGCGGCTACGGATCTCACCTTGAGTCCCGGCGCCGGGCTGGCCTTCAATCAAGGCGGGATGCTGGACGTGGCCGGGCGACTGGACTGGGGACTTAACAATGGCGTAGCGGCCACCAGCATCAGCCTCGATTCCCTGGGCGTCCACGTGCTGGCAAAATACGGGACGACGAGCCTCGCAAGCGGACAAGTGGCGGAGGCGGACTATACGGTCAGCTACAACGGCGGCCCGATACACAACGATGCCCTGCACCGTCTGGAGATGGAGAATTTCGACGAGGCCGGCCGGCTTGTCCTCATCGCCATGCCCAACGGGCAGAAAATCGAATTCTGGGCCAAGGACGGGGGCGGCGTCTGGAACACCGACGGGGAAGCAAATTGGAGCGGCGCCTATTCGGCTTCACCCGCGACCATGGAAACCTGGTCACCGGCCTCACGCGTGGCGGTCTTCGGGGCCGCCGGCGCGACGCCGGGCGCGGTGCGGGTGCAGGGTCCGGCATCGGCCTCGGGCATGTTCTTCATTTCGGACGGCTGGCGCGTTTCCGGCGATCCCGTCACGCTGCTTGACCTTGATCCGGCGGACGGCGAAAGCTACGCCGCGGTCGGCGGCCAGGGCGTGGACGTCGCGGTGGAATCCGTCCTGACCGGCGCCGCCGGCCTCCACAAAAGCGGGGCCGGGCATCTCGCGCTCGCGGCGGCGAACACTTATGCGGGCGACACCCTGGTCGGCGCGGGCACGCTGGAACTGGGCAGGGTAGATGCCGCCGGCCTGGGGACGACGATTACGATTGAGGACGGCGCGACCCTGCTGCTCGCCTATCGCGACGTCACGACCGGCCTGCGGCAGGAACTGACAGGCCGCGGAAAGCTTGCGATAGGCGGCGAGGCGCTCTTGGAGCTGGCAAACACGTTTTTCACCGGCGCGGCCGTCGTAGCCGCGGGCGGGGCGCTCACCCTGCGCGCGAATCCGGCGCAGGGCGCGGCCGCGGTCCCGTCCTTCACCCTCGGCGGCGGGGGCGACGTGCTTCTGGACGGCGCGGGCGTGACTTTCGGCAACCTCACTGCCGAGGCCGGCCGTGCCGGAACGACCGTCGTTACCGCAGGCACGGTCTTGAGGGTCGCCGACCGCGACGAGACGGCCCAGATCGGAACGGGGGGCCTGCGCCTGGACGGAGCGGATTCCCTGCTTCTCCTGGATGATCAGGATTTCGAAAACTCCCTCTCCGGCATCGGAAAAGTGGAACTGTCGGGCGGCGACCACAGGCTCGCCGGAGACAACCGGAACTTCGCGGGCCGCATCACCGTTCCGGGCTCCCTGACCGTGAACGCTCAAAGCGAGGTGGGCGCGGCCCGGCTTGCCCTGAACGGCGGCGTCCTCGCGCTGGGCGCGGATCTGGCCAACGCGGTGGAGCTGCAGTCCGACGGCGGAACCCTTTATTCGGCCGCCGCGGCTACCCTAAGCGGCCCAATCACCGGGACGGGCGGCCTGGCCAAAAGCGGCGAGGGCATCCTCACCCTCACCGGCCGGAATAACGACTATACGGGCGCGACAGTTGTGACGGAGGGGCAGCTGCGCCTTGAGGACGCGGTCCTTAACGGCGGCGGCGAGCTTTCGGTGCAAAGTGGCGCGGCGCTCTCCGGGCGGGGCGAGATATCGGGGAAGACCACGATCGAGAACGGCGGAAGCCTCTCGGTGGACGGGCTTTTGTCCTTCCGCGGCGAGCCTGATGAGTTCGGCGACCTGCCCGCTACTGACCTGACCTTGAGCCCCGGCGCCAGGCTGGCCTTCAATCAGGGAGGAACGCTGGACGTGGCCGGGCGACTGGACTGGGGGCTGAACAACGGCACCGCGGCTACCAGCATCAGCCTCGACTCCCTTGGCGTCCACGTGCTGGCAAAATACGGGACGACAAGCCTCCACGGCGGCCCTGTGGCCGCGGCCGACTATACGGTCAACTACAACGGCGGCCCGATATATGACGGTGCCCGGTACCGTATGGCGCTGGAGAATTTCGACGGGTCAGGCCGGCTAGTCCTCATCGCCATGCCCGACGGGCAGAGGATCGAATTCTGGGCAAGGGACGGCGGCGGCGTCTGGAACACCGACGGGGAAGCAAATTGGAGCGGCGAATATTCGCGTTCCCCCGCGACCCTGGAAACCTGGTCCCCGGCCTCCCGGGCCGCGGTCTTCGGGGCCGCCGGCATAACGCCGGGCACGGTGCGGGTGCAGGGTCCGGTGTCGGCCTCGGGCTTGTTCTTCATTTCGGACGGCTGGCGCGTTTTCGGCGATCCCGTCACCCTGCTTGACCTTGATCCGGCGGACGGCGAAAGCTACGCCGTGATCGGCGGCCTGGGCGGGGACATAGCGGTGGAATCCGTACTGACCGGCGGCGCCGGCCTCCACAAAAGCGGGGCCGGGCATCTCGCGCTCGCGGCGGCGAACACCTATACGGGCGACACCCTGGTCGGCGCGGGCACGCTGGAACTGGGCAGGGTCGACGCCGCCGGCCTGGGGGCGAGGATCACGATTGAGGAAGGCGCGACCCTGCTTCTCGCCTATCGCGACGTCGCGACAAGCCTGCGGCAGGAACTTGCCGGTCGCGGAAAGCTTGCGATAGGCGGCGAGGCGCTGCTGGAGCTCGCGAACGCGTCCTTCACCGGCGCGGCCGTCGTCGCCGGGGGCGGCGCGCTGACCTTGCGAGCGGATTCGGCTCAGGGCGCGGCGGCGGTCCCGTCCTTTACCCTCGGGGGCGGGGGCGACGTGCTTCTGGACGGCGCGGGCGTGACTTTCGGCGGCCTGACGGCCGCAGCCGGACGTTACGGAACGACCGTCCTCACCGGCGGCGCCGCCCTGCGCATCGACGACGGCGACGAGACGGCCCAGATCGGCACGGGGGGCCTGCGCCTGGACGGAGCGGAGTCCCTGCTGCGCCTGGACGATCAGGATTTCGCAAACGCCCTCTCCGGTATCGGGACAGTGGAACTGACGGGCGGCGACCACAGGCTTGCCGGAGACAACCGGAACTTCGCGGGCCGCATCACCGTACCGGGCGCCCTGACCGTGAACGCGCAAAGCGACGTGGGTGCCGCCCGGCTTGCCCTGAACGGCGGCTCCCTCGTCCTGGGCGCGGATCTGGCCAACGCCGTGGAACTGTCGTCCGGCGGCGGAACCCTTTTCTCGCAAGCCGCAGCCACACTCAACGGCCAGATCACCGGGACGGGCAGCCTGACAAAAACCGGCGCGGGCATCCTCACCCTCACAGGCCGGAACAACGACTATACGGGCCCGACGGTTGTGGCGGAGGGGCAGCTGCGCCTTGAGGACGCCGTCCTTGACGGCGGCGGCCGGCTTACGGTTCTAAGCGGCGCGGCGCTATCCGGGCGGGGCGAGATATCGGGGAAGACAGTCGTCGAGGGCGGCGGCAGGCTTTCCGCGGACGGGATTTTGTCCTTCCGCGGAGAGCCAGATCAGTTAGGGAACCAGCACGCGGGGACGGACCTGACCTTGAGTCCCGGCGCCGGCCTGGACTTCAATAAAGGCGGAATGCTGGACGTGACCGGGCGACTGGACTGGGGGGTGGGCGGCAGCGTGGCCACCGTAATCAACCTCGACTCCCTGGGCATCCACGTGCTGGCCAAATACGGGACGACAAGCCTCCCCGGCGGCCCTGTGGCCGCGGCGGGCTATACGGTCAACTACAAAGGCGGCGCGATATCGGACGGCGCCCAGTACCGTATGGCGCTGGAGAATTTCGTTCTGGCAGGCCGGCTAGTCCTCATCGCCATGCCCGACGGGCAAAGAATCGAATTCTGGGCCAAGGACGGCGGCGGCGTCTGGAATACGGACGGGGAAGCCAATTGGAGCGGCGAATATGCGTCATCCCCCGCGACCATGGAAACCTGGTCTCCGGCCTCCCGCGCGGCGGTCTTCGGGGCCGCCGGCTCGATGCCGGGCACGGTACGGGTACAGGGTCAGGTCTCGGTCTCGGGCATGTTCTTTCTTTCCGACGGCTGGCGCGTTTCCGGCGATCCCGTCACCCTGCTTGACCTTGATCCGGCTGACGGCGAAAGCTACGCCGTGATCGGCGGCCTGGGCGCGGACGTCGCGGTGGAATCCGTCCTGACCGGCCGCGTCGGCCTCCACAAAAGCGGGGCCGGGCATCTCGCGCTCACGGCGGCTAACACCTATGGGGGCGACACCCTGGTCGGCGCGGGCACGCTGGAACTGGGCAGGGTCGACGCCGCCGGCATGGGGACGGAGATTGCCATCGAGGACGGCGCGACCCTGCTGCTTTCCTATCGCGACGTCGCGACCGGCCTGCGTCAGGAACTGACCGGCGGCGGTACGGTGGAGATCGTCGGCGAGGCGCTGCTGGGCCGGGCGAACCAGTCTTTTGCCGGCGCCACGCGCATCCGCGGAGGTTTGGCGGTTCTGGCGGATGCCGGGGCTTTCGGCTACGGGAAAGTGCTGTTCGACGGCGGAACCTTACGCGTTGCCGATGGGCTGACAATCGACACCCCGATGGAGTTGCGCGGCGTCGCCAACATCTTTACCGTCGGAGACTCCGCGTCCGCAACTCTTTCAGGCGCCCTGACTGGCTTAGGCGCCCTGATCAAGAACGGCCCGGGAACGCTCGCCGTGAACGGGGATAACACCTCATTTCACGGCGTCACGGTCGCCGGGGCCGGTACCCTGGTCGCGGGAAACGACTCGGCGTTCGGCACGGACAACCTTATCAGGATGGAAAGCGGCGCGGCATTCGGGTTTTCAGGCAACCGTATCCTCGAAAACGGCTTCTCGCTTGAAGGGGATGCCTATTTCGCGGTGAATTCCGCCGCCGAGGACTCCATTCTGAACGGGGTCATCGTCGGCGGCGGCGGCCTGGTCAAAACCGGGCAGGGGACGCTCGCCCTGGGCGGACTGAACACCTTCAGCGGCATGGCCCACGTGCTGGACGGAACCCTTACCCTCGGCCCGGAGGGCGGAATCGTCGGAAACCTCGCGCTGCACGATGGAGCCCTCTTCGACGCGGGGGGCCATGTTCCGCGTCTGACCCGGCTGGAAACTTACGATCAGGGGCGCTACGCGGGCGATTTGGACATGCGGGGCGGCACGATGTTCTTCGCGTTTAGCGGCGATACGGTTCCCGGTCAGGCGCCGCCCATGCTGCTCGTCTCCGGCGATGCCGACATAGACGGAACCGTCGTGGGCTTAAGCCTCGGCGGGAGGGACCGGATGACCCTGATGCCGGGCCATACGCTGACCCTTGTCCAAAGCGACGGCTTCCTCGGGGGAATCCCGGCCAACCCTGAACTCTCCGGACACCTCGGCATCACCAGGGTCTGGACGGCCGGTCTGACCCGGGACGCCCACAGTCTCTACGCCTCCATCGCCGAGCTACGGGCCGCCCCCGAAGGCAAGGCCCTGGCGGAGGGCTTCATGGCCGGCCTGACCCTGATCAATCAGGGTGCCGACCTTGTGGCCGGGCAGGGGACGCGCGAGGCGGCTAAGGCCGCCGAACGGGCGGAGGTTTCGGACGGACGGAGATTCGGGGCCTTCGGTTTTCTCTCGGGCGGTCGGTCGCGCCACGACACCGGTTCTCGCGTCGAAGTTTCCGGCCTGTCTCTCGTAACAGGCCTGTCAATCGGCGAGGAACTGACGCCCGGACGGCTGACGCTCGGGGCCGTCATCGAGTACGGCAACGGTTCGTATGACACATATAATTCTTTCGCCGCCGCTTCCATCCGCGGGACAGGCCATGGCGATTACCTCGGCGGAGGAATTTTGGGGCGCATGGATTTTGCCGGTATCGGGCGCGGTCGCTTTTACGCCGAAGCGTCCGGCAGGATCGGCCGCCTGAACAACCGGTACGAGAATTCCGAGTTGCGAGACGAGCAGGGAAACGGGGCAGATTACGATTTCTCCGCTGCCTATTACGGTGCGCACGCCGGCATCGGTTATCTCTTGCATGCAACGGACAAGACCTCATTGGATCTGTACGGCAATTTTTTCTGGACACGTCTTGAAGGCGATACCGTCACCCTGGATTCAAACGATTCCGTTACGTTCGATGCCGCGGATTCCCTGCGACTGCGGGGCGGAGCGCGCTTTTCCAGTGCCGTGAACGAATATGTAAGCCCACATATCGGCCTGGCATATGAGCATGAATTTTCAGGCACGGCCAAATCCACGACTTATGGCCTGCCCATAGACGCGCCATCTCTGGAAGGCGGCACGGGTATCGGCGAGATCGGACTGTCCGTCATGCCTTCGTCGATTATTCCCCTAACATTCGAATTGGGGGTGCAGGGCTATATGGGCAAGAGGAAAGGCGTGACCGTGAGCTTGCAGATCAAGTACGAGTTTTGAGATCAGCCCAATAATCAGCAACCGTCTCCCTCATGAAAGGCGCAACGTCGGGTAGAATCTGTCATGGAATCAGTATCTGGAACCGGTATCAGCTCTCGGAAGCCATGGGGCTTGACACCTCAGTCCATGATTTGCCGTTTGTGGCGAGGGTTAAGACAGGGCTCGTCCAGATTCATTGTCAAGTCCAGGGGGCGCCCGTTCATGATTCATGACAGGACGGCTGTCCTAACCCGGCGGTTCCCTGGAATATCCCAATTCCTTCCCGGCTCCTTCCTGGTTCCGCCCAAGTTCCTCCCCTGATCGTTGTCGGACATCGTAGCCGGACAGAAAATATCAAGGGTGTCTGAACGGATACGGAGATCGGATGCGTGTCCTGAAACGGGAATACCTTTTTCCGCTATGTCCGGGAAGATGTCGGATGAATCGTTCGAAGCATGTCCGTCATGTTGCGCGGATTGCGGCTTCGGATGAATTCCAGACGGCAAGTCGTCTGGCAAAATCCAAGTGTACCTGGAGATGCGGCCAGCCGGGGAGTCGTCCTTCATGAGTCACGAAAGGGAATGATTAATATGATTGCATCAACGTCGACCAGCTTCATATCCTGCAGACCGGTCATGCTCCTGTCCTTTTCCCTTTTCACGGCCGTGTTCGTTTCTTCCGGATCCCATGCTCAGCAGGTCGGCGCCGGCGTGTCGGCGGATGACGGAGCTGTCGGAACCGGAGATGTCCGGAGCCGCGTTTCTGACCGCCACGCCGGAGGTTCCAATTCTCCTACGGAGGCGACCTCGAGGCACAATGCGAAATTTCTGAACTCCCCTCTGGACTATTCTGATGCCAGGGACGAGGAAAGGGCGACACGAGGGCTCATCGATGCCCCCGCACAGCCCCGCGTAACTATGCCTGACGGTTCAGTGGTATGGGACATGGGCGAGTACTCGTTCCTCAAGGGTGACGTCTCCCGGCCGGAGGAATTTCCCGATACGGTGAATCCGAGTCTGTGGCGTCAGGGCCTGCTCAATGCCCGTTACGGACTGTTCGAGGTGACGTCGAAGGATTTCGGGGACGGGGACGAGCGCGGCATCTATCAGGTGCGGGGATACGATCTGGCAAACATCAGCTTCATCGAGACACGGGACGGGTTCATCGTCGTGGACGTGCTGAGTTACAAGGAAAGCGCGGCGGCGGCGGTCCAGCTTCTGTACGACAATCTCCCTCCAGAAAAGAAGTACAAGAAAATCCATACGGTAATCTACACCCATAGCCATGTCGATCATTACGGAGGAATATATGGCGTTCTGGAAAGCGCCATGGTCGATGATCCATCCGAGGTAGCCATCGTAGCCCCTGACGGGTTCATGGAGGCGGCAGTGTCGGAGAACCTCACGGTAGGGGCGGGCATGGCGGGACGTGCCAGGATCATGCAGGGGACGATACTCCGCCTGATTCCGAAGGACGTCCCTCCCGAGCGAAGGCATGTCAACAACGGCCTGGCGATAGGGGCCGGGGCAGGTACCTCCGGCCTGGTCCCTCCGACGGTCTTGGTGAAGGAGGACGGGTCGCTCTCTTTCGACGGCACGCAGGTCGAATTCCTTCTCGCGCCGCATACCGAAGCCCCGGCAGAAATGGCGATGCTGTTTCCCGAATTCCGCTCGCTGTGCCTTGCCGAGATAGCTAACCAGACACAGCACAATCTCCTGACCCCTAGGGGAGCCGAGGTGCGCGATCCCCTTGCGTGGAGCGCCGCCCTGGACGAGATCAGACGCAGGTGGGTGGACGGCGGGATGGTGGATTCCGCCTGGGGTCCCCACACATGGCCGCGATGGGGGAACGACATAGCCGACTATGTTGGCAAGCAGGCCAATCTCTACCGCTACATCCACGATCAGACCGTTTTTCTCATAAACCGCGGATACGGCATGACGGAAATCGCCGAGATGTTTTCATTGCCGGACTCCCTCGCGGGGGAGTGGTACAACAGGGGATACTACGGAGACACGCGCTTCAACGTCAAGGCCGTGTATCAGAAATATCTGGGATGGTTCGACGGCGATCCGGCTTCGCTCTTTCGGCTTCCGGCTGGAGTCTCTGCCGTCCTGTACGCGAGGTATCTCCCTCAGTCAGGAGGCAGTCTCGTGGAAGCGGCGAAGAGGGCATATTCCGACGGCCAGTACCGTTGGGTCGTGGAGGTGATGGAGCACGTGCGGCTTGCCCGTGAAGAATGGTTCGGTGACGACGCGGAGGCATATGCCGAGGCCATGGCTGTCCAGTCGGACGCTTACGAACAGCTGGCATACTCGGCGGAGAGCGGGATATGGCGGAACTATTTCCTCGCCGGTGCCTGGAGGAACCGTGAGGCGGCGGTGGCGGAACGTCTTTCGTCCCGGACCCTTGTCACCATGGGACCCGACAGCGTGAGGAACCTGAGCGCCCTCCAGGCCCTCGAAAGCCTGTCCACGCGGATAGACGGGCGGTCTCCAGAGGCGGCATTCAGTGGTACGGCGCTGTGGATCGTCCATGAACCAGACGTGGACAGGCGTTTTGCCATGAGCATGGAGGACAGTGTTCTCTGGATACGCGAGCCTGAACCCGACAAGACGTATGACGCGACGGTGGAGCTTTCCCGCGATGCCCTTGACAATGCGTTGATCCGGACCGATGCCGGTACGTCCTGGCTTGAAGTCATTCTGGAAGATCAACAAGTCAGCATTGACGATTCAACTGACTTTCTCAAACGCGTGGCGCGTCTTGCGCATATCGCCCCTTAGCCCGGACACCCTGCATGATACACTGCCGGATAACCTTGATTCCACTGCAAAAACCCCCTCCCTCACCTTCTGGCAGTCATTTTAGGGCCGAGTATCTGGGTAAAGGGTGCGCAGATGTGCGGTGGTTTCAGGCTTTAGCGTCAGGATGCCAATACGATGGCCGCATAGGGTTCCGCTTCCCTGTCGAGGTGGAGGGATTTTGTAGCGGAATCAACCTTCCCGAGTAGCGAAACCTGAACATCATTAGGTGCCTCAGAACGTCGAGATCTCTGATCCGGTCTCGTTTTTTGCCGGAATCCCGCCGCACAAGCGGCGGGTCCGCACTTGCCGATCCACGTCCGCGCCTGTTGAAGCCTGGGCCGAGGGCGCCTCTGAACGGGACCCATGGCCAGGTATCTTGAAAACATGACCAGCAGTCTGTCCACGTGCCCAACCGGTTAGCCGATGCCCCGCGATCGGACACGGTCGATCGATCTCCAGTCCCACATCTCCCCTATCATGCCTGCCCGGGAGCATAACCGTCTGTGAGCATGTCAGCTATACGGATCGGCCAGAGCATGAACAGGCTGTCCTCGACACTCCCGTCTGGGTTGCCTCAAATGTCGCTTCCGCCCCGGACTCGCCACGGGCCAAGCCAAAGCCGTGTCGAGCCTGCCGGGGGAAGCGCGTACGCCGTGGCCCAAGGCATGCCTATGAGAACGACCTGTTCAGGGGAAGTCGACTGAAGCAAATCGCTCCGTCAACAATGGCCTTTCCTTGAGCGATATCGGGTATCCCTGTCGCTGGCGGCTATTCCGGTTGCGCTGGTGCTACTCTCCGGGCGTGATTCCGGCTATTTCGGGATCGATATCGGCTATTCCGAGTGCTACGGCTCCTCTCTGGTCGTTTTTCGGCATTTCTTGATCTATAGCGGCTATTCCTGGCGTGATTGCGGCGGTCCCGACTCTACAGAGGCTCATCGGGCTGGATAGCCTCGGCCTTGCTGCCATCGCAGGGCTTCGAGGGCGATATGAGAGCTCGTGCGCGATAGCGGGACGCGTGGCCGATTGCGGGGCGCATGCACGATTGGGGGCTTAGAACGCGATTGCGGCGGTCCGGGCGAAGATGCCGGACCGCCGCAACGATCGCTCCGGGCAGCGCCTGCAGGGGCGGACGTGCGTCCGCCCCCGCGTCTCAAGACGTCTTCCGGCCGGTTTGGATTTTCGGTCCTGTGATTGAGGCCTCCCGCGCCTACTTGCGGGGGGACACGGCGGATGAGGCCCCTTCAGCGAGCGACTTGTAGCGTTCGGGCCTGAGCCCCACCAGCACGTGGATTTCGCTTCCCTCCTTGGGGACGAAGAAGTTCACGGGGAGCTTCGCGGCGATGTCTGGCCTCAACAGCGAACGGTCCTTCAGGATCACGGCCAGCCTGGTCTTGGCGATGGGTTCGGAGCTGATGATGTTCTCCCGGCCGCCCAGCGCCAGGCGGATGATCTTGAGCTCGCCTTCCGGGGCCTCGGGCAAGGGCCCGGCCGCCGCCTCCGTCTCGGCCTGGGCGGCCTCGGCGGCCGCCTTCCTGGCGGACATCTCCGCTATCTGCTCCTCGGTGAGCTCCGCCTCCTGTCCCGTGGCGACGTACTCCTTCATGTCGGTCAAGAGGTTCCCGGCGCGGGTGCCGTAGATGGCCTGGATGGCCTTGCCGACCCCGACCACGCCCGCGGCGCCGAGCTGCTTCAGGCGCTGGGGGTTCACGAGCGAGGGGTCGGCCACGGAGATCCTGAGCCTCGTGATGCAGCTGTCCATGTTCTGGATGTTGCTCTTGCCGCCGAAGGCCAGGATGAGCTCGCGGGAGAGCGCCGGGCCGTGGAGGTCTTCGGAGTCGGGATCCGCCTCCTCGCGCCCCGGGGTCTTGATGTCGAAGACGTGGATGAGCACCCTGAAGATCACGTAGTAGCCGAGGGCGAAGAACGGCCCGAAGACGAAGGTGAGCCAGGGTTTCGTGTCGATGGCGTAGTAGAGTGCGAGATCCAGGCCGCCCTGCGAGAAGGTGTAGCCGATGTGCGCCCCCATGACGTTCATGAGCGCGAAGGCGGCGCTCGTTATGCACGCGTGGAGCACGTAGAGGAAGGGGGCCACGAACATGAAGGAGAACTCGATTGGCTCGGTGATTCCGGTCAGGAACGCCGTGAGCGCCGCGGACAGCATGACGCCGCCCACCCGGGCCCGGTTCTCGGGCCTGGCCGAGTGCCACATGGCGAAGGCCGCGGCCGGGAGTCCCCACATCTTGATGAGGAATCCTCCGCTCAGGATGCCCGCCGTGGGGTCGCCCGCGAAGAAGCGGTTGATGTCCCCGTGGACCTCGATCCCGGTCTTGGGGTCGACGAACGAGCCTATCTCGAAGAAGAAGGGCACGTTCCAGGCGTGGTGCATGCCGAAGGGCAACAGGAGCCTCTCCACCAGCCCGTAGACGCTCCCGGCCATGACCGGGTTGCTGTAGGCGGCCCAGTTGGAGAAGATGAGGATCTTGGCCTGGATGGGGGGCCAGACGTAGCTCAGGATCACCCCCAGGACGATGGCGGCGAAGCCCGTGACGATGGGCACGAAGCGCTTGCCCGCGAAGAAGGCCAGATACGCCGGGAGCTTGATGTTGTAGAAGCGGTTGAAGAGGAACGCCGCCACCCCGCCCGCCAGGATGCCGCCGAAGACGCCCGTGTCGATGGAAGTGATGCCGAGGATGTCCCGCATCTGCCTGGCCTCCGGCGAGGGGTCCAGGTGGAGGACGAAGATGCCCATCGTTCCCAGGGTCGCGACCATGACGATGAAGCCCACCGCCGCCGACAGGGCCGCGGCGCCGTCGTTCTTGGTGAAGCCCAGCGCGACGCCCACGGCGAAGATGAGCGGCAGGTTCCCGAAGATGACGTTCCCGCCGGCCCGCATGATCTCGGACATGACGGTCGGGATGAAGGAGAAGTTGGAGGAACCGATGCCCAGGAGGATGCCGGCCACGGGCAGGATGGCCACCGGCAGCATCAGCGACTTGCCGACCTGCTGCATGAAGCTGGAGACGTTCTTAAGCATCTGTTCCCTCCTTGCCGGCGGCCTGCGCGGCGAAGGCGGCCAGGCGTTCCCTGACTTCCGCCGCGGTGAGCATGGAAAGGACCTCCGTGGCCAGCGCCTGGCAGGCAGGCATGCTCTGCCTCCGGACCGCCGCCTTGACCGACGGAATGGAGGACACGCTCACGCTCAGCTCGTCCACGCCCAGCCCCAGGAGGACCGGCACCGCCAGGATTTCCCCGGCCAGGCCCCCGCAGACCCCGACCCACTTGCCGGACTTGTGGGCGCCCTGGACCGTCCTCTCGATAAGCCTCAGCACCGCCGGGTGCAGGGCGTCGGCCATGGCCGCCAGCCGCGGGTGGCCCCGGTCGATGGCAAGTGTGTACTGGGTGAGGTCGTTCGTGCCTATGGAAAAGAAGTCGGCCTCCTTGGCCAGGCCCTCGGCCAGCACGGCCGCCGCCGGCACCTCAACCATGATGCCGACCTTGACCGGCTCCTGGATCCCCTGGGCCGCCCTCTCCTCCTCCACGATGGCCTTGGCGTTCCTCAGCTCCAGGACGGAGCAGACCATCGGGAACATTATGTGGAGCCTCGTGTGGGGCGCGGCCCTCACGATGGCCCGCACCTGCGAGCGGAACAGGTCGGTACCCAGGAGGTTGAGCCTGATGCCCCTCACCCCCAGGAAGGGGTTTATCTCCGGAGGCATGGGAAGGTAGGCGAGCGGCTTGTCGCCTCCCACGTCCAGGGTGCGGACCACGAGGTCCCGCTCCGGCCCCAGAGTCTTGGCGATGGCCGCGTACATGGCCTCCTGCTCGTCCTCGGTGGGTGCGTTGGCCCTCTGGAGGAAGAGGAACTCCGAGCGGAGGAGGCCTACGCCCTCGCCGCCCAGCTGGGGGACCTCCTCGGCGTCGGCCACGCCGCCGATGTTCCCGACGACCTTGATCCGCCTCCCGTCCGCCGTCTCGGCGGGCTTGGTCGCCTCCATGAGCTCCATGGCCCTGGTAGCCGCGGCCTCGGTCTGGAGGTGGCGGATCTCCGAGACCTCCTTGTCGGAGGGGTTGAGCCTCAGCTGGCCCCTGTCGCCGTCCAGGACCACGGCCGTGCCGTCGGGTATCTCCAGGGCCCGGCCGTCGATGGCCGCGATCGCCGGGATTGCCATGGAACGCGCCAGGATCGAGGCGTGGGAGGTGGCGCTCCCGCCGGTGGTGCAGAAGCCCACGACGGTGGTCTTGTCCAGGCTGGCGGTGTCGGAGGGCGTGAGGTCCTCGGCGATGAGCACCGCGTTTTCGGGTATGTCCAGCTCCGGCTTCTGGGCGCCCGTCAGGTGGTTCAGGACCCTCCGGCCCACGTCCCGGATGTCGTTGGCCCTGCCGGCCAGAAGCTCGTTGTTCAGGCCCGCCAGGCTCGCGGCCTGCTCGACGAAGGACGCGTTCCAGGCGAAGGCGGCGCTCTTGCCCTGGCGCAGGCGCTGCCTCGCCCCCTCGATGAGCTCAGGGTCGTCCAGGAGCTCCTGGTGGGCCGCGAAGATGGCCGCCTTGTCCGTGTCCGCTCGCTTGCGCAGGCTCTCGGCGAGGGCCTTCAGCTCCACCTGGGAGGCCGCGATGGACGCGAGCAGGCGCTGGTTCTCGGCCTCGAAGCCCTGGCCGAACTCCTCGAGCCTCACGGCCTCGTGGCGCAGCTGGAAGGCCTTGCCGGTCACTAGCCCCGGGGAGGCGGAGACGCCCAGGAGGACGTTGGGGTCGTCCGACACTGGCTTGGGCGGCTTCAGAGGCGGGGCGGCGGGCTTCTTTTCGACCGGAAGCGCGTGCAGGCTCTCGCCCATGCCCGACTTGATGAGCGGCTCGAGGGCGTCCAGCGCGGCCTGGGCGTCCTCGCCCGTGGCCTTGACCGTTATCGTGTCGTGCTGCTTCACCTCCAGGCCCATGATGGACACCACGCTCTTGGCGTTGGCCTCCTTGCCTTCCCTGACGAGCCTCAGGTCAGAGGCGAAGGACTTGGCCTTGGAGACCAGCACGGCCGCCGGGCGGGCGTGGATCCCGGCGGGGTTCAGGACGATGATGGGCTCGCTCGTGATCGACATGTCCGGCGGCTCCCCGCCCTCGCTGTCCACGTCCGGGGACAGCTTGAGCTCCAGGACCTTGGTCTCGCCGGCCTTGGCCACCCCCGTGGCGGGGATGTAGTTCGCGACCGTCTCGCCGTTGGCGACGATCATCAGCGTGAGCAGGCTCGCGGCGTGGTGGGCCAGGAATTCGGCGTCGAAGGCGATGAGCGGGTCGCCGCGCATGACCGCGTCGCCCTGGGCGACCCTGGGCTCGAAGCCCTTGCCCTTCAAGAGCACCGTGTCCAGCCCGATGTGCATGAGCACCTCCACGCCCTCCGGGGTCGTGACCGTGAGCGCGTGGTGGGCGCCGTGCAGCTGGGTCACCAGCCCGTGGCAGGGCGACACCAGGAGCTCCGAGGTCGGGTCGATGGCTACCCCGTCCCCGACCATCTTCTGCGCGAAGGTGGGATCGGGGACCTTTTCTATGGGCACGATGGGGCCTGAGAGCGGGGCGCTCAGGAAAAGGGACTGGAGAAACTGGGAAGCGTCGGTAGGCATGGAGGCCTCCTTGTGGGGAACGGGCGCGCCGCGGTTCCGCGTTCGAATGCCCAGGCCGGCGATTGACGCGATCCGGCATTCTGGTTCGCGCGGAGGGTCATGATCCGTCGGGGATACGCATAATTTAGGATATATTATTCAGGCATTGCTTCCATGCCTTAGAAGTATAAAATTTAATAATAATACAATCTAAATATCATTAAAAACACATAAAATAGATATATTTATATCTGCATGCGGGCGCAAGATGAATGCTTGCCCAAAAACCGTCGGGCCGCAGGGCCGACTTAATGTCTCGCGGGGCGCCTGTCCCAGGCACTCGGACGCCGGCCGCCGGTGCGCGCCGGATCCTTCGGGACCGTCCCGCCGTGCTGACGAGCCGGTACCGGTTCAAATCTTAAGGCTATGTCAAGGCCTTGTCAATGTTCGTAAATTCGTGCGGCGGCCCCGGATTTCGCGGACCGTCAACGCCCGGTGGCCTATCGGCCGAATCCAGGCAGAGGCCGGGGAAGGGAAGGACAGGCACCTGCCGGGGGGCGGCAAAATTCCGGATAAGGGCCCGGCAATATTCCCGAAGGCCCTGCAATATTGCCGAAGGCCTTGCAACAGTCCGGACGTCCCGGCATTTTTCCGGTTATGGGGGACGAGGGTCCGACAGGCGTAAGCCGCTGGCTCGCCGAGCGTCATCCGCGGGGCCCTGAAAGGGGCGGGCGGAATCTCCGCGATGGTCAGGCACCTGTCCGGAGACGGCCAGGCATGTGTCCTGAGACGCCCCGGCCGAATCTCCGCGAGGGCAACGCATGTGCCCGGAGACGTCCCCGATCGCGTAAACGGCCTCAGGAAAGGCCGGCCTTCACGGATTCGTCCGACACGTTCAAGCCGATTGTCGAAATCCCGGAGCATGAAACATTTTGGGGCATCACATCATGAAGGGTGCGCGAGGCCGTGATGCCTGGGGAAACGTCCCGCGACAAAACCGGCGCGGAGCGCGGCGTTCGGCCGCAGGCCCCTGAAAACGAGCTGGGGATTGTGCCGTCGACGACGGCTTAAAGCATCTGTCCGCATTTTGCGGGACCCCGTGGCGGCAGTCATATTTTTGTGCCCGCTATAAGTACGCGCAAGGGTTCGCCATGGCCGCTCTCCGGGCGAAGACGGCAACGTGAGGGGACGGACCGATTCGGACGAAAGGGGAGGGAAGGCGACGACCGGGGAGACCTCGGCGCGGACGGCAGGGGTGCAGGTTGTGGGGGCGATAACGAGATCGGCCGTTACGGGGGATAGGGTGCCTCGCGGAGTCTCGGCCTGGGGCCCGGATTTTCCTGTCATACGGCCTTTCTTTCCGCCCTGTTTCGCTACTCCGCCTGGGCCTCGGGGTCGTCCGGGGACGGTTTCCGGGACGATGCCCCTGAATGTTTCCTGGACTTCCCTCACGCCCCTAAGCTGGGTTCTCCGAAGATCCGCTCCGCGAACCCCGGGACGCGGGGTTTTCCTCTCGCTCCAAGGCGGACCGCGCGTCCCGCGTGCCGGGCTTCGAGACAGTCAGGCGGCCCCATCGGTCGACTCGCGGCGTTTACGGCGGCGATCACGTTTCGGTCTTCTGGGACGATAACGCGATGGTCAGGCCTTGCCGCCGGCGAGGTTCCGCAAGTTAGCGGTGTCACAATGGAGCTCCTGCAAGCTCCCGGGTACGTCCCGGACCGTCGGGTCGGCACCGGTCGCCCTTGCCGTGCCGCCAGGCTGGAGCCCCGTGACTGACCTGCGCTCATCCCGGATCAGGAAAGCCGGCTTAGGGTGAGCCGGGCGCGCCAACCTTTCGCTTGCCGTTCCGCAGGCCGGGTGGGAAGGGGCGGCGGGCGCCACCGCGTCATCCTGGGAGCGCCTGAACGTAGTCAGGTCAGTGTCGTGCCCGCGCCAGGCGGTCGACCGCAGCCTCCCGTCCTCCGTCAGGAGTTCGGAAGCCCATGCCGATCGGCTCCTGCCGACGGATGTGGCCGCGTCGCGGCGCCGGTTGTCGCCGAAGGCGTGTTGCCCGTGGCGTTCCCGCGCCTTTTCCGTCATATGCCCGCCATTGCCTGCCGGTCAAGGGGGGATCCGGAACCGGGCGCCCCGGATCGGGGGATTCGGGTAGCATGTCCCGTTTCGAGGGGCATCATGCCGGTCGCCGGACCACCCCGTGCTAAGGTCCTCCGGCAGGAGGACCGATTATGATTGTATCGTCCCTCATGGTGTTATAAAATGAATGCCATGCGATCTGAGTCAGTCCGTGCCGTTGTCTCGGCCTATGTGCCATAAGGACAGCCGTTCGCTCGCTTCAGCCGACTCAGTCGCCTGAAGTGAACGGCCACGGCCGCTCCCCGGATACGCGGCGAGTTCCCTCGACGGGACCTTCGTTGTCATCACTGACGGCGACACGGGGTACGGCGTCAGTTTAGGGCGGACGGCGCCATCGGTCGTCCTCGCCGATGTCGGCCCGAACTTGCCGGAGGGGCCGGCCCGCAGTTTTTCATATGGCTCGATGACTTGCGGTCTCCGCACTTTTCAACCGGTTGCCTCCTGGTCACCCCCGAAACGCCCGACATGATGACTGCCCTTGAAAAGTTCGCATACTGGCTCAAGGCTGCGCGTCATGACATGAACGCGGCAGAATCCATGTCTAAATCCGGGCATTGGCGTACGTCATGATCATGTGCCAACAGGCCATCGAAAAGATTGCATAGGGGTTGTATCATTTGCATATCGACTCAGGCATGCCGCCAAGGACCCATGCCATAATGGATATTCTATAGCTTTCCGAAGACGAACTACCCGATAATATCCCGAAGGAAACCATGGTTTTATTCGATTATCTGTCAAATTTCTACCAAGATTTCCAATATCCCGATTTTAAGAAATGCCTTCTGAAACGAGCAGTGAAGTCCAAGGCGCTTGCGACATTGGAACGGACCAGGAGGGAGTTCAAGCGGCTGTTGACTATGAAGCCGTGAAAAAGGAGGCCATGCGGTTCGTTGCCGAAGCCCGTGCCACGATGCCCGTGGATCGGGTATTTCTGTTCGGTTCGTACGCGAAGGGGACGGCCGACGAGTTAAGTGATGTGGACTTGGCTTTCATTTTCCGTGATCTGTCCCGCCGGTAGAAGCACGGAATCCGCATGCGCCTGATGCGCATGAAACGCAATTACGAATCGTATTTTGCGCCGCTGACTTACTCCTCGTCCGATATCGGAATCGGCAACCCCTTCATCGAGGAGATCATGAGCACCGGCATAGAGCTGTAAGGCGCTGTCTGCCGCGCGGTAGCTGGAGCCGGCGGCCCGTCGGCGGCCCCCCAGTCCCGATGGAGTCGTCGGACAGGGGGTCGGGAAGACCGCGCCATGGCCGAGGCTGGCCCTGGCGGCACGGGGAATATCTTCCGGACAATCGGTCGAAGGCGGAGTCATCTCTGGAGCTTTGCCCCCGCGCCCGCAAAGGCGTTCCCGCCCCGGCTTATGTGGTTGCCGCCCGTCTGAAGGGTACCGGCATGGGGGGAGGGAGCGTCAGTCGGTTTGGACAGGGCTTCCCGCAATGCTTTAGGGGGACCGGCTCCAGGTAGCCGTTCGGTCAGGAAGCCGTTCGGTCAGGTAGCCGTTCGGTCAGGTCGGCGCGGATCTCCACAGAACATCAAGATGAACCCTTCCGTGAGGTGAGGCGCCCTCTTCACGCGGATGGCCTCCGGGTCCGTAGGCGTCCGGAAACTTCGCGCAGGAGGGTGCCAAAGGTCTTCCCGCAGATCACGACCTCGCGGCCTGTCGGGCACTCCGCGAGGCCAGGGCGAGGAGGACCCCGAAGCCCTCCGGAGGAAGCCACGCTCTTCTGCGTCAAATTGAGCGTCCGCCTAAGAATTCCGATGCCTGCATAAGGGGCGATGTACCCGGACGACGGTCCTTCCGGAAGCGCGTTGGACGGATACCGTCAAGTCTGCTGCGGGCAACCGGGCAATCACGTTTCTCCGAAGAGCCCGACCATCGGCTTCGGTCGACTTAGGGAAGCCTCAGCCACGCCTTGCTTCCCCAAACCTCGGATGGCCGGTCAACTGTCGGTCGGGCCACAATGCCCGGTCTCATACAGCGAGCCCGAGGGCCTGACTTCTGTCCGGTTGGCGGAACAGCTGCCAACTCGTCATGATTCTGTTTTTGAAAACGAATGTTTGGCGCCAACTTTGGCAAAGGTGCTTGTTTTTGGGGAGCCTGTGAATCCTGAATCTTGCTGAAACCTGCCGCGGCTAAGGACTTTCCTTGCCATTCCGCCTTTGGCACGGCGATTGCTTGAAAGCCAGTCGACCGGTGGTTCCGGAACGGAGCCTCGGCGGGTCCTTGAAATTCAAGGGGAAACGAAATGTCGGCCGCTACGGCCGTTGCGGCGCAAGGCGCCGGGAGGAAAGGAAAATGGCTCTCACGTCATACCTCAAGGTCACGGGCAAGTCACAGGGCGAAATCAAGGGCGACTGCCCCCAGGGCGGCGACAAGAAGGACAGGATACTGGTATACGCGGTAGATCACGCGGTGGAAATCCCCCGCGACACCCACACCGGGCTCCCCACCGGCCAGAGGATCCACAAGCCGCTCGTGATCACCAAGCACAAGGACCAGGCGAGCCCGCTCCTCTTCAGGGCCTGCACTACCGGCGAGAACGTGGACCTGACGCTCGACTTCTACCGCATCAAGCCGGACGGCACAGAGGAGAAATATTTCAGCGTATCGGTCGAGGAGGGCATAGTGGTCGACATGAGGGAGTACACCCCGGAAACCTTCCTCGCGGACAACAAGCCCTACTTCGACATGGAGCAGGTCTCCTTCACCTACTCCAGGATCACCTGGACCTACAACGACGGTAACATCGAGTACACCGACGACTGGAAGGCGTAGCGGACGCTCGCCCCTCAACCGCCCGCCGCCCGGACGCGGCGGGCGGCGCCGCGCGGGAGGTCCGTTCCTGATGCCGTGGGCGGCGCCGCATGGAAGGTCCACTCCTGATGCCGCAGGCGGCGCCGCACGGAAGGTCCGCTCCTGATGCCGCGGGCGGCGCCGCACGGAAGGTCCGCTCCGGATGCCGCTTGGCGTTTTCGGATGCGGATGCTGTTCGCCCGCATATCTCGATGAACGCCTCCGCCCGAAATGTCGGCGAACGCGCTTAATCGCATCCATGATGCTTTCGCAAAAAGTCTAAAGTCTCCTTGTAAGGGGAGAAGACCTGCCCGCCTCCACCCGCCACTTACTCAGCTATCCGGGAGCCGTCGTGCCGGGAACCGTTGTACGGGCCTATCGGCCCTGAGCTGACGCCCGGAGCCATTGTGCGGAGGAGCCGATCCGGGGGCAGTGAGGCGGAGCGTGCCCCTGGAGGCTATAGCGCGTCACCGCCGATCTGGAGCCCGTGGGGCGAAGATGCTTGTCACTGCTTCGGGTTTTTTACGAACGCATCGTTGAGGACGGTGCCGTAATAAGCCGGAACGGCGACCCGGGGCTGGCGAGGCTCTCTGCTCATTATCCTCACGGAGGCTGAAGCGTGGACAAAAGGCACCTGTTATAGATTCATGGCTAACCAGTCGCCCTGTTTGGGCCGCCGCCGCCCCATCCCTCTCTTCTTCATGAATCCTTTGCCATGAATCCTTTGCCGACTTATTCGACTTATTTCGGCGGCGTCATTGAGTTCGGCTGTGTCGGACTCTTCCGGGCTCGGCGTCTCGTCTGGAACGGCCCAGCGGTCGGTGAGCTGCGAGGTCGCAGGAAAGAGTTCTCCATCTAACAGGCGCAAGCCCTGGCCCGACGGCGCCCCCGCGCCCGGGCGGCGCGTGGGCCGCCCTCCGGAGCGACATCCCAGTCGAACTCCGGGAAATCCCTCCCCCCGACTCGATCCGAAGCGTTTAAGTCCCTGAGCCGCATGACGGTCACCCTTCGGACGGACGGGCCGTCACCGCGATCACCCGCGCAGCCACCATCGATGCGGTCCCGGTTTCAGAGGCGGCTCCTCAGCGAGATCGCGGCCAGGACAGGCACCTTCACGATAATCGTCCCGCTTCTCCGTGTCGACCGTACCCGCCGGGAAGGCCCGCACGCCGCCAGCACTTACCCGGATGTCGCCTACCGTTATCCGACGCCTGGCAGTGCGAGAGTCCAGGCTCCGCGACCGGGGCCGAGGCGTCTCTGCCCGGGTTTCCCGGGAGTTTCCCGCAACGTCCCGGCCATCCGATGGATAAGCCGTCCGATACCGGGGATTGACCCCCCGGCCCCCAGTTTCGGTCGCAGAGCCCATACGTCTCGTCGTCATGAAACCGTTGCCGTCTTATCTCGGCGGTGCCATGCCGATGCCCACGTCGCCCGGACTGACGGAACTCTGATTTAATATGAGCCAATCCCTCAATAAAGGAGTATGCCAGATTTGCTATCTTTGGCACGGTATGATAACATGAACCTAAGCGCAGGGAAAGCGGGATCGCATGAAATGTCACTGTCGGCCCGCCTCGATCCGGTCACGGTTCGGATGCCTTCCTTTCGCGTTTTACTTGACTTCGATGCCGGTCCGACATCCTGCGGCTGCCGCGAAACCGGTCGGGCGGGCCGTATAGGCTTTCGGCAGAGCGACCGGTAAACATCGTATCCTTACGGAGTGATCATGGCCGCGATACCCACAAGAAGTTTCAACACCGCAGGCGTCTGCCGGCCTCTGGAACACTACATGATACCCGCCGTCCCCCGGATCCCGGACGTAAGCGACATGATAGACGGCAAATTCTATTTCGTCCTCCACGCCCCGCGCCAGTCCGGCAAGACCACTTGTCTGACCACCATGACCGACAAGATCAACTCCGAAGGCAAGTATTATGCCGTCACCTGTTCGCTGGCTTTCTTGAGGGATACCGAAGACTTCAAAGAGGCTATGGACGAGATCGTGGACCAGATAGACGTGGCCCTTGAGTCCTCAGATGTGGACGAGATCCGTAAACAGGCTTATGCGTTCGACTCCAGACCTTACATGTCCAAATCCGGCGCAAAAGTTCGGCTCAAGCTAAGAGACCTGTGTCAGGCTCTGGACAGGGAGGTGGTGG
>JAISFS010000275.1 GCA_031263485.1 Deltaproteobacteria bacterium | reverse complement strand
TCCGGCGGCGTGAAGCTGAACTACTCCTTCTAATCCGATTGTCCTGACCGGCAGTGCCCCTTGAGGGACCTGCCCCCTGCGGCCCCGCCCAGGTCTTCGGACCCGGTCGGGGCCGCTTTCGCTTCCGGGGCCGGTTTCCGCCTGACCCTTCGGCACCCGCCACCGCCGATCCCTTTGCCTGCTTCCAGTTCACCTTCCCTTGAGCTTCCCCATTCCGACCGTCTTCTCCCGTACCGGTCGTCTTCTCCAGTACCGGTCGTCTTCTCCCGTACCGGTCGTCTTCTCCCGTACTGGCCGCCTTCCCCGATCCAGCCGCCTTCCCCTGATCCTGCCCTCAACCTGCCATTGAACCCTTTTTCCCCCTGTTCCCTCCTCTATTTCATGAAATCCACCGGGTCCACACGGTTCTCGCCTTTACTCCCATCATCGTAGCCGCCTCCCGCCGTACACACCATCTCCATGCCGAAGCTTCAGTCTTTCTTTGGCCACCACAGAAAGGTCCCGGCCTCGCGGACACGCTTCCCGGAAGGATCCGAGTCTTTACTGACAGTTGGTTGCGAAATCCGGGAGATTCCTGACCGTAGACGGAAGGTTCCGGGGCTATCTCCATCAGCCCCGCCTGGTTACCGATCGTCTGGCCTCCTGTCGGACGAGTCGTCCCCTGGGCAGATAAACGCAACGGTCGGCCTTTCAATCGGGCGGACGGAGGAAACGAGGCGCTGCAGGGACTGGCCAAGAGTCCCGAAAGCTGCCCGTCGGGGTCGTCCGCCGAGGGGAGTCGATGGATTTGTCGTGGATTTTTTCAGGGAGTATGGAGTTCTCGAGGAAAGAGCTGAATTGAGCTCACGACATCTGAGGGCATCATGGGAATTAGCGGTTGCCCGGCCCGTTGGCCGCTCCGCGCTCGCCGATGGGAGCCGCCCGGAGACCTCCGGCGGGCCCGTGCGCATGGGGCCATCTCAATGCGTGGTTTCCTGGGCCATTGAGGGGGAAGGGGGGGGGCATGTTGGGCTTCAGGGCCCTGCCGAAAGGTAGGGGCAGCGTCATGCCCGCCATCCTGAAAAAGGCGGCGGTCGATGCGACGGAGGCGGGACGAAACCCCGGTTCGACGGCATTCGGAGGCGCGGTATCGCGGGAAGGCGTCCGGAGACATCCGACCTGAGGCAATGATAGGCAGGAGACAGCTGCAGGTTGGAGGAGGAAGGACGTGAAGCTCTATTGCTTGATATTTCGGTAGCCTTGTTCAGGCTCCGAGCGCTGACAGACCGTCTGGGAGATACTGTTGCCTGAGTCTCTTCGGAATGGCTGACCGGCAATCGGGGTGTTGGCTAGATCCAGGGCTGGACCCTGACCATGACCCTGAGAGGGCGAAGGCGGGTGTCTGGGCGGATCCGGAGTGGCCTCGGAGGCTCTTGTGTCGGAAGGAAGAATTCTAAAAATTATAATTTTCCGGCTAAGAATTTGGAAATGATGTGGAAATCATATTGGAGCCATCGATATCTTGTGATTTCGTGAACCTGCCAAAAAATGGTTACGGAAAGCGCCGATACGGCTTCGGTAGAACCGGAGCGGATGAAGGCAATATCACTAATTTTGGACTCATTAACCAATATAGAAAGTGTTTTAAATATGAATTGCGGTGGAAAGAATTTAGGAAAAATATCGATACAAAAAATTGATACGGCAATACAAAAAGTCATTTTAGAATATAAAATATATATTAATGCATAATTAAAAATTCACTAGTATAGTGTGGCTATTTGAGGCACTTTATATACGATTAGACCATAGAAGAATCTATAGGGAATAATTAGGGTCATTTTGGATTTCTTAAGGATTTTTAAGGGGTTTAGAAGGTTGAAAAAGAATATTTAGGGTTGATTGAGACGACTTAATGAATAAAAAGACTCAATTATTGTCTTTAGAGTTTATTTATTGTTAGAATGTCCCGAATTATGGCAGTGGGCGGTCTCGCCGCCCGGGCATGCCGTGTCATCGTCCGGGCATGACGTCCGCAGGCTTCTCCCCAAATCCTTCCAGGCACCCAGGTGCGTGCTCTCTTCCAGGCTCCTTCCCCCACTGGTCCTGCTATAGCGCGGTCGTTAGCCGCCTTCGGCGGTCCACTCACCCGCATGGGCCTCGACGGCGTACAAGGGCTACGGGGCTACAGTGCTACGACCTGCTGGGCCGGACCGGCCTCCGAACGGGCTTCGAAATTGAAGGGGCCAGGCTGTAGGGACCTTCCTGCGGGGTGGGAGACCATCCCCCGTGACCATAAGTGCTGGACTCTGACCAGAAACAAGGAGGCAGACTTTGACTAGCTTCACCCAATATCGGCCGTGCGCCTCGCGGGGAAGGCCGAACGCCTGGGCAGCGTCCGGTCTTGTCCCGCTGGCCGCCCTGGCTGTCCTGGCCTGGACGCTCCCGGCGCTGGCTCAGGGGCAGACCAACAGCAATACCTCGCCGATCAATACCTCGTCGATGTGGAACGGCACCATCTGGAACAGCGACGGGTTGAACCACAGCAACCCCATGACCACGGATCCTTTCGGGGGCGTGACAGACCCGATCGATGGCGTGATCGGCTGGGGGCTGGGTTCGGCGGGCACAGGCGCCCCGTCTTTTCGCGACCACGTGAACATAACTGTCAATAGCGACCTGACCGCGACCGGTTCGATAGGGGCCTACTCCGTGACCGCCGTCGGTTCGTTGGCATCCACCACCCTTACGGACAACACGCTGATTTTCGACAGTACGGTCGGAGGCGGTACCGCAAGCTCCGTTGGCGGCTCGGCCTATGCCGCGGCCGTTCAAAATCTGACCGGTACTTCCGAAGTCAGCCGCAACACGCTGCGATTCCAGACCGCTTCCGCCGTGGCCGGCTGGGCGGGGGGCGGCGCAGTTGTGTCCGGCAAGGTGGACGGAAATTCCGTGTCCGTGGTGCATTCTACCGGTGCCGTGACGGCCAGGGGCTTTTACGGCGGCGTCGGGCGTGGCGGCGGTACCATTACCGGCAATACCGTGACCATCTCCGGCGCGGGAACGACCAATGCAAGTTATGCCATCGTCGGCGCCCAGACGAACGGAAACACTAATTCCGTGATCACCGGAAACAGCGTCACGGTCCTTTCCACGGCAGGAGACGTCACCGCGAACCTTCATATCGCCGGCGCCTACGTGACAGGCCAGGGCTCGGCCGGGATACGCCATACCATTTCAGAGAACACGGTCACCCTTCACCACGGGAGCGTGACGTCCACTGCCCCATTCACCGGGTTCGTCGCAGGCGCCTACGCCAACAATGGCGACTCGGGATTAGGATTAGTGGAGGTACAGAACGCCACGTTCAGCGAGAACAAGGTGACTATCCTGGGCGACGTCGAGATAGCGGGCGGCCTGTACGGCGCGGCTGCTACCGAGGAAAGCACGGCTTTCAACATCTTCACGAAAAACGGCGTGGAGCTCACCGCCGGGTCGATCACTTCCGGCACGGATCCCGTGGATCATATCTACGGCGCATACGGACATTCGGGGAGGGCCGAGGAAAACTACGTGGAACTGACACCCACCGGCGATGTCACGGTCAACGGAACCGGGACCTGGGGTGGAAACGTGGCAGGAGCCGCCATGAGGGAGGGCGGCGCGAGCACGAGCCTCACAAAGAACCGGGCGGTGATCAATTCCGGCACCGGCACCGTCGCGGTGCAGGGTTCCGTGTATGGTGCGGCGACCGGCAACGGTACGGCAACCGAAAACACCGCGGAAGTCTACGGGGCAGCAACGGTAGGCCAGGATGTCGCGGGCGCCAAAGCCAGCGGTTCAACGGGTGCCATGACGGGGAACATGGCGACGGTCGGGAGCACGGCCAACGCGTTCACCGGAAAAATCAACGGAGCGGTTTACGGCGCCTTTTCAGAAAATGCGACCGGAAACGCGGCGGCGGTAACCGGAAACACCGCCACGGTGGTAAGGGGAGTCTTGTCGAACAGCGCGGGAACCGGTCACGCCGCGGTTTACGGCGGCAGGATGTCCACGAACGGCAACGGAAACGTCTCCGGCAACTTCGCGACAGTCTCCGAATCCTCGACAGTCGGCAACGTGTACGGCGGTCGTCTCGACGCCGCGGGAACGGGGACCGGCGGGAGCGTCACGGAAAACGAGGTGTCGGTGACCGGATCCTCCACCGCAGGCACTCTGTACGGTGGATATCTCGGCACCTCCGGAACCGGGAGCGTCACGGGAAACAAGGTGTCGGTGATCGGCTCCACCGTCGGCGCCGTGTACGGGGGATATCTCCAGTCCACGGGGACCGGAGCCGGCGAAGCGTCAGAAAACATTATCTTGTTCGATTCCGGCACCGCAACGGACGGGTCCGTCCTCGGCGGTAACGTCTACGGCGGCTACGTTGCCGCCGGATCCGGAAGGGCGAACAAGAACACCGTCACTTTCCGTGGCAAGACCTCCTTCGCTGAAAATATCAACCCCAGCGTCTACGGCGGCTTTTCGCCTTCCGCCTCGCCCGGAAACCTCGTGACGGGCAACACCCTCGTCTTCGAGCAATTCAGCCACGCGGCGGAAGGCCAGACTTTCGGGACGATAGCCAACTTCTCAACGATAAACTTCCTGGTCCCGTCCAACCAGGAAGGCCCCGTAATCAGGGCGACCGCGGTCGACCTTACGGTCGACGCCGGTCATAACGCCGACATGCAGATAAACATCGTTCCCGGCGGTGACCACCTGTACCTGGGCCAGGAGATCCAGCTGATGCAGACCCCGGCAGGCGGCATCAAAACCGCCCCCGATGCGCCTGCCACTATCACCGTTCATGGCTACTACGGAATCTCGACCGAGTACACCTACGAAATCTCCGTAAACGATACGGCCACACCGGGCGATTCCACCTTGGGGGCCAAGGTCACGGCCGTGAACTTCCTCGAGTACACCAAGGCGCTCTCCGAGCTTCCCTTGGCGAACGCCGCCTTCGTGAACCGCGGGGGGGACGACATCGCCAACAAGGGGCTACCCTCCGCGTCGGCTGCCGCCTTGGGCGCGAACGGCCTGGCGGCCTTCATGTCGATCGGCTACGGCAAGGAGCGCTTCGAGACCGGCTCCCACATCGACCTCAAGGGCCTCACGGGCAACCTGGGCGTGGCCGTCGGCACCGAGAACGAGGCCGGCTCGGCGGTAGGCGGCATCTTCCTGGAGTTCGGGGAAGGCGAGTACGACTCCTACAACGACTTCGCCGCGCTCCCCTCCATTCACGGAAACGGCGACAACAGCTACATCGGCGGCGGCCTCCTCGGCCGCTTCGAGCTGGGCGCCTCGGACCGCAGCAGGCCTTACGTGGAGGGATCGGCCCGCATAGGCAAGACCAAGAGCGACTGGTCCAGCAGCACCCTCCGCAGGCTTACCGGCTTCGACGCGCATACCGAGATGAGCGCCAAGTATTACGGCTTCCACGCCGGACTCGGCTACATCATGGACTTCCTCGACTTCAACAAGGACGGCTCGCTGGACGTCTCGGCCAAGTACTTCTTCACCCACCGCGACGGCGACGATGTGATCTCCACGGGCGAGAGGATGAGCATAAGCTCCGTCTCCTCCCACAGGCTGCGCACGGGTGCCAGGCTCAACATCGGGTTCAACGAGTTCATCAGGCCGTACGTGGGCGGCTACTTCGAGAAGGAGTTCAGGGGCGAATCGCGCGTCACGGTAGGCGACGCGGTCCTTCCCGAGGCGAGTCTCGAAGGCAACACCGGCATAGGGGAGCTGGGAGTCTCGCTATCCTCGGCCACCGTGCCCATAGAGGTCGAGATAGGAATCCAGGGTTCCGGCGGCGAGCGAAAAGGCATCGCCGGCGGGCTGAAGCTCAACTACACTTTCTGACGAATTTCCCTTTCCGCATCTGAACTTCCTCCTAAGTTCTGCTTTAGCGACCCCGGCAGGCCTTCGCGGTCTCGCCGGGGTTGCTTTTTCTGCGCCGCTTGACTCCCGAGCCACTTAGCGCGGCCTTGGGGGCGTCAAGCCAGCGGCCGTGTAGGCGACCGTCCAACGGCCTTGGGGGCGTCAAGCCAGCGGCCGTGTGGGCGACCGTCCAACGGCCGTGTGGGCGATCGTCCAGCGGCCGTGTGGGCGATCGTCCAGCGGTCGTTGTGGGCGATCGTCCAGCGGTACCGGGCACGATCGGCACGGGGTATTTGTCAAACCATTCTCTATGTCACATGGAGCTCGCCAAGCCTTCTTGAAGGTTTTCGGAAAATGGACTGGCGACTCTTCCGAATTGACGTTCCGACCGAATGCGCCCCCTGACGAACTGCAAATCCCCGGCGGTTGCCATTCCGGCGCTCAGTAGCCTGCGTTGCCCTTGACCGCGTTTCCACCTCCGTGCGGTTCGCAAGGGAGCCCGTCTCTCCCGCCTTCCGGACGGGCCCTTCGTTCCCGGTCCGGTCGAGCCGAGATTGTTCCGGGGTACTCATATCTTCCGGGCTTGCCTGACCGCCATTCCTTCCGCAGGGTTACGCCGACCGCTATGCCGTTTCGGGCCTACCGTCATTTCGGGCAGACGCCGACCGCAATGAATTTCGGGGAATCTGCGACCTGTGACGCCTTGGCAGCTTTCCGTTGCCTGTAACGCCTTGGTCGTCTCCCTCGGCCTGTAATGCCTCGACTTTCCGTCTGACCGGACGGGCGGTCGCTGTCCTACGGGGCCTGCCATGACTTGCCAGGCCTGTGCGTTGCTCGTCCCTTTGGTTGCCCAGTGGATATCCCACCGACAGCGGAAAATGGGCGCCTGATGCCGCAGGCCCCCGGCTGGCGGCAGAGGTTCATCCCTGACCCCCGCAGGGGAGGCGCCTCCGGTGTGGCGATAACAAACTTAAAATAGCCTAATTAACTTGTAAGAAAGCTTAAATTATGATAGTCTCGGCCCAACATTTAGCGGCGGAAATCCGCCGCAGGCCTTCACCTCCGCCGCAGGAAACAAGGCACGGCTTTTGCTTCCGATAAGTCGGGGCGAGCCTCCGTGGCCGGGCGCCCGCCGGGCCAGTCGCAACCCCTTCAGGGTGGACCTACATGGACGTCGCGACAATCATCGGCATATTCTCATCCGTGAGCCTTCTAGTCATCTCCATCAACATGGGGGTGGGCCTGGGGGCCTTCGTGGATCTGCCGTCGCTCCTGATCGTGGTCGGGGGGACCGCCTGCGCCACCATGATCAACTACCCCCTGAGGGACTGCCTGAACACCTTCTCGATCCTGAAGAACGCCTTCGTCACCAAGACCACGGCCATGGCCGACGTCATCACCGGCTTCATCACCTTTTCGGCCAAGGCCCGCAAGGAGGGGCTCCTGTCGCTCGAGAACGACATATCGGACGTCTCGGACTCCTTCCTGCAGAAGGGCCTCCAGCTCACCGTGGACGGCCTGGAGCCCCAGGCGATAGTGGAGATCCTGGAGACCGAGATAGCCTTCCAGGAGTCCAGGCACCGCCTGGGCGCCGACATCTTCCAGGCCATGGGCGCCTTCGCGCCGGCCTTCGGCATGCTGGGCACCCTGATAGGCCTCATCTCCATGCTCCAGCAGATGGACGATCCCGCGGCCATCGGCCCCGCCATGAGCGTGGCCCTGGTCACCACCTTCTACGGCGCGATCCTCGCGAACGTCGTCTTCGTGCCCATCTCTGGCAAGCTCAGGGCGCGATCGCGCTCGGAGACCATGGTGAAGGAGCTCATCGTACAGGGGATCCTGGCGCTCTGCCGAGGCGACAACCCGCGCATCATCGAGCAGAAGCTCCACGCCTTCATCCCGCCCTCGGCGCGGATCTCGGCCTTCAGATGACGGCCCGGGCGCGCTGGCGCGGGGCAGGGGGCCCGACTTCGGCCCTTGGGCCACATGGCTTGGGGGTTCCCTGCGCCTTCCCGGCCCGTGCCTTGCCGGAAGGGTACGAGACCGGCGGTCCGTCCGGCGGCTTGTCGCTTTCCCCGTTGCTCTTCCTGGCCCATCCGTTGTTGCGACTTGTAGCGGTTTTCCCATCGGTCCTTGCGCCGCTTTCTCCTCGTTCCCTCCAGTCCCGTTCGCTGTTGCGTCTTGCGGCGCTTTCGCCGCCTACATTCCCGGCACATCCGCTGAGGCGCCTTGCGGCGCTTTCCCCGTCTCGACTCCCGGCACATCCGCCGAGGCGCTTTGCGGAGCAGTCACCTTCGCTCCTCCCTGCCCGTCCTCTGCGGCAACTTGCGGAGCATTCCCCTTCGCGCCTTCCGGCACATCCGCGGAGGCGCCTTGCGGCGCTTTCCCCGTCTCGACCCCCGGCCTATCCGCTGAGGCGCCTTGCGGCGTCTTCCCCTTCTCGGCTTGGGGCGTCTGTCCCGCATGGCGAGTCCGCATTCCCGAGGGCAGGCGCGGCCGGCGGCGTCCCGCGCAAGGAGGCAGGGTGATGGCCCAGAGGAAAAGCCAGGAACCGCAGGAGCAGCCGCCCGACACCACCATGGTGCTCTACACGTCCATGGTCTTGATTCTTCTCACGTTTTTCATCATGATAAGCGCCAAGGCGAACTTCGACGAGACCAAGTACGGGAAGGCCGTCGAATCCGTGACCCGCACGTTCGGGTTCCTGCCGGGCGGCCTCTCCGCCATCGGCGGCCCGGACGGGATAGCCGCGGACGCCGTCTCGTTCAGGGACGGCATGGGGACCTACCCGGTCCAGGACAGGGAGATGAACGAGATAAGGTCGCTCCTCTCCCCCGGCATCATGGACGGGGACGCCCGCATCACGCACAACTCCGGGCAGAGGATAATCACCCTCTCGGCGGGGCTCCTCTTCCCCCGGGACTCCTCCGAGATCACCCCCGAGGCGCGCGAGACGCTTCTCGCCTTCTGCCGCATCATGCGCGGCTCCCGCGTGCCCATCTCCATAGAGGGCCATACGGACAGCCTCCCCCCCCAGACCGAGGGCGCAGGCGACAACTGGGACATCTCGGTGAACCGGGCGCTCGCGGTCCTGGAGCTCTTCGCGGGGGAGGGGGGGCTCCCCATGGAGCGGCTCTCCGCCTTCGGCTACGGGGGCTCGCGGCCCCAGGTCGCCAACAACTCGCCAGCCAACCGCCGCCGCAACAACCGGGTGGACCTGGTCCTGGACTTCGAGTCCTCGCGGGCCGGAAGCCTCCGGGATCTGACGGGGGACGACAGGAGCTACGACTTCCAGGGCTTCGAGTTCCAGCTCCCCGAAAGGCCCGGGGAAGAGGGCGAGGTGTACTGACATGGCCGTCAGGCGCCTGGCAGCGGACACCGAGGCGTCGGTGTCGTCCACCGGCTGGCTCGTCACCTTCTCCGACATGGTGACGCTCCTCCTGACCTTCTTCGTGCTCATCATCGCCATCACCAGCGTGGATCCTAAAGTCATGGTGCCGGACGGCGCGGACGAGATCTCCGAGGGCAAGGTCAGCGCGGTCATGGGGCCGGGGGTGCTCGGCTTCGCGAACCCCTCCCTGATGGACCCCGTGGCGGCCTTCGTGGAGGACGCTGACTCGCTTCCCCCCCAGCAGATGCTGAACCAGGACGAGATCAAGGCCGCCGTCTTCCAGCTGGACCCGGACACGGCGCCCCCGGAATTCCGGGAGGCCGCCCGTGCCGTGACAGAAGGGATCTCTATCTTCCGCGACGAGCGGGGGCTCGTGATCCGCTGGGACGGGCGGGTGCTCTTCCCCGAGGGCGGGACGCTGGTGCGCGAGGAGATGCTGGTGCTCCTGGTCCGCATGGCGGAGCTCATCTCCCGGATAAGCCTTCCGGTGAGCCTCGAGTGCCACACCGACCCGCTTTCGGACTACGAGGGTGGCGACGGCCCCCTCTCCTACAGCCTCGCCGCAGAAAGGGCCAAGACGGTGCTGAACGTCTTCGCGGCCCTGGGCATCAACGCCTCCAGGTTCCGCCTGGGGGCCTACGGGGGCGCCAGGCCCTTGACCCTTGACCCCAGCGGCTCGCACGAGAACAGCCGGCTGGAGGTGGTCTTCTACAAGCCTCCGAAAAGCTCGTGGAAAGGATGACGCGACAATGGCGGACAAGCCCAAACCCGCAAAGCAGCAGCCTCAGGCGGAGGAGCAGGCTCCCCGCCCCGCCCCCAAGGAGAAAAGCGGGGGCAAGGCCCCCGGCGGCGGCGCCGCCGCCGGCGGGCTCCTGAAGATAGTCCTCATCGTCGCCGTGGCGGCCGTGGCCGGCGGCGGCGGTGCCGTCGCGGCCATGAAGTTTCTGGGTTCCGGATCCGCGCCCGCCGCCTCCGGCGAAGGTTCCGAGGCGGCATCGCCCGAGTCGGCCCCCGAAGGGGCCTCCGGCGGCGACTCCGAGGAGCCGATAGTGGCCCCCGCCAAAGGCGGCGGCCACGGCGCGGCGCCGCCGCCTTCGGCGCCCTCCGCGGGGAGCCACGGCGGCGGGGAAGGCGCTGCCGCGGCCGCGGACGTCGGCCCGGTCACGGTGAAGCTCGACTCCTTCACCACCAACCTGAACGAGTCGTCCGGCAGGCGTTTCCTGAAGGTGACCCTCAGCATGGAGGTGGACAACCAGGAGGCCGCGGACGAGCTCTCCAAGGCCATGCCCGACATTACGGACTCCATCCTGATCCTCCTGTCGAGCCAGTCCTCGGACGACGTCTCCTCGGCGGACGGCAAGGAGCGCCTCAGGAGCCAGATTCTCAACCGGAGCAACAACTTCATGAAGGCCAACAAGATCCGCAAGGTCAAGTACCTGGAGTTCCTGATCCAGTAGGCCTTCCGGCAGGGCCACTTGCCCGGCTGCGTCATCCGGGCTGACTCCGGGCCCCGGGCTGATTCCGGGACCGCGCTAACTCCGGGACTCCGCAGTGCCCGGGCGTCGCTGCGGAGTCCCTGTCGATGCCCGACGCCCCTTTCGCGGCGGCAACGCCCCTGCCATGGCGCAACGCCCGGGAAGCGCCGCGTCGCCAGGAGGCACCCGTGTCCCGGTGCCCGGGGCCGTTTCCGAATCCGTCCTCCGGCCGCAGGGCCGCCTTCCGGCGGTCTGCGGTCTCGCGCTTTCAGGCGCCGTAAGGCGCCATGCCGCGCCGGGCGCGTCCCGGCGCACGGGGCCCGCTCCCCGCTGCGAGGCATCATGGCCAAGATCCTCACCCAGGACGAGGTGGACGCCCTCCTGAAGGGCATGGGCGGCGGCGAGGTCGAGACCGAGACCGACGACCCCGGCGAGCAGGAGGGCATCACCCGCTACGACCTCACCAACCAGGACCGCATCATCCGCGGCCGCATGCCGACCTTGGAGATCATAAACGACCGCTTCGCGAGGTTCTTCAGGCAGACCATGTCCACCTCGCTCCGGAAGATGATAGACATCTCCGCCTTCTCCATCGACATGATAAAGTTCGGGGAGTTCATGCGGGCGCTGCCCGTGCCCACCTCGCTCCACATCTTCAAGGCGGAGCCTCTCCGCGGGCACGCCATCATGGTCATCGAGACCAAGCTCGTCTTCAACCTCATCGACAGCTTCTTCGGCGGCTCCGGGCGCGGCTACATCAAGGTCGAGGGGAGGGACTTCACCCCCATAGAGTCCAGGCGCATCACGAACGTCATCAAGATGGCCCTTGCGGATCTTGAGCGCGCCTGGAACCCCGTGCATCCGCTGTCCTTCAGCTACGTCCGCGGCGAGACCAACCCGCAGTTCGCGTCCGTGGTGGCCCCCACGGAAGTGGTCCTGGTCGTGAAGTTCGAGGTCGAGCTGGAGCAGACCGTGGGCACCCTCGTCATCTGCCTTCCCTACTCCACCATCGAGCCCATCCGCTCCAAGCTCTACGCCGGCTTCCAGAGCGACCAGCTGGAGGTGGACACGGCGTGGATCAACCGCTTCATCGAGAGGGTCCGGGAGGCGGAGGTCACGCTCACCGTGGAGCTGGGCCGCTCCCAGATAACCGCCGAGGAGCTCCTGAACCTCGCCCCCGGCGACTGCATCAAGCTCAACCACGACGTGCGCGAGCCGCTGGACGTGAAGGTGGAGGGGGTGCCGAAGTTCAAGGTCTTCATCGGCAGCTCCCGCGGCCAGAAGGCCGTGAAGATCGAGACGGACATCGCCCCCAAGCTCTGGGAGGACTAGCCCCGCGCCGCTCTTTCCCTTCCCGCGACCCCCAAGGCATTCCGCGCCTCCCCCGCCCCGGAGGGCCTTACGGGGCATCCCTCGCCTTCCCGCCCTGAACGGCCTTCCGGGCCGACCCGGCTTTTTCCGGGTGCCTTTCCGGCCCTGAACGGCCTTCCGGGCCGTCCCGGCTTTTTCCGGGCGCCTTCCAGGTCCTGAACGGCCTTCCGGGCCGTCCCGGCTTTTTCCGGGCGCCTTTCAGGGCCTGAACGGCCTTCCGGGCCTTATCCGGCATTTCCTTGAGCCTTTTACCGTCCTGAACGGCCTTCCGGGTCGTCCCCGGCTTTTTTGCGGGCGCTTTTCCGGTCCGTAGCGGCCTTCCGAGCCGTCGCGCGCCATCACGCCAAGCATCGGTTCCGCCTTCGGGCCGTTTCGGGCATCTCCGCGCCTACGGGCCTTCCGGCTCCTCAGGTCTCCGGGCGCTCATCGGCCCCGCCTCTAGCCCGCCGCCAGGCCCCCCGCCCCGCGCGTTCCGGCGCGGCATCCCGTCCATCCCCATAAGGCCTCAGGTCTTGATCAAGGGAGCTGAAGATGGCTGAAGAGAAACCGAACCTCACCCAGCACGACTTGGACAGGCTCATGAGCGACGACACCGGCCTGGAGCAGGACTGGGGCGACCCGGGTCCCACGGCGCTCCCCGCCGCGGGGGACACCGCCTCCCGCGACGCCCAGAACGCCTTCGGGCCGCCACCCCCGGCCATGGACGGCGCCTCGAGGCCGCTGGACTTCATCTTGGATATCCCTTTGGAAATCTCCGTGGAGCTGGGCCGGACCAAGATGATCATAAACGACCTCCTGCAGCTGGGCCAGGGCTCGGTCATCGAGCTCTCCAAGCTCGCGGGCGAGCCGCTGGAGATTTACGTGAACGGCAAGCTTGTGGCCCGCGGCGAGGTCGTGGTGGTCAACGAGAAGTTCGGGGTGAGGGTGACCGACATCGTGAGCCCCATGGAGCGCGTGAAAAGCCTTGCCTGAGTCCGGCCTCCGCCCCGAGGACCACCGGATCTGCCTTTCCGGCATTGAGGCCCAGGCTTCCCGTCCAGAGGCTCCGGCTGTACGCCGCCGAGGGCTTCGCGCCGTCTTCCCTCAAAAGTTTTCCCGCTATGCTCCCGTAAGGATCTGAAACCCATGACCAGGAATTCGAAAGTGGCGCCCCGCAAATGGTCGCTTCTGCTTTTCGCCTTCCTCTGGACTGCGGCGGTCGCGTTGGCCTTCCCGGCCTCATCCCCGGCATCCCCCGCAGGGAGCCTGGCCGTCTTCGGACAGGCCGCCGCAGGCGGCGCCGGAAGCGGCGCCCTGGCGGGCCAGGCTGCCGGGACGGAAGAGGGGGAGGACACGGTCCGGACCGAGGATCTTGGAAGCGAGCCGCGCCGTGACTTCTCGCCGCAGGACCCGGGCGCGGCAGACGGGGCGCCCGCCGCCGGCCCCGGCCCCCCGGCCCCGCTCCCCGGGACCCAGGCGCAGCGGCAGGCCCCGGCTTCCGGGCCTGCGGTCCCTTCCGCCTCTTCCGGGACGCTGTTCGCAGGCGGCTTCGACGGGCCCTTCTCCTTCATGGGCATGGCCAAGATAGCGGGGGCCTTCATCCTGGTCATAGCCCTCCTGCTCATCTTCCTCAAGCTTCTGGGCAGGTTCGCCCGCGGGAGATCGGTGGGCAACGGCACGGGCTTCACCCTCAAGGCCACCATGTCCCTGGATTCCCGGCGCTATCTGGCCGCGGTCGAGGTGGACGGCAGGCTCCTGGTGATGGCGGTGACCGGCGATCGCGTGACGCCTCTGGCCCACTGGCCGGTGGGCGACGTCGACCCGGAGCCGGCTTCCGGCTTCCATCCCGGCACCTTGGGCCTGGAGCCCGAGGACAGCGGCTTCGCTTCGGATTTCCCGCCGCCGCGTCACCGTACCCGCCTGGACAAGCCCGTGCCCCGTCCGGGGGTGAAGGAGCCCGCCTTCCTGCGCGGCGAGACCGAGGAAGAGGACGGGGAAAACGGACCGGGACTGGCGCCCGGCCCTGCGGCGGCTCCCGGCGCTGGCGAGCGGGGCGGGGACGGCCCTTCCGACGTCTTCGGACTGGAGGGACCCGGCGGCTATGCGAATGGCCCATCGATCGGCCCGAGTTTTGCCGATCGGGACGGGGACGGGCCTTCCGGCGTCTTCGGCCTGGAGGATAGCGATGCCTTCGCAAACGGGCCTGCGGTCGATGCCGGGCCCTCGCTCGGCATCGGGCGTCCGATCGGCGCCGGGCCTTCTGCGGGTCAAAGTCCTTCGCCCGTCCAAGCCCCTCCGGTCGGCAAGGGCCATTCTGTCGGCTCGGGGTCCTCGGCAGGCTTTACGCCTTCGCCGGGCACAAGTTCCCCGACGGCTCCAAGGCCTTCGGCATCCCCGGGGCTTTCATCGGCCTCCGGGCCTTCGAGGGGCCCCGGGCCTTCGGCGTCTCCTGGGCCTTCGTCCGGTTCCGGGTTTTCGTCCGGCCCCGGGACTTCGATGGCTCCAAGGCCTTCGGCGGCTCCCGGACCTTCTTCCGGCCCCGGGCCTTCGGCTGCCCCAAGGCCTTCTTCCGGCCCCGGGCCTTTGGCGGGCCCCGGGCCTTCGACGGCTCCAAGGCTTTCGGTCAGCCCCGCGCCGCAGACCTCACCGAGGTCTCCCGCAAATGCCGGTCCCGCAATTAATGTCAGTCAGTCCGACGATACAGACGCCGATCCCGTGATCGATTCCGGGCCCGCCCTGGATCCTGGGGAGAGCTTCATCTTGGACCTTGACGCGGAAGGCTTCGACGGCCCTCAGACCGACGACGAGTTCAGGGACGTGGACCCTCGGGGTTCAGGACGCGGTTCCGACTGAGCTTGTCACGCCCAGCCCCATGACCCCGCCGGGCCCCGCCCCGGAAGCCCCGCCCCCCTGTGCGCGGAGAACCCTTACCGAATAATATGCAGCCCTGTCCCGCCAGCACCGTTACCCCGTGCCTCCCGCCCGCCTCGGGTGGCGCCTCCCAGCCGGCCGTCGTCGTCGGTTCAGGCGATACCGCCGCTTCCTGCGGCCCTTGCGCTCCCGCCGTTGGAGATTCTAGCGTTTTCGTAGCATGCGGCTCGTGCGCTCCCGCCGTTGGAGATTCAAGCGTTTCCGTAGCATGCGACTCGTACGCTCCCGCCGTTGGAGATTCAAGCGTTACCTCAGCATGCGATTCAGGCGCTTACGCCCCCTTTGGCGCCCCTAGCGCCCCCCGCCGCCCTTCCGCCTGCGGCTCAGGGCTTCCCCCCGCGCTGGTCGCGGCCCTGTTCCTCTTGGTCCTGTCCGTGACGTTTCTCGCCGCGGCTTCCCCCGCCTTCGCCCAGACCGCCGTCGGGGAGGGCAACACGGTGCCCATCCCCACCGTCACCATCAACATGGGCGAGTCTGGGGACCCGGACCGAATAGCCACCGTCATCAACGTCATGTTCATCCTGACGGTCCTGGCGCTGGCTCCGTCGCTCCTCGTCATGATCACGTCCTTCGTGAGGATAGTCGTCATCTTCGGCTTCATGCGCCAGGCCATGGGCACCCAGCAGACCCCCCCCAACCAGGTTCTCGTGAGCCTCGCCCTGTTCATGACCTTCTACATCATGCTCCCGGTGTGGAAGGACATCGAGGCCAGGGCCTTCAAGCCCTTCATGGCCAACGAGATAACCCAGCGCCAGGCCTTCGACAGGGCGCTCGTCCCGATAAGGGAGTTCATGTTCCACCAGACCCGGGAGAAGGACATCGCCCTCTTCATGGTCATCGCGGGCGAAAGCAAGCCCATGAACAAGGACGATGTCCCCACCACGTCCCTCATCCCCGCCTTCATGATCTCCGAACTGAAGACCGCCTTCACCATCGGTTTCCTACTCTACATGCCTTTCCTGGTGATAGACATGGTGGTGGCCTCCGTGCTCCTGTCGATGGGCATGATGATGCTCCCGCCGGTGATGATCTCGCTCCCCTTCAAGCTCATGCTCTTTGTCCTGGTGGACGGCTGGAACCTCTTGGTGGGATCGGTCGTCAAGAGTTTCGGGGACGTGGACAACGCGGTGAGGATGCTGGGCGCCTCGCCCTGATCCCCTCCGGCCTTCCGGTTGGGGCCCCGATTCCCTTGAGCCGATGCCGGGCGGCATCCGTCCGGCTCCCGGACTCTCGGCCCTTTGCCGTCGCGGCCATCCGCCGACATGCGGCAGGACCCTTGCCCTTCACGGCCCTCCGGGCCCTGTCCCCAATCCTGCGAGGAGGCGTCCCGAATGAGCACGGAATTCGTGATAGACTTCGGCCGCAAGGCCATGGAGCTCATACTCCTCCTCTCGCTCCCCATGCTCCTGGTCGGGCTGGTCATAGGCCTGGTCGTTAGCGTCTTCCAGGCCACCACCCAGATCCAGGAGATGACCCTACAGTTCATCCCCAAGATCGTCTGCATCTCGCTCGTCGTGGTGGTGGCGGGCCCCTGGCTCCTGGACAAGCTTATGGAGTACACGGAGATGATCCTCGTGAGCTTCCCCGACTGGGTGAGGACGGCCTCCGGGCTCATCACCCCGGGCCTGGAACCCTCGGATCTCTCACGGTGAGGCGCGGACGCGCGGGGGTCCGGTAGTTGGGCGCCCCGGTCATAAACGCCGCGGAGTTCGCGGGGTTCGTGCTGGTGCTCCTGCGGGTGTCCATGCTGGTGGCCCTGGCCCCCATCGTGGGGAGCCCCAACGTCGTGACCGAGGCCAAGGTCGCGATTGCCCTCACGCTGGCCTTCGTGCTGGCCCCGCACGTCTCCTACGAGGCCTTCATGATGCCCATGGGGCTCTTCGGCTTCCTCTTCCTGGCCGCGGGGGAGCTCGCGATGGGCGCGGTCATGGCCTTCATGACGCGGCTCGTCCTGGAGACCGCCAACCTCGCTGGCGAGTATCTCTCGTTCCAGATGGGCATGACCATGGTGAACCTCATGGACCCCCAGACCGGGGCCCAGGTGCCAGTGGTCTCCCGGCTGGTCTACATCGTCTTCACCCTCCTGTTTCTGGCGGCGAACGGGCACATGGTGGTGATTAAGGCCATGGCGGACAGCTTCCAGCTCGCCCCCCCCGGCTTCATGTACCTCTGGGGCCCGGAGCTCTTCACCGAGATCATGCGATCGGTCGCCAGGATGTACATCCTCTCGGTCAAGATAGCCGCCCCCGTGGTGGCGCTCCTCTTCTGCTGCAAGGTCTCCTTCGGCATCGTGTCCAAGGCCGTGCCGCAGATGCAGGTGCTTTTCGTGGGCATGCCGCTCTACATCCTGGTGGGCCTGGCGGTGCTGGGCTTCTCCATGGACTTCTGGCCGCGCCTGATCGGCCAGGGGCTCTACGAGGCCCAGGAGGCCCTGAAGCGGATAATCGATCTCCTGTCCCCCGTGACCTCCGAGGGGCTGAGGCCGGGCGTCCCGATCGGGTACTGAGGCGGCGCGAGGCCGTTGTCGGCTTGCTCCGGATCGTGCGGGCCGGGCCGTCTTGCCCGCCTTTCAACGACTCGGGCCGTCTTGCCCGCCTTTCAACCTGCCGGAGCATCTTGCCCGCCTTTCAACCTGCCGGGGCATCTTGCCCGCCTTTCAACGTGTCGGGCCGTCTTGCCCGTCTTTCAACGTGTCAGGCCGTTGAACCTGTCTTTTAGCGGCGAGGGCCGTTATGGCCCGTCTTTCAATGACTCGGGCAGTTTGCCCGTCTTTCAACGTGTCTGGCATGGCTGGGCGGCAGGCCGGATACCCGACACTGCGACTGTCCCGTCTCGCGGCGGCGTGTCCGGCCGCTTCGCGGGACGTTTCCGGACCGAGCCGATAGATGCTATAAAACATTGATGCCGGGGCGCCGCAGGCCGCCGGCCGGAGGGGAAGATGGGCGAGGACTCGGGCGAGAAGACTGAAGAGCCTACCGGCCACAAGCTCAACCAGGCGCGCCAGAAGGGCCAGGTCGCCAAGAGCATGGAGGTGAGCGCCGCCGTGGTGCTCCTGGCCTCCTGCGGGGCGCTCCTCGTCCTGGGGCCGTACGGCTGGGCCAGGGCGACGGGCTTCTTCCGCCACATGGTCTGGAGGGCCGCCGACTTCTCCCGGGACCCGGAGCAGCTGATCGAGATAGCGAAGCTGGGCCTGCGCGAGGTGCTCATCATCTCGCTGCCCCTGGCGTTCATCGTGCTGGTCTTCTCTCTGGCCATAAACATCTACCAGCTGGGCGGCTTCATGGTTTCGAGCGAGTCGCTCGTGCCCAAGCTGGACAGGCTCAACTTCATAAACGGCTTCATGAAGTTCTTCAAGATCCGTACAGCCGTCGACTGCGTGCGCTCCGTCCTCAAGATGACCATAATCTTCCTGGTGGGGTACCTGGTCATCCGCGACCACATGGACGACTTCGTGCTCATGGTGGACATGCAGCCGATAGCCATCGGCGTCCTCACGCTGAAGATCGCCCTGGAGCTCTTCGTCAAGACCTGCCTGGTGCTCCTCATCCTGGCCGTCATGGATTACGGCTACCAGAAATGGCAGTTCACCCAGGACATGAAGATGACCAAGCAGGAGGTGAAGGACGAGTACAAGCAGATTGAGGGGGACCCGATAGTCAAGAACCGAATCCGTCAGGCCCAGCGCGAGGCGGCCAAGAAACGCCAGCTGGCGGACGTGCCCAAGTCGGACGTGGTGATCGCGAACCCGGAGCACTACGCCGTGGCGCTCCAGTACGACCGCGAGAGGGCGCCCGCGCCCATAGTCATGGCCAAGGGTATAGACTTCCTGGCCCTGCGCATCAAGGACATCGCCCGTGAGCACAAGGTGCCCATCGTCGAGAACCGGCCCCTGGCCCAGGCGCTCTACAAGGCCGTGGAGGTGGGGGAGGTGATACCCGCCGAATTCTACAAGGCCGTGGCGGGGGTCCTGAGCTACATCTACCGCGTGAAAGGGAGAAGGCAGCGTGCCAAATAGGGGGGAGGCGGGATCCCGCCGGGCCTCCCGGAGGGGGCCGAGCGGCGCCGGGCGGCGTTCCGCGGCGGTTGCGTTTTCGCGCTGGACGGTTGCGTTTTCGTTCTGGACGGTTGCGTTTTCGCGAGCGACGCTCGCCTTGAAGGCGCACGCTGGCGATGCGGGCGCGGCGCATGCGCGTTCGGCATCGGCTTGCGTTTCGCGCATGACATGTCCTCAGAACGCGTTCGCTCCCCCGGCCTTTGCGGCGGGATCCGCCCCTGCGGCGGTTTGCGCTTCAGTAGCTGGTTCCGCTTCGGCGGCGGGTGCCGCCCCTGCGGCGGGATCCGCGGCCCGGGGGTACGCCGCGTTCCGCCGTGCCCGTCCGTCGGACGGCCCTTCGGGAGGTTCGAGCCGTGGCTGAGGGCGTGGCGGGCAGGATCTACGAGAAGCTCTCGAGCGGGGGCGGCGGGGACATCATCCTCGGGCTGGGGGTGGTGGGCATCCTCCTGGTCTTCCTCTTCCCCATACCCACGCCCGCGCTGGACCTGCTCCTCACCCTGAACGTCACCCTGTCGGTCATAGTGCTCCTGACCGCCCTCTACACCCTGAAGCCCCTGGACTTCTCTGTCTTCCCGTCGCTCCTCCTCATCCTGACCCTGTTCCGGCTGGCCCTGAACATCGGCTCCACCCGCCTCATCCTGCTGAACGGCGCCCAGGGCACGGACGCGGCGGGCGAGGTCATCCAGGCCTTCGGGAACTTCGTGGTGGGCGGCAACTACGTGGTCGGGGTCATCATCTTCGTGATCCTGGTCATAATCAACTTCATGGTCATCACCAAGGGCTCGGGCAGGATAGCCGAGGTGGCGGCCCGCTTCACCCTGGACGCCATGCCCGGCAAGCAGATGGCCATAGACGCCGATCTGGCCGCGGGCCTCATCCAGGAGGCCGAGGCCAAGGCCCGCCGCGAGGTGATAGCCAGGGAGGCGGACTTCTACGGGGCCATGGACGGCGCCTCCAAATTCGTGCGGGGGGACGCCATCGCGGGCATCCTCATCACCGTCATCAACATCGTGGGCGGCTTCGTGATAGGCGTGCTCCAGAACGGCATGGCCCCGGGCATCGCGGCGCAGACCTATACAGTCATGACCGTGGGGGACGGCCTGGTGAGCCAGCTTCCCGCGCTCATGATCTCCACCGCCGCCGGCATCATCGTCTCCCGGGCCGGCTCCGACGCCGCGATGAGCCGGGAGTTCACGGCGCAGTTCACGCTCCGCCACGAGGCCCTGGCGCTCTCCGGCGGCGTGGTCTTCTTCCTGGGGCTCCTGCCAGGGCTCCCCACCGCCGCCTTCTGCCTTACCGGCATCGTCATCTCGGCGGTTGCCTTCGCCCTGTGGCGCAAGAGGCGGCTCGCCGCTGCCATGGGCGAGGGCAGGGCGCCCAGGCCCGGCCAGCCCCCCGGCTTCGCGGGGCTCGCCGGGCCCTCCCCGCCCCCGCCCGGGGCCCCGGGCGCCCCGGCCCCGCCGGGGGGCGGACCCCCCGCCCCGAGCGGCGGACCGGCCCCCGCCGCGTCCCCGCCCGCGGTCGAGAAGGTGGAGGCCCTGCTCCCCCTGGACGTCCTGGAGCTCGAGGTGGGCTACGGGCTCATCCCGCTCGTCGACGAGGAGCAGGGCGGGGAACTCCTGGAGCGGATCCGGTCGATCAGGCGGCAGTTCGCCCTGGAGGCCGGCTTCATCGTGCCGCCCATGCACGTGCGCGACAACCTGCAGCTCAGGCCCGGCGAGTACGCGATCCTCATCAAGGGCGACGAGGTGGGCCGCGCCGAGATGATGGTGAAGCACCAGCTGGCCATGAACCCGGGGGACGCGCGCCGCGAGATCCCCGGGATCCCCACCCGCGAGCCCGCCTTCGGGCTGGAGGCGCTGTGGATCCCGGAGGAGCGCAAGGACGAGGCCCAGCAGTTCGGGTGGACGGTGGTGACGCTCCCCTCCGTCATGGCCACGCACCTGACCGAGATTATCCGCGCCCACGCGGACGAGCTCATCTCGCGCCAGGACGTGCAGAGGCTCGTCGACGGGGCCGCGCAGACCAACGAGAAGGTGGTGGAGGAGCTGGTCCCCGCGCTCCTGACCGTCGGGCAGGTCCAGAAGGTCCTCCAGAACCTCCTGCGCGAGCGCGTCTCCATCCGCGACATGCCGTCCATACTTGAGGTCCTGGCCGACCACGCGCCCATCACCCACGACACGGACCTCCTGACAGAGTTCGTGCGGCAGCGTCTGGCCAGGGGCATCGTCCGCAACTACGTGACCCCGGCGGGTGAGCTCCCGCTCATGACCATCGGCGCGGACATCGAGGACGGTCTGGGGAGGAGCATCACGGAGACGGAGCGCGGGGCCTACCTGACGCTGGACCCCGACACCGGCCAGCGGATCCTGAACGCCGTGAACAACGGCGTGCAGCTCCTGACCGGCCAGAACCTCCAGCCCGTGGTGCTCTGCTCGCCCATGGTGAGGAGGCATCTGAGGAAGCTCACCGAGCGCTTCATACCCAACCTCGTGGTGCTCTCGCACTCCGAGCTCACGTCCACGACCAGGCTCAAGATCATGGGGGAGGTGACATTCGCCTATGCGGATTAAGCGTTTCGCCGCCAAAGACCTGCCCGCCGTGGTGGGGCTCATCAAGGAGGAGTTCGGGCTGGCCGCCGTCATCCTCTCCCAACGCGAGAACCCCGAAACCGGCGAGGTGGAGGTGACCGCGGGCGTCCGCGAGGAGGACATCGCCCCGGTGCCCCCCGCCTCCGCCCCGACGGAACTCCCGCCCGGCGCGGTCGCGGGGAGCGGCCCGGGGCCGCAGCCCCGAAACGGCTCCGGCCAGCAGACCCAAGGCGTCTCCGGGCCGCAGGCCCGAGGCGGCCAAGTCGGTCAGGTCCCCGGCGGATCCGGCCAGCTGGCGCATGGCGCCTCGGGGCCGCAAGCCCCGAGCGGCTTCGGGTCACAGGTGCCGGGCGCTTCCGGACCACAGGCGCCGGGCGCCTCCGGGCCCGGTCGCCCCGCCGCCGGGCCCGGGGCCGTCGCGGGGGCGTACAGGAGCTCGGAGGGACAAGGCGGCGCTTTTCCGTCAGGCGGCCAGGGCGCGGGCCAGTCCGGCGGCGGACGGGGCGCGGGAAGGCTCGCGGAAGGCGGCGCCGGTGCCGAGATTTCCGGCGGCGTTCAGGACATCGGCCGATCCCAGGGCCGCGGCGCCGACGACGGCATCGGCCGGGGCCATGGCGGCGGCACGGGCTTCGCCGAGGTATTGGAGGGCGAGAGCCCAATCCCGCTTACGGACGTAGTCTCCCCCCCGCCCTCCGGGTATTCCGCGAGGCCCGTGGCCGTCGCGGCTTCGATTGAGCCTGCGAGACCGCCCGACCGGGTCGGCGGCCCGCCGTTATCCGCGACTGGCCGGGGTCCGGCAGACGTGGCTCCGGCGGGTCCGGCCCTGGGCGCGACGGGCTCCGGCGCGGCACTCTCCGGCCAGACCGCCCGGCCGTCCGCCTCGGGCAAGCCGGGCGCCGGACGTGCCGCAGCGGCATCCGCCGGCAAGGCGCCTTCCGGGGGCCCGGGCGGAAAGCGGTCGGGCGCCGCCGATGCCGCGGGACGGGCTTCCGGGGCCGCCGCGCCGTCTTCCAAAGCCGCCGCGCCGCCTTCCGCCTTGCCGTCCGGAGGCCGCTCCCGTCCGGGCGCGCCTGGCCCGGGCGGGGATTTCGCGGTGCTGGAGTCCGCCCTGCCCGGAGGTTCGCAGACGCTTCCCGCCCGGGACCTGAAGCCGGCCGGGATGCGGCCCCGCGCGGGAAGCGCCGCGGGCGCCATGCTCTACCGGGACTCCGAGGCGCGTGGCCTGGGGGCCTTCTCGGTGGAGAAGGGCATCTCCGACATGCGCGCGGAGCTGGGCGACCGTCTGGGGGAACTGAAGGAGATGCTCCTGGATCTGGCCCACCGCCAGAGCCTGGCCGAGAAGTGGCGGGACCGCGGCGATCTGGTGGCCCTGTACCGTAGGCTCTTGGACACCGGGCTCGCCCCCCCCTACGCGCGGGAGTTCGTGGAGGCGGCGGCGGAGAGCCTGTCAGCCTGGGGCGGGGAACTGGGCGACCAGCTGAGGAAGACGGTGAGGCCCTTCGTCCGGACCGTGCCCCCGGACCGGGCCGGGACCAGGATCCTGGCCTTCGTCGGCCCCACGGGCGGGGGCAAGACGGCCAGCCTCATGAAGACGGCGGCGTTCCTGAAGCAGAAGGGCCGCAAATGCGCCATAATCAGCCTGGACACCCTGAAGTTGGGGGCGGCAGAGGAGCTTCTGCAGTTCGCGCGGATCATGGGGCTGGGGCTCAAGATCTGCCAGAGCCGCGCGGAGTTCTCGGAAGCCAGGGAGCTCTTCGAGGGGGCCGACCGGATCCTGGTCGACACCAGCACCCGCGACTTCTTCCCGCCATCCGGCAAGGACCTGCCCGGCGCCTTGGCAGAAAGCGGGGCCGCGAACCTCCTGGTGCTCCCGGCCACCCACAAGAGCCAGGACCTGGCGGCATCCTGGAGGGTTGCCGCCGGGCCCTTCCTCATGGGGGCGGTCCTGACCAAGCTGGACGAGACGGTGTCCTTGGGAGGGGTGATAAACTTCGCGAGATCTGTAGGACCGGTTTTTGCATACTTCTCGAAGGGGTACAAGTCGCCCGGGGACTTCATGGCCGCCGATGCCGACGCTCTCATGGATCTCTGGCTCTCCGCCCCTCCCGACCCCGGACAGGGGTACGGCCCGCCCGGCTGACGATCGTCGCGGGTTTCCCTTGCCCGCGAGCCGCCCTTGCCCTCGAAGCGCGGTCAGGCGGGAACCTGAAGCGGCTTTTGAATCCGCTTCACCCTGTAGCCGAGGGTATCCCCAAGCGGCGCTTGATGCCGTTTGCCCCGTTCCGCAAGGGCGATCTTGGCCTGCCCATCCGCATCGTCTCGTCCGGCCTGAGAGGTCAGTTTGGACTGCTTAATAAAAAGCTGCCTCTCAAGGTCCTTCCAAAGGCCCCCAAAAGGCCGCAAAGACCGTTATAATATTTGAGGGAGTCCCTCCCGCAGTTTTCCCTCTGGCCTCCCGTGACCCTTTGACCGCCGATCTTCCGATGGTCCGGCCCTCGGTCCTCCGGGCGATCCGGCCCTCGGTCCTCCGGCGGTCCGGGCCTCCGGGCCTCCTTGTCATCGGCAGTCCAGTTCTTCGGCCCTATGGCCATCCGGCCACCGGGCCGCGCACGCCTTTCCCGCTCCCGCTTCGGCGGAGCCCCCGGACGCGCCCCTGCCGGGCGCGGGCCTGACTGACCAGACGTCCAAGGTGCATCATGAGCAAAGCCCCCGACAAGCCCCGCGGCGGAAACCAACCCGCCCACCCGACCCGCAAGGGCGGCGAGCGTGCCGCCTCCGAGCCGTCGCCCCCCCGCGCGACGAGGGTCATCTCGGTCTCCAGCGGCAAGGGCGGGGTCGGCAAGTCCAACCTGACCCTGGCGCTGGCGCTGGCGCTGGCGAGCCTGAAGAAGAAGGTCCTCATCTGGGACGCGGATTTGGGCCTCGCCAACACCGACGTGCTCCTGGGCATCCGCACCCGCTACACCATCCACGACTGGCTCAAGGGCTCGAGGAGCCTGGAGGAGATAGT
>JAISFS010000082.1 GCA_031263485.1 Deltaproteobacteria bacterium | reverse complement strand
TTCGTCGCGCTCTTTATCGCCTTGTTCACCTCTATTGTATTGCTGACCGGAGCGGTCAATAAGTCCCTGGGAGCGAGCGAGGCGCTTCACGCATTGGTGGTACGGGATGTCCCCGCCGTGACGCCGACGCCTGACCGATTGGATCCCGCTCCTCCGACCGAGGCGTCATCCCTGCCCGTTCCCGGCAACGCCCCTTCCGGAACCCCTGGCACTGAAAGAGTGACGGGACTCTGACGCGGCTTGAGATACGGCCCATGAGGCTTATTCCGCCGGGGGAGCGACCGTTCAGCGAACAGGCTGCAGGATGGTGGAGTCACGGTATACCCCGCCACTGTAACCGAAGTTCCTGTAAACGCTCAAACGGAAGGGCATGTGGCATGCCTCGCTTGAACCGTGACCCTCCGGACATCCCATGACAAGGCGCACGGCAGAGGCATCACGGCCAGGTTACCCCGACGGTTACTGGCAACACCGGCTTGCCGTCCAGCGTCTTGACCTCGACCTCCTCGAAAGGCCCCCATTGGCCAGGACGTTCCGCCTGCACTCCTCGGCGAGCCCTTCGAAAAGCTTCCGTCACTCCGAAACCGGCCACAGGACCGCAGTCCCGCTTCCTATCTGGGTTTTCAGATCGCCAGGCGCCCACATTCCACCCGCCGCGCTTACGAGAGCTTTCACCTGCCCCTCGTCCAGGGGCGGATCGTCATAGACCTTGAAGCCCTCGGCCTTGAGCCTGGAGGCGATGTCTGCCAGGCACCGGAAGACGTTCAGGAACGTGCGCGGATATGGAGTGCTTGCCGCGGGAGTCGTTGCAGTAGACGACGGTGACCTCGCGCGCGGACGGCGGCCTTGAGCGCGAGGGCGGCTTGAGGGCCAAGGCCATATGGCGCATGACGCGCCGCGTCCCGCTTTCCGGGGCGTCCCAGCTCTTCCCCATCGGGACGCTCGGCTCCATGGCCCCCGAGATCTCGGGATTGTCCGGGCTCCAGAGGACGTCCGAGGCGGGATGCCCTGGTGGCTCATGCGCCGCTCTCGTCCGGTGGCCGGGTGTAGAGGCTGATGACGCTAAGGCGTCCGACAGGAACCTGGAGCGCGCTGGCGGAGGCGATCGGACCCTGCGGGATCCCCGGCGGCGCCGGAGAGCGCGGCGGGGGCGCGGTCCGGCGGATCCGCAGTCAGGGCAAGTGATCCGGCCCTTTATAATGTTTCGCCGCCCTTGTCGGCGTCGGCCTCGGCGGACACCTCGGTTCCGGGAGCGGCAGGCGCATCGGCGCCCGGTGCGCCGCTTTCCCCGGTGCCTTTCGGGCTTTTCCCGTTCCCGCCGCCGCTCCCGTTCGCGCCTCCTGGACCCTTGACCCTCCTGGCCCTCCTGCGGTAGCCGATGAAGAAGACGGCGATGAGCGCGAGCACGAAGATCGAAAGCGTCCACTCGATGCCGGAGGAGCTGAGCGAGGTGTCCTCGGCTTGGCTCGTCACGTTCTCCATCTTGAGTCCCCGCACGCTCTCAGCGTCGGGCGCCTCGTCCGCCGTCTCTTCTGGACCCGGCGCGGCCTGCGGCTGCGCCTCCGGGGTCGGCGGGTTGGAGTCCATCTCGGAACGGCGGTCGCCCAGATCCTTTAACATCCTCCGGTTGTCGGCGACCTGCTCCTCCAGCGACTTCTGGGCCATCCGCTCCACCGCGAGCCTGAATTCCGCGACGAGCTCCGGAGCCATCACGCCGGGAAGCGAGATGAGGTTCACGACCATCTGGTTCAGCACCGGGTTGTTGCAGGTATGGTCGCAGCATGCGATGCCGCGCTCGATCACGCTCATCGCGTAGTCCGCCGCAAGCTTCTGCCGCACCTCGTCGGATGGCTCCCAATAGCCCTTGCGCACGGTCTCCAGCATCCTCCCGGTGATCGACTGGAACGCCCAGGGGTTCTCCCGGTCCATGAACTCCGGGATGCCCTCGCCGTACTTGTCCTCGACGTAGACCTCGTAGGTCTGGTCCCAGAGCGTCGAATCCACGTCCTGCGGCACGGTCACCTGGAACCCGAAAAGGTATTCCACGTAGTTTGCCATCTCGAGCGCCCCGGCGTATCCCTCTGCCTTCATTCCCCGGATCCAGGTGGGGTTCAGGTACCGGGTCCGCGTTTCCGAGCCTATCATGGTGTCCAGCCCCGTCATGGTCACCTTGCCGTTGACGCGCTGGTCGGTCACGAGAGTGTCCGGCGCCGCGCCGTCCGACAGGGACGTGATGGCCATGGCCAGCCCGCCCAGGTACCCGTAGAAGTCGTCGTTGTCCAGGACCCCGAACAGGTGCGAGCTCCGGGAGTGCCAGGCGATCTTGGCGCCCGCGAGGTTAAGTTCCAGGGAGTCCCGGGCCGGCTCGCCCCAGAGGTCCGCCCCGTAGGCGTAGCCGGAATGCTCCTTGAACGCCAGGGCCACATCGTTCGGGTCGTCCCAGCTCCCAGAGGAGGCGACCGTTTCCGGCACCCGGTTCCCGTAGGCGCCCGGCTTCTCGGTGAAGATCCGCGCCCGCGAGAAGCGTCCGGCGTCCCTCTCCGAATAGCCCCGGGCGACGAGCGCCTTCCGGTTGGCCTCGTCGTTCGCGGCGATGAAGTTCTCCACGTCATCCTGGAGCGCCGCCTGACGGATGGCGTTGTCCAGGAATATCAGCCGGTCCGGGAAGAGGTCCCGGTACAGCCCGGACGTGTCGATGGTGACGTCTATCCTGGGCCGCCCCAGCACCCTGCCGGGGATGGGCCGGGTGCCCTTGACGATGCCGGCGGGCGACCACTGGGGCTCGGCGCCTATGAGCGCCAGCACGGTCGACTCGTTCACGCCCTCGTTGCGCATGGCTTCCACCGCCCAGACGACCACCGCCACCTTGTCCGGGTACTCGCCGTGCTTGGCCACGTAGTCGGAGATGATCTTATCGGCGGCCTCCTGGCCCAGCCGCCAGGCCTCCCGCGTGGGGAGCCTGCCCGGGGAGAGCCCGTAGAAGTTGCTGCCCGAAGGGAGCGCGTCGGGGTTGCGGGCCGGATCGTTACCTTCCGCCGATTCCACCCATCTCCCCGAAAGGCCCGTCAGGAGGCCGGCGAACTCGTTTCGTCCCGAGATGTCGAGCTTCCGCCGCGTCTCGCCCGCGTCCAGCCCCGGATTCTCGCGGACGATCACGTCCAGGAGCGAGTCGCGGGCGTCCCCGGACGGGCTGGTCCCGAAGGTATGGAGCCCGTATGGCACGTCCGCGGCGGCCATGTACTCCAGGTACTCGGAGAGCGCCTGGACGGCCTCCGGGCCGTCCACGGCTTCCACGTGCAGGTCCTTCTCGAGCGCGAGTTCGGCGGACAGCTCCCGTATCTGCCCCAGATACTCGCCGGCGGTGACGGAATCCCGCGACGCCGCGGCCCGGTAGGACTCGACCAGCCTGGAAAGGGTCTCGTATTCCTGGTACGGGCCGGCGGTGACCAGCGGCGGGATGAGGTGATCGATGATGACCGCCCTGCCCCGGCGCTTGGCCTGGATGCCCTCGCCCACCACGTCCATGTTGTAGGGATAGATGTCCGGAAGCGTCCCCATCAGGACTTCCGGCGGATCGGAGAGGCTCATGCCCGCCTGCTTGCCGGGCATCCACTCCAGGGTCCCGTGCGTGCCCAGATGCACCACGGCGTCCGCCTTCCAAACGTGCTCGAGCCACAGGTAAAGACCGAGGTACTGGTGGTGCGGGTAGATGTGCGGATCGTGATAGAGCTTCATGGGATCGCCCTCCATGGCCCGCGACCCCTGCGGCATGATGGCCACGTTCCCCCTTACGATCACGGGCAGCACCAGCTTCCCGTCCCGCGTCATGACGTCGCCCCGCTCCGGCGGGCCCCACTGCTCGAGCACCTTCTCGCGGTACTCTTCCGGAAGCTTCTCGAAGAGGGCCTTGTATTCCGAAACCGGCCACAGGACGGCGGTCCCGCCGTCGACGAACGCGTCCAGCTCGCCGGGGGCCCAGGCGCCCACGTTGCGCCCGCCGTTCAGGACGAGCTCCTTCACCTGCTCCTCGTCCAGCGGCGGGTCATTGTCCACCGCGTAGCCATCGGCTGCGAGCCTTTCGAGGATGCCGGCCAGGCTCCGGAAGACGTTAAGGTACGCCGCGCCGATGGAATGCTTGCCCGGGGAGTTGTTGTAGTAGACGACGGCCACCCTCTTCTCCCCGTTGGGCTTCCGGGCCAGCTCCACGTGGCGCATTATGCGCCTCGCCATGTGCCTGGCCCCGTCCTCTATCGCGTTCCAGTGGTAGACCCTCGCGCCCCGGTCGTTCCTGCCCTCCGTCTTGCCCATCAGCACGTTCGGCTCGATCACGCCCGAGGTCTCGGGACTGTCCAGGTTCCAGATGACGTCCAGGGGCGGGATGCCCTGGGGGCTCGCGCGCCACTCGTCTATCGTGTGGGTGTAGAGGTTTATGGCGTTGAAGATCGGCACGCCCAGATCCGCTATGGCCTCCTTCAGGCCCTCGGTGTACGAGAGGTAGAACTTGAGGGAGAAGGACGCCACCGCGTCGACCCTGCTCTTGCGGTCGCCGTCCAGGAAAAGCGTCTCGATGAGCGGCAGGTCGCTGCCGAAGGCGGGCATCACGTTGAAGCCCTCGTCCTCCAGGAAGCGCACGAGCTCCGCCATGGCGGGCTCCTGCCCGTGCTGGAGGAACGCCTCGAAGAACATTAGCCCCAGCCAGGGCCTGTCCCCGGAGTACCCCGGCCTGGCCCTGTACCACTCAAGAAACCCGTCCGCCGTGGGGAAGTTTTCCGGGGCGTCGGGATGGTAGACGCCGACGCTCAGGATCACCTCCAGCGGATCGTACTCGAGGCCGGGCACGAGCCTGAGGCTCAGGATCCGGCGCACGGCGTTCAGAACGTTGGGCCCGGAGAGGTACTTGTAGTATTCCCTGACCTCCTCGTCGAACACGTAGCCCTCGTCCATGAGTTTCTGGTCGTCGGCGGACCCGCGCAACGCGTATAGCGTCAGGCCGGGTTTCCCGACGAGCCCGCGCTCGCGGACCCAGTCGGAGCGCTGGTCGCCCATGATGTCCACGAGCACCGCGTCGCTCCCGTCCACGAACCCGGCGGCCTCGTCCCCGCCCAGGAGATCCGCCATGCAGAAGACCTTCAGGGTCACCCCGTCCGGCAGTTCCGCCCCGTCCATGACCTCGTGGACCAGCCAGGTGTCGGAGTCGGAGATTATCATGGAGACGTCCGCCGCCAGGGCGGCCGCGGCGGACATGAGGGCTGCGGCCGCGATCAGGGCGGCGGAAACGGCCGGGGCGGCGAAGGCGCGGCGGACAATGGGGGAAGCGTCGGAAGCCATGGGTCGGTCCTTTGCGTGTTCTCCTGTTCGCCCGGCGGCCTCACGCCGGGCGAGAGTTCATCGTAACGGCGCGGGGAACGGCCTGGTCGGCGACCGGTTCCCCGGGCAATGCGGCAAGAGGTCGGAGCGGGATCTGGTAAGTCAGCCGATCGGGCAGGCCGGGTTCCCCGGAGGCGGTTCCGCGGTCAAGGACGTAGCCCGTACCGAATCCGGAACCTCGCCACGCCGTCGTCGCTGACGGAGAGCGCGTCAAGGGCCTCACTCGGGCGCGCCGGGCGACTCCCTGCCGTCCCGCCGCGAGGCACGGTTCACGCCGTGCCGCGGCTTGGGGGAAGCCGTTTCCGGGCGCGGGACGGGACAACATTCATATTTCCGCTGATCGCGAAGCTCTGGTGTATTGCGGCATCCGCGATCAGCGGCTTCTGTTGCCTTCCTCCTCCGCGATCTACGCTTTCAGTTTCCTTCCGCCTCCGCGATCTGCGGCTTCTGTTACCTTCAGCCTCCGCGATCTGCGCTTTCAGTTACCTTCCGCCTCCGCGATCAGCGGCTTTCCGGCGGGTTGCCATTTCCGCGACCCGACCGTCTTGCGCGGCAAACCTTAACGGTCCAGCATGTCAATCCCTCCTTTCGCTCCCGGGGCCGGAGACAGCCGGCCGACTTGCGGCGGATGCCCGTCGCGCCCGCCTAACCCTTGCCGGCACCGGAACCCGGCGCCTTGCCGCCGCCCGTCCCGGCGGCCTTGCGGATCATCCGGCGGTAGCCCGCGAAGAAGATCGCGATTATCGCGAGCACGAAGAGCGCGAGCATCCACTCGATACCGGAGGAGCCTCGCGGGGCGTCCTCCCGAGGGTCGCCGACGCTCTCCATCCTGAGTCCCCGCACCCTCTCGCCGCCGGAGGTTTCGGCGGACGCTTCCGCCGGCGCTCCGGGGCCAGTCCGGGCCTGCGGCGGCGCCGCCGGCGAAGGCGGGTTGGAGTCCAGCTCCGCGCGGCGGTCGGCAAGATCCCTTATCATGCCCAGGCTGTCGGCGAGCTGGCTCTCCAGGGACTTCCGGGCCGCCCGCTCGATCGCCGCCTTGAACTCGGCCGCGAGTTCCGGCGCCGCCGCTCCCGGGACCGAGATGATCTCCAGCGCCATGGCGTTCAGGCGGGGGTCGCCGCAGACGAGGCCGCTGCAGGCGACCCCTCGCCCGACCACGCTCGCGGCGTACTCGACCGCCAACCTCCGGCGGACCTCGTCCGAGGGTGCCCAGTAGCCCCTGCGCACGGTCTCGAGGAGCCTCGCCGCGAGCGACTGGAAGGCCCAGGGGTTCTCGCGTTCCATGAACTCCCTGATTCCCGTGCCGTACTTGTCGTCGACGTAGACCTCGTAGGTCTGGTCCCAGAGCCCGGGGTCCACGTCCCGCGGCACCGTCACCTGGAAACCGAAGAGGAAGTCCGCGTAGTTCGACATGACCTGGGCGCCGGCGTAGCCGTCGGCCGTCATGGCCCCGATCCAGGCGGGGTTCAGGTACCGGGTCCTGGCGGAATAGCCTATGAGCGTGTCCAGGCCCGTCACGGACGCCTTGCCGACGGAACGCTGGTCGACCACGAGCGTCTCGGGCGCCGTCCCGCCGGACAGGGACGCGATCGCCATGGCGAGCCCGCCCAGGTAGGCGTTGAAGTCGCCCGTGTCCAGGATCTCGAAGAGATGCGAGCTCACCGAGTGCCAGGCGATCTTCGAGCCCGCCAGGTTCAGCTCCAGGGAGTCCCGGGCCGGCTCGCCCCAGATCTCCGCCCCGAATGCGTAGCCCGTGTGCTCCCGGAACGCCAGGGACACGTCTTCGGGGTCGTCCCAGGCGCCCGAGGCGTAGAGGGCCTCCGGCACCCGGTTCCCGTAGTTGCCGGGCCTTTCCGAGAAGATCCTCGCCCTGGCGAAGCGGCCCGCGTCCTCCTCGGCGTAGCCGCGGGCCACGAGCTCGCGGCGGTTCGCCTCGTCGTCGCGGGCGATGAAGTTCTCGACGTCGTCCTGGAGCGCCGCCTGGCGGATGGCGTTGTCCAGGAAGAGTATCCTGTCCGGGAAAAGGTCCCGGTACAGCCCGGAGCAGTCGACGGTGACGTCTATCCGGGGCCGGCCCAGGACGCTTCCGGGCACGGGCCGGGTGCCGGTGACCTCCCCCGAGGGCGCCCACTCGGGCTCGACGCCTACGAGCGCCAGCGCCGTAGACTCGTTCACGCCCTCGTTGCGCATGGTCTCCAGCGACCAGAGGATCACCGCGACCTTGTCCGGGTACTCGCCATGCTCGGCCACATGGTCCGAGATGATCCTGTCGGCCGCCTCCCGCCCCAGCCGCCAGGCCTCCCTGGTCGGGAACCTGCCCGGGGAAAGCCCGTAGAAGTTGCGGCCGGAAGGCAAAGCCTCGGGGTTGCGGGCCGGATCGTTTCCCTCCCCCGGCGTCACGTATCTACCGGAAAGGCCTTTCACTAGCGAGGCGAGCTCGTTTTCGCCGGACGCGTCCAGCCTCCCGCCGGTCCCGACCGGGTCGAGGCCCGGGTTCTCGCGTGAAATCGCCTCCAGAAGCGCGCCGCGGGCCTCGCCGGACGGGCTCGTCCCGAAGGTGTGGAGCCCGTAGGGGACGTCCGCCTCCGCCATGAGCAGGAGATAGGCGGACAGCGCCCGGACGTCCTCGGGCCCGTCTATCGAACCCGCGCCTAGGTCCTTCCCGAGCGAGAGCCCGGAGGCCAGCTCCCGGATCTGATCCAGATAGTCGCCCGCGGTGGCGGCGTCCATCTCCGCGGCGGACAGGTAGGATGCCGCCAGCCGGGCGAGCGTCTCGTACTCCCCGTAGGCCCCGGCCCTCGCGAGCGGAGGTATGAGGTGGTCTACCATGACCGCCCTGCCGCGGCGCTTGGCCTGGATGCCCATGGCCAGCGCGTCCATGTTGTACGGGTAGATGTCGGGAAGGGTCCCCATGAGCACCTCCGGCGGATCGGAGAGTTCCAGGCCCGACTGCTTGCCGGGCATCCATTCCAGGGTCCCGTTGGTGCCCAGATGCACCACGGCGTCCGCTTTCCACACGCGCTCCAGCCACAGGTACACCGCCAGGTACTGGTGGTGCGGGAAGATCTCGGGGTCGTGGAAGAGCCTCACGGGATCGTCCTCCATGGCCCGGGCCCCCTGGGGCATGACTGCCAGGTTCCCCCGGAGGATGACCGGCAGGACCAGGTTCCCGTCCCATGCCATGACCGAGGCTTCCTCGGGCGGGCCCCACTGCGCCAGGACGTTTTCCCTGAATTCTTCAGGAAGCCCATCGAAGAGCTCCCTGTACTCGGAGATCGGCCACAGCACCGCGGCGCCTTCGTCGACCAGCGTTTCCAGCTCGCCGGGCGCCCAGGAGCCTATGTTGCGTCCGCCGCGCAGGACGAGCGACTTCACCTCCTCCTCGTCCAGGGGCGGATCGAAATCCACCGCGTAGCCCTCGGCATTGAGCCTGGCGGCGATGTCCGCGATGCTCCTGAAGACGTTCAGGTACGCGGCGCCCACGGACTGCCTGCCCCGCGAGTAGTTGTAGTACAGGATCGCGACCTTCTTCTCCGAAGCGGGCTTGCGCGCGAGTTCCACGTGGCGCATGACGCGCCTGGCCATGTGCCTGGCCTCGGGTTCCATGGCTTCCCAGCGGTAGACGCGCGCGCCTTCCCCCGTGCGCCCCTCAGTCTTGCCCATGACGACGCTGTGTTCGACGGCGCCAGCGGTCTCGGGGTTGGCCATGTTCCAGATGGCCTCCAAGGTCGAGATGCCCTGGGGGCTGTCCCGCCACTCGCCGACGGTCTGATCCAGGAGATAGACGCCGTTGAACACGGGCACGTCCAGATCGCCCAAGGCCTTCCTGAAGGGCTCGGTGTTGGCCAGGTAGAACTTGAGGCTCAGGGCCGCCACCGCGTCCACCCTGCCCTTGCGGCCGGGGCCCAGGAGAAGCCTCTCGAAGATCGGGAGGTTGTCCCCGAAGGCGGGCATCACGTTCAAGCCCTCGTCCTCCAGGACGCGCACCAGCGCGTCCACCGCAGGCTTCTGCCCCTGCATGAGGTACTCGTCGAAGAACGTGAGGGCGAGCCAGGGCCTCGCCTCGTCGTAACCCGGCCTGGCCCTGTACCATCCCAGGAAGCCCTCCGCGGTCGGGAACGCGGACGGGGCGTCGGGGTGGTAGATTCCCAGGCCGGACGGTTCCTCCGGAGGCCCGTATCCGAGCCCGGGCGACACCCTGAGGCTCAGGATCCGGCGCACGGCGTTACGGACGTTCTGCCCGGTGAGGTAGCCGTAATAGACGTCTGCCGCGTCGTCGAATACGTAGCCCTCGCGCCTGAGCCTGTCGTCGTCGGCCGACTCGCGCACCGCGTAGACGGTCGTGCCGGGCTTGCCGAGAATCCCGCGTTCGTTTATCCAGTCCGCATGCCGGGGGTCCGTGACGTCCACGATGACGGCATCGCTCCCCGAGACGAAGGCGGCCGCCCCGTCATCTTCCACGAGATCCGCGAGGCAGAAGGCCTTCACGGTCACCCCGTCGCCGAAGTCCGTCCCGTCCACGGCCTCGTGGACCGTCCAGCTGTCGGGATTCAGGACTATCATGGAGACGGCCGCCGCGCGCGCGTGAACCGGCGCGAGCGCGAGGGCCGCGGCCATGGCAAAGGCCGCGACTGAAGCGGAAGAGGCGTAGGCCGAAGCGGCTGAAGCGCGGGCGTTGCCGGACGGGTTGGCCGCCAGGTCCGGACGCTGGGCCTTGGGAACCGCCAGGTCCGGACTCAGGGCTCCGGGAGCCGCCCGGCGGACAGACGCTGAGGTGCGGTAAGGCATGGGTCAATCCTTAGGATGTACGCGATTCGTCCGGCGGCCTGAAACCGGGCGAGGGATCATCTGACGGGGGGGCAGTCCGATCGGAGCCTGTCCCCGGGAATATGTCGGAAGGCGGGCGACCCGCGAGAGCCGCGGATAACCGGATTCATAAGGCGAGAGAAATCGGCGGACCGGCCGGAACCCAGACCGGAAAGAATCGGCGGACCGGCCGGAACCCCGGCCGGAAAGAATCAGCCGGGCGTCCCGTGTCCCCGCCGGACCGGCATCCCCGGAGCCGTCCGCCGCTCGCACATGTCCAGTATCTTCACAATCGTCATAGCCTCCATAGTCTTCGTAGTGCTCATAATCTTCGTAGTGCTCATAGTCTTCGGAATCATCGAAATCCTCGTTATCTCAGGCATCGCCGTCAGACGCGGCATTTCCCGGCGAGGCACCGGCCCTCTCTGCCCTGCTGGCCCTCATGCGGTAGCCGATGAAGAAGACGGCGAGAAGCGCGAGCCCGAAGATCGAAAGCGTCCACTCGATGCCGGAGGGGCTGAGCGACGAGTCCCCCGCGGATCGCGTCAGGTTCTCCATCCTGAGCCCCCGCACGCTCTCCGCGCCGGACGCCGCGTCCGCCTCTGCGCCGGGGCCGGGCAGGACCTGAGCCTCCGGGCCGCGCAACGGCTGGGCAACCGGCGGGTTAGAGTCGAGCTCCGCGCGGCGGGCGGCCAGCTCGCCTATCGTCCGCAGGCTGTCGGCAACCTGCTCGTCCAGGGGCTTTCCTGCCGCCCGCTCGACGGCCTCCCTGAACCGCTCAGCTAACCCGGGGGCCGCCGCGCCGGGAAGCGAGACGATGTCCAGGACCATCCGGTTCAGCTGCGGATTGTTGCAGACGAGATCGCTGCAGGCGACCCCGCGCTCGACCACGCTCGCGGCGTAAGCGGTCGCGAGCTTGTGCCGGACCGCATCGGGGGGCGCCCAGTAGCCCTTGCGCACGGTCTCGAGCATCCTGCCCGTGAGCGACTGGAAAGCCCAGGGGCTGGACTCGTCCATGAACCCGGCCACGCCGTCGCCGTAGCCGTCCCCGACGAAGACCTCGTACGCCTGGTCCCAGAGCTTCGTGTCCACGGCCTGCGGGACGGTCACGTTGAAGGCGAAGAGGACCTCCACGAACCTCGCCATCTCAACGGCGCCCGCGTAGCCCTCGGCCTTCATGCCCTCGATCCACGTCGGGTTCAGGTACCGGGTCCTGGCGTCGAAGCCGACGAGCGCGTCCAGGCCCGTCATGATCACCTTGCCCGGGGAGCGCTGGTCGGTCACGAGCGTCGCGGGCGCCGCGCCGCCGGACAGCGACGCGATCGCCATGGCCAGACCGCCCAGATAGCCGTTGAAGTCCTCGTCCTCCAGGATCCCGAACAGGTGCGAGCTCACTGAGTGCCAGGCGATCTTCGAGCCGGTCAGGTTCAGCTCCAGGGAGTCCCGGGCCGGCTCTCCCCAGAGGTCGGCCCCGTAGGCGTAGCCGGTGTGCTCCCTGAACGCCAGGGCCGCGTCCTCCGGGTCGTCCCAGGTCCCGGAGGCGGAGACGATCTCCGGCACCCGGTTCCCGTAGTTGCCGGGCCTCTCGGAGAATATCCGCGCCAGGGAGAGGCGCCGGGCGTGGTCCGCCGGGTAGCCCCGGGCGATGAGGGCCAGGCGGTTGCTCTCGTCGTTCACGGCGATGACGTTCTCGACGTCGTCCTGGAGCGACGCCTGGCGGATGGCGCCGTCCAGGAACACTATCCTGTCCGGGAACAGGTCCCGGTACAGCCCGGAGGAATCGATGGTGACGTCCACCCGGGGCCGCCCCAGGACCCTGCCCGGGACGGGCCGGGTGCCCGTCACGATCCCCGAGGGCGCCCACGTCGGTTCCACGCCTATGAGCGCCAGGACCGTGGACTCGTTCACGCCCTCGTTGCGCATGGTCTCGAGCGCCCAGATGATCACCGCCGCCTTGTCGGGGTATTCCCCGTGATCCCTCACGTAGTCCCCGATTATCCCGTCCGCGGCCTCCCGGCCCAGCCGCCAGGCCTCGCGGGTGGGGATCCTGGCCGGGGAGAGCCCGTAGAAGTTGCGGCCGGAAGGGAGCGCGGCCGGGTTGCGGGCGGGATCGTTGCCCTCTCCCGGCTCCACGTACCTTCCGCCCAGGCCCTTCAGGAGCGACGTCATCTCGTTGGGGCCCGAGGCGTCCAGTTTAGCGCGGTACTCGTCCCTGTCGATGCCCGGGTTATCCCGGGCGATCAGATCCAGAAGCGAGTCGCGGGCGCCGCCGGCCGGGCTCGTCCCGAAGGTGTGGAGACCGTAAGGCACGTCCGCCCCGTCCATGCGTTCCAGGTACTCGGAGAGCGCCGGGACATCCTCGGGCCCGGCGAACGGCCCGAGGTGCAGATCCCTCTCCAGCCCCAGCCTCGAGGCCAGCTCGCCTATCCTCGCCAGATGCTCGCCCGCGGTCGCCGAATCGGTCGCCGCGGCCGAGCGGTATGAGGCTATCAGCCGGGCGAGCTCGGCGTACTCCCGGTACTTCCCGGCCCTCACGAGCGGGGGGACGAGATGGTCGATCAGGACCGCCCTGGCGCGGCGCTTTGCCTGGATCCCTTCGGCGAGGACGTCCATGTTGTAGGGGTAGACGTCGGGAAGCGTACCAAGCAGTACCTCGGGAGGATCGGAGAGGCTCATGCCCGACTGCTTGCCCGGCAACCACTCGAGCGTCCCGTGGGTGCCCAGATGCACCACGGCGTCGGCTTTCCAGACGTGCTCCAGCCACAGGTACGCCGCGATGTACTGGTGATGCGGGAAGATCGTCGGATCGTGATAGAGCCTCACGGGATCGTCCCCTGCGGCCCGCGCACCCTGCGGCATGATCAGCAGGTTGCCCCTGACGACGGCCGGCAGGACCAGCTTCCCGTCCCTGGCCATGAGGACGGCCTCTTCGGGCGGTCCCCACTGGGCCAGGACGTTTTCCCTGAATTCTTCCGGAAGCCCGTCGAAGAGTTCCCTGTACTCCGCTACAGGCCACAGGACGGCGGTCCCGCTCCCGATGAGCGTATCCAGCTCGCCCGGCGCCCAGCTCCCGACGTTCCTGCCGCCGCGCAGCACGAGCGACTTCACCCGTTCCTCGTCCAGGGGCGGATCGGAGTCGACCGAGTAGCCTTCCTCCTTCAGCCTGGCGGCGATGTCGGCCAAGCTCCTGAACACGTTCAGGTATGTCGCCTCCACGGACTGCCTGCCCCTCGCGTCGTTGTAGTAAAGGATCGCGATCCTCTTTTCCGCGGCAGGCTTCCTGGCGAGCGCCACGTGGCGGGCGATGCGCCTCGCCATGTGCCTGGCCTCGGCCTCCAGGACTTCCCAGCGGTATTCCCTCGCCCCCCGCGCCGTCAGCCCCTCCGTCTTCCCGATCCCGAGGCTGGGCTCTATGGCCCCCGAGATCTCGGGGTTGGCCAGGTTCCAGAGGACCTCGTCGGTGGGGATGCCCCGGGGGCTCTCCCGCCATTGGGCGATCGTCTGGGCCTCGAGGTACATCGAATTCACTACGGGGACGTCCAGGACGCGCAGGGCCTCCCTGAGCCTCTCGTCCGTGGCCAGGAAGAACTTCAGGGTGAGCGCCGCCACGGCATCCACGCGGCCCTTGCCCCCCGGGTCCAGGAAAATCCGCTCCACCACGGGCAGGTTGTCCCCGAACGCGGGCATCACGTTGAAGCCCTCGTCCTCCAGGAGGCGCACGAGCGCGTCCGCCGCCGGCCTCTGCCCCCGATCGAGGAACGCCTCGAACAGCATGACCCCCAGCCATGGCTTCCCCTCCGAATAGCCCGGCCTCGTCCGGTACCATTCCATATACCCGTCCGCCTCCGGGAACTTGGACGGGGCATCGGGATGGTAGACGCCCAGGCTCAGGAGCTCCTCCGGCGGGCCGTACTCCAGCCCGGGCGCCACCCCGAGGCCAAGGATCCGGCGCACGCCGTTCGCGGCGTTGGCCTCCGTGAGGTTGTTGAAGTAGCCGTCGGACGCGCGGTCGAACACCCAACCCTCGCGCATGAGCGCCCCGTCGTCGGCTGACTCGCGCAGGGCGTAGACGGCCGTGCCGGGCCTGCCCGGAAGGCCGCGTTCGGATATCCAGGCAATATGCCTTTTGTCCGTGACGTCCACGAGCACGGCCTCGCTTCCGGAAACGAACCCGGCGGCCTCACCGCCGTCCTGAAGATCCGCCAGGACGAAGGCCTTCACGGTCACGCCGTCCGCGAATCTCTCAGCATCGACTGCCCGGTGGACCACCCAGCTGTCGGAGTCGGTGACAAGCATCGAGACGTCCGCAGCGAGCGCCGACGCGGCGGACGCCAGGGCAATCGCCGCCGCCAGGACGGCTAAGGCAAGGATGGCGAAGGGGGCCGAGAGAACGGATGACGCTAAAGACGCTGAGGATGCTGAGGATGCTGAGGATGCTGAGGAGGCTGAGGAGGCTCCGGAGAAGGCCCGCGCCTCGAGGCCTGGACGGAGCGCGACCTCTTGGGGCGATTTTTGACGGGCTGGAGTAGGCGGGTCGTGAGGCATGGGTCTGTCCTTGAAATCTGCGCTTCGCTTCACCGCCCGGTTGGCTCGGGTCGGGCGGAGGATCGTCGAACCGGCGGAGGTTCGACCGGTCTGCGGAAGGTTCTCCGGATCGGCGGCAAGCGGTCGGAGAGGGAACATCGATATGCGTGATACAGGGCCGGGACGAACAGTCTGATATACAGGACTCATGACCGGAACGAGAAGCCTGATGTACCGGATGCCGGGCCGGGACGAGCGGTCTGAGGTGTAGGACGCCGGACCGGGACGAGCGGTCTGTGGTGACGGACGCCGGGCCGGGACGAGATGTCTGATATGTCGGATACCGGACCGGGTCGAAACTTCGGATATGCCGGTTGCAGTGCAGGGACGAAGAGCAGCATATGCAGGATACCGGCCACGGACGGACAGTCAAATATGCCAGACTTAGGGCTGGGACTTACCGTATGACATGCAGGATGCCGGGCCGGGACTTACGGTCTGATGTGCCTGATTCCGGGTTGGGCTGAATCATCGGATGCGCCTGTTCCCTGGACGGGAGGATATGACGCCAGGGCCGACGCTCCGAATTTACCCGAGGGCCGGGACGGTCATGGAATCACGTGCGGGCGTCCGGCCCTTTCCGCCGGGTGCGCCGTGCGCCTTTTGCCGTTTGCCCATCCGGCTTGGTTAAACCTGATCGTCCCTCCTTCCGCGCCCGGATGCGGCGCCGTTGCCAAGGCCTGCCTCGGAGGGAGCGCCGACCCCGCCCGCCCCGTCACTCTCGCCGTTCAGGCCGTCCCCGCCGCCCGCGTCCCCGCCCTTTCCGGGCGCGGCTCCTGACCGCTTGGCCCTGCGCGACCGCATGCGATAGCCGACGAAGAAGATCGCAAGAACCGCGAGCACGAATGCCGACAGCGTCCACTCGACCCCGGAGGAGCTGAGCGAGGTGTCCCTGTCGGAGGTGGTGATGTTCTCCATCTTGAGCCCCCGCACGCTCTCCGCGTCCGGCGCCGCGTCCGCCGCGTCCTCCGGGGCGGACGGGTTAAGGGAAGGGGCTTCGGGGGACGGCGGGTTGGAGTCGAGCTCCGCGCGGCGGTCGCCCAGCTCCTTTATCGTCCGTCGGGCATCGGCCACCTGCTCCTCCAGGCTCATCCCCGCCATCCGCTCGATGGCCGCCCGGAAGCGCTCCACGAGCTCCGGCGACATCACTCCGGGGAGCGATATGACGTTCACGACCATCTCGTTCAACATCGGGTTGTTGCAGGTGTGATCGCAGCAGGCGACCCCCCGCTCTATCACGCTCATGGCGTACCCGACGGCCAGCTTCCGGCGGACCTCCTCGGAAGGTTCCCAGAAGCCCTTGCGCACGGTCTCCAGCATCCTTCCCGTGAGCGACTGGAAGGCCCAGGGGTTGTTCCCGTCCATGAACTCCGGGACTCCCTCGCCGTACTTGTCCTCGACGTAGACCTCGTAGGCCTGGTCCCACATCCTCGGGTCCACGTCCTGCGGCACGGTCACGCTGAACGCGAAGAGGACCTCCACGAACTTCGCCATCTCGAAGGCGCCCGCGTAGCCCTCGGCCTTCATGCCCCGTATCCAGGCCGGGTTCAGGTACCGTGTCCGCGTCTCGGCGCCGATGGCCGAGTCCAGGGCCGTCACGGCCACCTTGCCGGGGGAGCGCTGGTCGGTCACGAGCGTCTCGGGCGCCGTCCCGCCGGACAGGGAGGCCACGGCAGCGGCCAGCCCGCCCAGGTAGGCGTTGAAGTCGTCGGTGTCCATGACCCCGAACTGGTGCGAGCTCATGGAATGCCAGGCGATCTTCACGTCCGTCAGGTTGAGCTCCAGGGAATCCCGGGCCGGCTCTCCCCAGAGATTGGCCCCGTAGGCGTAGCCCGTGTGCTCCCTGAACGTCAGGGCCAGATCGTCCGGGTCGTCCCAGGTGCCGGACGCGGAGACGGCCCCGGAAACCCGGTTCCCGTAGTTGCCGACCTTCTCGGTGAAGATCCGCGCGCGGGAGAAGCGGCCCGCGTCCTCCTCGGAATAGCCGCGGGCCAAAAGCGCCCTGCGGTTGCTCTCGTCGTTCAGCGCTATGAAGTTCTCGACGTCGTCCTGGAGCGCGGCCTGGCGGATGGCCTCGTCCAGGAACACCAGCCTGTCCGGGAACAGGTCCCGGTACAGACCGGTGGTGTCGATGGTGACGTCGATCCGGGGCCGTCCCAGCACCCGTCCGGGGATCGGCCTGGTGCCCGTGACCACCCCCGAAGGCGCCCACTGCGGCTCGCAGCCTATGAGGGCGAGCACGGTCGCCTCGTTCACGCCCTCGTTGCGCATCGCCTCCAGCGCCCAGATGACCACCGCGGCCTTGTCGGGGTACTCCCCGTGCTCGGCCAGGTAGCCTGAGACGATCTGGGACGCGGCCTCCTGGCCCAGCCGCCAGGCCTCGCGCGTGGGGAACCTGCCCGGGGAGAGCCCGAAGAAGTTGCGGCCGGTGGGGAGCGCCTCGGGGTTGCGGGCCGGATCGTTTCCTTCCCCAGGCTCGACCCATCTCCCGGAAAGGCCGTCCAGTAGACCCGCGAACTCGCGTTCGCCCGACCGGTCGATCCTCCCGCCGTACTCGCCCGCGTCGAGGCCCGGATTCTCGCGGGCCATCGCGTCCAGGAGCGAGTCGCGGGCCTCCCCGGACGGGCTAGTCCCGAAGGTGTGGAGCCCGTATGGCACGTCCGCCTGATCAAGGTATTCCAGATACGTCGAGAGCGCCCGGACCGCCTCGGGCCCGTCAATCGCGTCGAGGTGGAGGTCCTTCTCGAGCGCGAGCTCCGAGGCCAGCTCCCGGATCCTCCGGAGGTGTTCCCCAGCGGTCGCGGATTCCGTCTCCGCGGCCGACCGGTAGGACTCGATCAGCCTTGCCAGCGTCTCGTATTCCCGGTAGCGGCCCGCCCTCACCAGCGGCGGGATGAGGTGGTCGACAAGAACCGCCCTGCCGCGGCGTTTGGCCTGAATCCCCTCGCCCAAGACGTCCATGTTGTACGGGTAGATGTCGGGAAGCGTCCCCAGGAGCACTTCCGGGGGATCGGAGAGGCTCATGCCCGCCTGCTTGCCGGGCATCCACTCGAGCGTGCCGTGGGTGCCGAGATGCACCACGGCGTCGGCCTTCCAGACGTGCTCGAGCCACAGGTACCCGGCCAGGTACTGGTGATGCGGGTAGACGAGCGGGTCGTGGTAGAGCCTCATCGGATCGTCCTCGGCGGCACGCGCCCCCTGCGGCATGACGAGGAGGTTCCCCAACGCTATGACGGGCAGGACCAGGTTCCCGTCCTTCGCCATGACGGAAGCGTCCTCCGGCTGCCCCCACTGGCCGACGACCTTCGCCCTGAAGTCCTCCGGCAGCCGGTCGAAGAGCTCCCTGTACTCCGAAATCGGCCACAGGACGGCCCCTCCGCCCTCTATGAGGCCGTCCAGCTCGCCGGGCGCCCAGCTCCCGACGTTCCTGCCGCCGCGCAGCACCAGCCCCTTCACGCGTTCCTCGTCCAGCGGCGGGTCGTCCTCGACCGCGTAGCCCTCGGCCTTGAGCCTGGCGGCGATGTCGGCCAGGCTCCTGAAGACGTTCAGGTACACCGCGGACACGGACTGCTTCCCGCGCGAGTTGTTGTAGTAGACTACGGCGACCCTCTTCTCGGAGGCGGGCTTGCGGGCCAGGGCCAGATGGCGCATGATCCTTCTGGCCATATGCCTCGCCTCGCCCTCCATGGCGTCCCAGCCGAAGACCAGACCGCCCCGCGCCGTGCGTTCGGCCGTCTTGCCCATCGCCAGGTTCGGCTCGATCACACCCGGGATCTCGGGATTGGCCAGGTTCCACACCTCCGATGCCGGGATGCCATAGGGGCTCCCCCGCCACTCGTCCGCGGTCTGGGCGTCCAGGAATATCGCGTTGAAGAAGGGGACGCCCATGCCGCGCATGGCGCCCAGGAGCCTCCCGTCGTTCACCTGGAACATCTTGAGGGTCAAGGAAGCCACGGCGTCCACGCGGCTCGCGCCCCGTCCGCCCGAAAGGATCCCCTCGACCATCGGCAGGTTGTCCCCGAAGGAGGGCAGCACGTTGAAGCCCTCGTCCTCCATGAGACGCACGAGCGCGTCCACCCCGGGCCTCTGCCCCCGCGTGAGGAAGGCGTCGAAGATCATGAGCCCCAGCCAGGGCCTGTCCTCCGAGTGGCCCGGCCTGGCCCTGTACCATTCCAGATACCCCTCCGCCGTCGGGAACCTGGACGGGGCGTCGGGATGGTAGACGCCCAGGCTCGGCAGCTCCTCAGGCGGGCCGTACTCCAGCCCCGGCGCGATCCCGAGGCTCAGGATCCTGCGCACGGCGCCCACTGCGTTGGCCTCCGAGAGGAAGCTGTAGTATTCGCCGGCCTCCTCGTCGAAAACGTAGCCCTCGCGGAGAAGCGCGGCGTCGTCCGGCGAATTGCGCAGGGCGTAGAGCGCGACGCCCGGATTTTCCGGAATCCCCAGCTCGCGCATCCGGGCGGTGTTCCTCGCGTCCATGACGTCCACGATCACGGCGTCGCTTCCGGATACGAAAGAGGCGGCCTCGTCCCCCTCCTTGAGATCCGCGAGGGAGAACGCCTTCACGGTCAGCCCTTCCGGGAAGGCGGCGCCGTCCATGGCCCGGTGGACCACCCAGCTGTCCGAGTCGGAGATTATCACGGAGACGTCGGTCGCGCGGGCGGGGACGGCGGACAGCGGCGCGAGCGCGGCCAACGCTGCAAGCGCCGCGACCGCCCGGGCGGCTCCGCGGGCCGGTTCCGGGGCAACGCCGCGGACCGCGACTGTAACGGCGCCGCGGGCCGATGCCCGGACGGCTCGGGGCGAATGGCCAGGTTTTTCGGAAGGCATGGGGCAGTCCTCGAAATATTCGCTTGTTCGCCCGGAGGCATCACGCCGGGCAAGTGATCGTCTGTCAGGCATGGGGGATCCGATCGTCCGGCCCGCGGCCGGTTCCCCGGGGATGCGGCGGCCATCGGCCGCTCCGGCCCGCCAGCAATCCCCCGTGGCCGTGCCCGTATGGCCGGGCAAGCTCCGAAATCCCCTGAAGCCCCCCTTTCGCGCCCTGACGCCGACGGCATAGCGTTCATCGCATTCCGCGCGGCCTTCAGTCATCTCCGCCGCCCTCGCCGGGCCCCTTTCCGCCGTCGTCCGGGGCTTTTCCGGGAGCGGCTTTCCCTGCGGGCAAGCCGTCCGCGCCGCCGGGGACGGCATCCGCGCCGCCGGGGACGGCATCCGCGCCGCCGGACGTCCGTGCGCCGCGCGCCCTGCGCGTCCGCCTGCGGTATCCGAGGAAGAATACCGCGATGAGCGCGAGCACGAAGATCGAGAGCGTCCACTCGATGCCGGAGGAGCTGAGCGAGGTGTCGTCGTCGGACGTGGAGATGCTCTCCATCTTCAGGCCCCGGACGCTCTCGGCGTCCTGGGCCTCGGCGGCGTCCTCCGGCGGCGTCGTCTCCAGGTCCGTCCGCGTTTCCGGCGGGGTTTCCGGCGGCACCTCGGGGGTCGGCGGGTTGGAGTCCAGCTCCGCGCGGCGGTCGCCCAAATCCTGTATCGTCCGCCGGTTTTCCGCGAGCTGCTCCTCCAGGGTCATCTGGGCCATCCGCTCGATCGCCAGCTTGAACTCGGCCACGAGCTCGGGGGCCATCACGCCGGGGAGCGAGATGACGTTCACGACCATCTGGTTCAGCGCCGGGTTGTTGCAGGTGTGGTCGCAGCAGGCGACCCCGCGCTCGATCACGCTCGTCGCGTAGTCGACGGAGAGCTTCCGGCGGACCTCGTCCGAAGGGTCCCAGTAGCCCTTGCGCGCGGTCTCCAGCAGGCGGCCGGTTATCGACTGGAAGGCCCAGGGGTTCTCGCTGTCCAGGAATCCCGGCAGGTCCTCGCCGTACTTGTCCTCCACGTACACCTCGTAGGTCTGGTCCCAGAGCGCGGGGTCCACGTCCTGCGGCACGGTCACGTTGAAGCCGAAAAGGTACTCGACGAATTTCGCCATCTCCAGCGCGCCCGCGTATCCCTCGGCCTTCATGCCCGCGATCCACGTCGGGTTCAGGTACCGGGTCCGCGTCTCGGCGCCTATCGCCGTGTCCAGGCCCGTCATGTCCACCCTGCCGTTGGCGCGCTGGTCGGTCACCAGCGTCTCGGGCGCCGCGCCGCCGGACAGCGAAGTGATGGCCATGGCCAGCCCGCCCAGATATCCGTTGAAGTCGTCGTCGTCCATGATCCCGAACAGGTGCGAGCTCATGGAATGCCAGGCGATCTTCGAGCCCGCCAGGTTCAGCTCCAGCGAGTCCCTGGCGGGCGCCCCCCAGAGATCGGCCCCGTAGGCGTAGCCCGTATGCTCCCGGAACGCCAGCGCCACGTCGTCCGGGTCGTCCCAGGAGGCGGACGAGGAGACGGCCTCGGGCACGCGGTTCCCGTAGTTGCCGGGCCTTTCCGAGAAGATCCTCGCCCGGGAGAACCGGACGGCGTCCTCCTCCGAGTAGCCCCGGGCCATGAGCGCCCGGCGGTTGCTCTCGTCGTTGGCGGCTATGAAGTTCTCGACGTCGTCCTGGAGCGCCGCCTGGCGGATGGCATCGTCCAGGAGGACTATCCTGTCCGGGAACAGATCCCGGTACAGCCCGGACGAGTCGACGGTCACGTCTATCCGCGGCCGTCCCAGGACCCTGCCCGGGATTGGCCGGGTGCCCGTGACGATCCCCGAGGGCGCCCACGTGGGCTCGCAGCCTATGAGAGCGAGCACCGTCGACTCGTTCACCCCCTCGTTGCGCATGGCCTCCACAGCCCAGATGACCACGGACGCCTTGTCGGGATACTCCCCGTGCTCCGAGACGTAGTCCGAGACGATCTTCCCGGCGGCCTCCTGGCCAAGCCGCCAGGCCTCGCGGGTGGGGAGCCTGGCCGGGGAGAGCCCGTAGAAGTTGCGGCCGGAAGGGAGCGCCTCTGGATTCCTTGCCGGATCGTTGCCTTCCCCCGGCGCCACCCGTCTCCCGGAGAGCCCCCGGAGGAGCCCCGCGAACTCGTCCTCGCCGGACATGTCTAGCCTAATCCCGGCCTCGCGGACGTCGATGCCCGGGTTCTCGCGGGCAATCGTCCCCAGAAGCGAGTCGCGGGCGTCGCCCGCGGGGCTCGTCCCGAAGGTGTGGAGCCCGTAAGGCACCTCCGCCGTGTCCAGGTATTCCAGATACACCGCGAGCGCCTGGACCGCCTCGGGCCCGTCCAGCGCGTCGAGGCGCAGATCCTTCTCCAGCGCGAGCTCCGAGGCGAGAGCCCGGATCCGCGCCAGGTAGTCGCCCGCGGTGGCGGAATCCGTCGCCGCCGCCGACTGGTACGACTTCACGAGCCGGGCGAGGGTCTCGTACTCCCGGTACGCGCCCGCCGTGACCAGCGGCGGGATGAGATGGTCGACTATAACCGCCCTCCCCCGGCGCTTGGCCTGGATGCCCTCGCTCAGGACGTCCATGTTGTAGGGATAGACGTCGGGCAGGGTGCCCATCAGGACCTCGGGGGGATCGGAGAGGCTCATGCCCGCCTGCTTGCCGGGCATCCATTCCAGCGTCCCGTGGGTGCCCAGATGCACGACGGCGTCAGCCATCCAGACGTGCTCCAGCCACAGGTACAGCGCGAGATACTGGTGGTGGGGGAAGATCAGGGGATCGTGGTAGAGCCTCATGGGGTCGTCCTCGATCGCGCGGGCGGGCTGGGGCATTATCGCCACGTTCCCCCTGACGATGACGGGCAGCACGAGATTCCCGTCGCGCGTCATGACGTCGCCCTCCTCGGGCGTCCCCCACTGCTCGAGGACGTTCGTCCTGTACTCCTCGGGAAGGGCGTCGAACAGGGCCCTGTATTCGGAGATCGGCCACAGGACGACGCTCCCGCCGTCTATCATTGCGTCCAGCTCTCCGGGCGCCCAGCTTCCCACGTTGCGGCCGCCGCGCAGGACGAGATCCTTGACCTCCTCCTCGTCCAGCGGCGCGTCGGATTCCACGGCGTAGCCCTCGATCGCGAGCCGCTCGATGATGGCCGCCAGGCTCGCGAAGACGTTCAGGTACGCGGCGCCGATCGCGTGCTTGCCCCGGGAGTTGTTGTAGTAGAGGATCGCTACCTTCCTCTCCGAGGCTGGCTTGTTCGCGAGCGCGACATGGCGCATGATACGCCTCGCCATGTGCCTGGCATGGTCCTCCATGACGTCCCAGCGGTAGACCCGCGAGCCGCGGGCGTCCCGCCCCTCCGCCTTGCCCATCGCGAGGCTTGGCTCTATGGCGCCCGGGATCTCGGGATTGGCCAGGTTCCAGAACACCTCCGCGGTCGGGATGCCCTGGGGGCTCGCCCGCCACTCCTCCGTCGTCTGGGTGTCCAGGTACACCGCGTTGAAGACGGGGACGTCCAGATCGCCCAAGGCCTGCATGAGCGCCTCGTCGTTGACTACGAACTGCTTGAAGCTCAGGGACACGACGGCTTCCACGCAGCTCTCGCGGTAGCCAAGCGAAAGGAACGCCCCGACCATCGGCAGGTTCTCCCCGAAGGCCGGCATGACGCTGAAGCCCTCGTCCTCCATGACGCGCACCAGCGCGTCCACCGCTGGCCTCTGCCCCCGCGTGAGGAAGGAGTCGTGCATCATGAGACCCAGCAGGGGCCTGTCCGCGGAATAGCCTGGCCTCGCCGCGTTCCATTCCATATAGGCTTCCGCCGTCGGGAACGTGGACGGGGCGTCGGGATGGTAGAGGCCCTGGCCCGACGCCACCTCCGCCGGCCCGTACTCCAGCCCCGGCGCGATCCCGAGGCTCAGGACCCGGCGCACGCAATTCACGGCGTTGGGCTCCGTGAGGCTGATGAAGTAGCTGCCGGCCGTCTCGTCGAAGACGTAGCCCGCGAGCCTGAGCGCCACGGCGTCGGAAGATTCGCGCAACGCGTAGACGGTCGTGCCGGGTTTACTCAGGAGCCCGCTTTCGGCCATCCAGTCGACGTGCCTGACTTCCATGACGTCCACGATCACCGCCTCGCTCCCCGAGACGAAGGAGGCGGCCTCGGCGTCGTCCAGGATATCGTCCAGGCTGAAGGCCCTCACCGTCGTCCCGCCGGGGAAACTTGCCCCTTCCAAGGCATGGCGGACCAGGGAGATCTCGTTGTCGGAGATAATCAGGGAGACGTCGGCCGCCCGCGCGGGGACGGCGGAAGCGAGGGCGAGCGCCGCGGCGGCGAGGACGACCGGAAAGACGGCGAGCGCGCTTCGAACGGCGCCGAGCGCGCCCGGGACGGAGGGGAACTCGCGCCGGACGGCGACGCAGGCGACGGCCACGCAGGCAGATGAAGGTTCCGACGGACGGAAAGGGTCTGGAGTTCCGTAAGGCATGGGGCAGTCCTTGGAATGTTGGCCCGTTCGTCGGGCTTGATCGCGCAAGGCGGGGATAATCAGTCTGGCGGTACGGAAGGAACGGTCAGAACGGAGGAAAAGGCTGGAACGGCAGGAACGGATGGGCCGATGGACCGTTGCCCGACACGCCGACAAACGACCGGCGTCCGCCTCGCGAATCCTAACCCTTGCCGCCGCCTGTGCCGGGTTCCCTATCGGGGCCGGGTTCCCTATCGGGGCCGGGTTCCCTATCGGGGCCGGGTTCCCTATCGGGGCCGGGTTCCCTATCGGGGCCGATCGCCGGGACG
>JAISFS010000227.1 GCA_031263485.1 Deltaproteobacteria bacterium | reverse complement strand
CGTTCGCCTTCCGGCCGGTCTTCCCGCCCGGAAGGCCCCTCCCTGCCCGGGCGAGCCGGAGGACCCCCTCCCGCCCGCCCGCGATCCCGACGCGTCCCCGTCCCTGCGGACGGGACATCGCGGATACGGAGGCCGGCAGCGATGCCGCCTCCCCTCGATGACGGCGGCGTAGTCCAGCTTCATTGCAGCCGCTGACCCCTGATAAGGGGTGAACAGATACACATCCTTCATGGCCATTCCGAATAGGTTGTTCTCGAAAAGGTCATCTCACTGATAAGGGGTGAACGGGTGTAAGGTAACTCTCTAGACAATCGGGGGCAGTTTCCGCATAATAGACCGATGCGGCCCGCCTCCAGGCGACCGGAGAGCCGCGAAAAGCCGCCTTGCGGCAGGCTCTCCCTGACCGGACTCGGCCCGAAACCCCGGCCTGACCGGCTCGTTTTTTTTTCACTTCCTCCCCACCCCGGAACCAGCCTGAGGCATCCATCGCCCGATGGCCCGGATCCCGCCCGAGGCTTCCGACTACCTCGCCCGATGGCCCGGAACCCGCCAGAGGCAACCGGCTACCTCGTTCGATGGCCCGGAACCCCCCAGAGGCATCCTGCGCCTGACGGCCGAAATCCGCCTGCGACCTCCTCGGACCAACGGCCCGTGACCGGCCCAGCCGACCAGGAGCCGTAACCTGGTCGCGCCAGTCTATGCCCAGCGTCCGAACCAGGCTCCGCAACCGGTCCCGGCCCAACGGCCTGTCCCCCGACTAATTCCCGGCCATGCCGGGACCCCGACGCACGCTCCGCGTTGCAACGACGGTCCCTCAGGCCCGTCGGGCATCCCCGCTCCCGAAGCCTCATCCCAGACCCTCCCCGCCCGGCCGGCCTGACCGGCCCGGCAAGGATACGCGTCCCCGAGGACGCCTAGGAGATCACCATGACCGCCCGCGGCGCATCGACGGCGCTCCCCGCCCTGGCCCTCACCCTGCTTCTCGCCGCATCGTGCGGCGGCCCGAAGCGGCTGGGGCTCTCCTTCAGTCCCTCCCCGGGCGCGCTCCTGAACCCCGGCACGGTCCAGCTGGTCGTGACGGACGCCAGGGCCCTCAAGAGCCTCATCGGCCCCGAAGCCCTGAACCGCGATCTCTTCAAGGGAAGCCGGAACGGCCTGGTCGACTTCAAGATCGTGCTCCCCACCGGGGAGACCGTCTCCAGGAGCATGATGACGGTCGAGGCTGCGGTCTACGAGGCCGTGCGAGAACGTCTGCGCCTCCAGGGCATCACGGCCCAGTCAGGCACCTCCGGCGCCAAGGCCAGGGTGACGGTACACATTGTCGACATGGCGATAGACGTGAGCGGGTCGGATCTGACGAGCCACGTGCGCCTGGAGGCGGTGATCGACCGCCCGGGCCTTGTGACCGTCACCAGGACCACGGTCGACGCCGACGCGTCCCGGAGGAAGCTCATAGGCGACATGGGCGGCGCGGACAGCCTGTCCGAGGCCATCACGCTCGCCGTGAACCGCCTGGACTTCTCCGGCATCAACAGGTTCCAGTAACGGCGGCGCCGCGGCGGGAACGGCGAGCCGCGCGGTAGCCCCGGACGCCCCGGCGCAACCTTCCGCTTCATGGCAAGCGGCACCCTTGACCGGTCGCCTATAGCTTATGCCCGGTCGCCTGCGGCCGATGCCCGATCGCTTATGCCCGGTCGCCAGCGGCCGATGCCCGATCGCTTATGCCCGGTCGCCTGCGGCTTACGCCCGATCGCCTGCGACCGATGCCCGGTCGCCTGCTGCTTACGCCCGATCGCCTGCGACCGATGCCCGGTCGCCAGCGACTTATGCCCGGTCGCCTATGGCTTATGCCCGGTCGCCAGCGACTTATGCCCGATCGCCTATGGCTTATGCCCGATCGCCTGCGGTAGATGCCCGATCGCTTGCGACTTACGTTTTAAGCGCAGGCCCCGCGCTATGGGGTACGCGACCAGCGCTCGGGGAACACGACCCGCGCCCGGGTAGCTCGACTGCGCCTTTCCCGCAAACGACACGCGCGAACGCGCGTCCGGCGGATGCGGCGAGCATGGGCGTCCGCCTCCTGGCGGACCCTGCCAGCGCGGGCGCGTCAGGTGCCCGTGCTGGCGTTTCACGGAAGACATCCGAAAGGCTTGGGAATCTTGAACAACGACACGGTCCTGGTGGACGCGGCGCTTCCCCCGGACGGGGAGCCGCAGGTCGAGGTGATCCCCCTTGGAGGCCTGGGGGAGATAGGCCTCAACTGCATGGTCATCGCCTGCCAGGGTTCCATGATAGTGATAGACGCGGGGCTCATGTTCCCCAAGGACGACCAGCCGGGGGTGGATCTCCTGGTGCCGGACTTCTCGTTCCTGAAGGCCAACGAGGACAGGATCCTGGGCCTCGTCCTCACCCACGGCCATGAGGACCACATCGGGGCGCTGCCATTCCTGATGCGCGAGCTGCCGCGGATCCCCGTCTACGGGACCAGGCTCACGCTGGAGCTCACCCGCGACCGCATCCAGGAGCAGAGGGCCCCCGTGCCCGAGTACAGGGAGATAAAGCCCAGGGACACGGTCCAGCTGGGCCCGTTCGGGCTGGAGTTCATCAAGGTGAGCCACAGCATCCTGGACGGGGTGGGAGTGGCCGTGCGCACCCCCGCCGGCACCGTGGTGCATACCGGGGACTTCAAGATGGACCACTCCGCACCGGAGGGGGACCGCACCGACCTCTACAGGTTCGCGAGCTACGGGGAGGAGGGGGTGCTGGCGCTCCTGTCCGACTCCACCAACAGCGACGCGCCGGGTCACTCCCGGAGCGAGAAGGAGGTGGGCCGGACGCTGGCCAGGCTCTTCAGGGACTCCCCGGGCCGCATAATCCTGGCCTGCTTCGCGTCGTCGCTGACCCGCATCCAGGAGATAGTGAAGGCCGCCATCGCCTCGGAACGGAAGATCGTCTTCACCGGCAGGAGCATGACCGGGAACGTGCGGCTGGCCAGCGAGCTGGGTTACCTCGACATCCCCTGCGGCATCGAGACCGACTTCGACGAGGCGGAGACCTGCGAGGACCGCGAGGTCGTGATCGTGGCCACCGGGAGCCAGGGCGAGCCCCTGTCCGCCCTCGCCCGCATGGCCAACGGGGAGCACCGCCAGGTGGAGGTGCGCGGCGGCGACACCATCATCTTCTCCGCCCGGGCGATCCCCGGAAACGAGACCGCCATAGGCGAGCTCGTGAACCTCTTCCGGCACCTGGGCGCCAAGGTCGTGGACCCCCAGGCCGAGGCCATCCACGCCTCTGGCCACGGCCACATGGACGAGCTGAGGCTCATGCTGGCGCTCACCAGGCCCCATTACCTCATCCCCGTTCACGGGGAGCTGAGGCACCTCCACCGCCACCGCGAGATAGCCGAGGACCTGGGCATACCCCGCTCCCGGATCCTCCTTTTGACCGACGGCCAGCGCGTGGCCCTGGCCCGGGACCGGTCGTACAGGATGTTGAAGAGCGTGCGCACCGGCAGGCGCCTGGTCGAGGGCAAGCGCCTGGGCTCCCCGGCGGACCCGGTCCTGAAGGAGCGCAGGCGCCTTTCCGAGTACGGCGTCGTGTCGGTCTCCGCCGTCCTGGACTCGCGGACGCTCGCGCCCCTGGCCCCGCCCGCGGTGACCATCCAGGGAGTGCGCTACTCGGACGAGCAGGATCTGACCCTGACCGTCCAGGAGGCAGCCTGGAACTGCTGCGCAGCGTTCGCGAAGATCGCCTCCGGCGGCTGGACCGCCGGCCCCAACGGCGAGCCGGAGGAGCTCATCAGGCGCCTCCAGGCGGACGTGAAGGCTGTCTTCCGGCTGTTCATCAACCGCAAGCCCGTGGTGATCGCCCAGGCCGTCATGGTGGAGCCCGACGCCCCCGCGGCCGTCCGGCTGGACGCCCCGGACGGGGACCTTTCGGGGGAACCTGGTGAAGACCCGGGCGAGGGCATGGAAGGCGGCGGACAACTCCGCTGAAAGCCGAGCCCGGACCCGGAAATGGCGTGCCGCGCGAGACGCACGGCGCGCCGCCGCCCGTCCGGCATTTCGGGGCCGGAAACGCGAAACCTGACGCCCTACCACGATATGCGGGTCCGGGAGCCAGTCGCGTGCCCCGCCGCGATTATGCCCCCATGGTTCGCGCGATCCGGCGGTTATTCCCTATAGCGAGGTACATGAAAAGACGGCGGAAAAATTGAAGCGGAAGAAAATTGAGGCGGAAGAACATGGTCTCCTTTGAAATCGAAATCGATGATGTCGACCGCATTTCAGACGCGTCTCCTTCAAGTCGTCCCATTGCCGCGCAAGAGCTGAAAACTGGACTTCACCGGTGCAGATCCCTTCAGCGTGCTTGATGTTGTCCCGGGCGCAATCCTCTTGTCTGTTCACGATGACGGGCCAGGAGCCATGCGGAAGGCGAAGGAAGACGGGCACTTCCGTAAAGGCTCGTGCCAGGTGTCCGGGAAGATCGGGATTGGCCCAGCCCGTGAACGCCCATGAATTGCGATAAGTCTTCTGACACATGATTTTCGGCCACTTCTTAAAAGACGTATCTGCATGTATCAATCCCCTGATATCCCTATTGTTTGTTGCTGATACGATGAGGCATCAGGCCTTAAATCATTGTCGTTGATTTGGTGCCGCAAACCAGACGACGTGATACGTTCGCAAAAAGTCCCGAAGCAGTGACGGCATCTCCATGAGGCGCCCTGCGGCATCCGGATCGGTGGCGCCGCGTAGACCTCCGGGGGCCGGTTCGGCCTCGCTTCCCCCGGATCGGCGCCACCGCACAATGGCCCCGAGCATCAGCCCCCTGGCCGATGGGTCCGCTCAACGGTTCCCGGCCCGGCGACTCCGCGTGCGGTACCCGGATAGCCGAGCAAGTGGCGGGTGGAGGCGGGCAGGTCTTCCACCCTCTCAAGGAAACTTTGGACTTTTGCGAACCCATCATTCATAATGAGAGCTGGATAGGGTGGCGG
>JAISFS010000221.1 GCA_031263485.1 Deltaproteobacteria bacterium | reverse complement strand
GGGCGAGGAGGCAACGCTCGCGGAAGCGGGAGCGTGAGGCGGATTCGCGGCAACGGGCGAGGAGGCAACGCTCGCGGAAGCGGGAGCGTGAGGCGGACACGCGGCAACGGGCGCGGAGGCTACGCCCGCGGTAGCGGGTGCGTTTGGCGGATTCGCGGCAACGGGCGAGGAGGCAACGCTCGCGGAAGCGGGAGCGTGAGGCGGACTCGCGGCAACGGGCGAGGAGGCAACGCTCGCGGAAGCGGGAGCGGAAACGGGGGCCGAGGACACGGCAACTGGCGCTTGATCCATGCTCGCGGCAACAGGCGCGGGGGGCATGCTCGCAGCAGTGGAAACGGGGGCCATGAACATGGTAACGGGCGCTGGGCACATGTTCATCGTAACTGGCGCTGGTGCCAAGTTCATTGCAATAGGCACTGGAGCCATGCTCGTGGCAACGGGCGAGGTGGGCATGAACATGGCAACGGGGGCAGGCGCCGAGGCAATATTCGTGGCGGCGGGCACGGCGGGCATGTACACGGCAACGGGGGCAGGCGCCGAGGCAATATTCGTGGCGGCGGGCACGGCGGGCATGTTCATGGCAACGGGGGCAGGCGCCGAGGCAATATTCGTGGCGGCGGGCATGGTGACCATGTACATGGCAAAGGGGGCAGGCGCCGAGGCAATATTCGTGGCGGCGGGCGCATCAAAAAAAATCTGGAAAGAAAATACGATCATGATTCACTCCGGGAAACCGTCGCTGACAGCCGTAGACAGACAGACAGACGGTTACGGTATCTGCCAAGGCATGCAAAAATCGGACGAAATCCCGGCGGGCGCCAGGATCCCCTTGACGGGCCGGCAGATCTGAAACGGGACCTTCACCATGTGCCGATGGATATCGCGCAAAGAGCGACTTCCCGGCCGTCCGGGTCGATCTTTCCGAAGGGGCCAGCAGTAACGCGCTCGGGGCCGGCCCTACACTCAGCGGACAACCTTGCCGGGCTTCCTGGCCGCCCTGCGGGCGCCGTCCCCCCGGGAGGCCTCGGACCGCCCCTCGCGGGCGCCGTGCTTGGGCTGGAGGGCCATGATGTCCCGGTTGCCCTTCCTGTCCTCCAGGGCGGACGCATCGCGGTCGGGATGCCTGCGCCGCGGATGGCCCAAAGCGACCGCCAACCGCCTCAGGACGAAGCGCGCGAGGCTCTGGGGCTTGCCGGGGAGACGGGGATCGAGATCCGCGAGCCTCATCTCGGCCCGGGCCATGTTCTTGTGGCCGCCCGCGGTCCCGAACTCCGAGAAGGCCCTGGACGCCAGGGCTCCCAGGTTGCCGCGGAGGCCGCCCGAGCGCAGGACCACCACCCGGCGGTCCTCGAAGACGCCGGAGATGACAGCCCTCGAAACGCCCTCTATCTGCATCACGAAGTCCGCCACGATGACCAGGGTATCGGCGTGGTCCAGCTCCTCCACGAATACGAAGGCATACTGCTTCCGGAAACTCATCATGGTGAGCGCCCGCTTGATTACCTCGAATGCCGAGCGGTCCACGGGGGCCCTCTCGATGTCCGAGAGGAGCGGCTGGTGGATGAAGGGGTAGAGCCACTGGAAGGCCCGCATGTCCTCGATCTGGCCGCGCCGCACGAAGTTCTGGGTGTCGGTCTTGATGCCGTAGAAGAGCGCGGTGGCGAGCGTCTTGTTGGGGCGGATCCTCGCGGCCCTGAGGTAGTCCGTGAAGAGGGTGCTGGTGGCTCCCGTATCCGGGCGGATGTCCTCGTACTCGGGGCCCGGATCCCCCGGCGCGCGGTGACAGTGCGGGTGGTGGTCCACCACCACCCGGAAGTGGAGCCCGGCCGTCTGGGGGCTGTGGCTGGGCTGCCCGTCCACCATTGCGAGCCGGCTGTAGCGGGAAACGTCCTCGGAAGAGAGGAGCGGGAGCTGGAGCCCCAGGGAACCCAGAAGCCTCAGGTTGTCCGGACGGCGCACCTCGTTGGTGGAGCATATCTGGACGTGGGCCACCCTGCGCCACAGAAGCCTTTTCAGGGCCACCGCGCTCGCGATTGAGTCGGGGTCGGCCGTAATCACAATGAGCACCCGGTCCTCGTGGGAAAAGGCTTTGAGCAGGTCCGAGACGCAGCGCCCGCGGCGGCAGGCTCGCGGAAGCCCGCCCGAATGCCTCGGCGATGGCCGGGAACCCGCCTTGACGGACGGGGACCTGGCAGGTGCCGTCCTGGTAGGCGTGACCGCCGTGCAGACGGGCTCCTCCACGCGGTCAGCGAGCGGCACGGCTTTACGTGCCGCGGCCCTGGGCGGCGCGGCCTTGGACGGCGTTGGGCGGGACGTCATCGTCTTTGCCGGCGCAGCCTCAGGCGACATCGGCCTGGACGTCGTCGTCTTGGCCGACGCGGCCTCGGGCGGCATCGGCCTTGACGTCGTCGTCTTGGCAGGCGCGGCCTCGGGCGGCATCGGCCTGGACATCGTCGTCTTGGCAGGCGCGGCCTCGGGCGGCATCGGCCTGGACGTCATCGTCTTGGGTGGCGGGGTCTCGGGCGGCATCGGCCTGGACGTCATCGTCTTGGGCGGGGTCTCGGGCGGCACGGCCAGCGAACCGGAAACCGAGGCATTGGCCTTCGCTTCCGAAGCTTTCGCCTCAACGCGTTTCGGTTTTCCGGCGGGTACTTTGACCTCCGTAACCTTGGGCTTCCGTTCAGCGGCCTTGTCATCGGAAGCCTTAGGCTTTGCTTCCGCGGCCATGTCCCCGGAAGCCTTAGGCTTTGCTTCCGCGGCCATGTCCCCGGAAGCCTTAGGCTTTGCTTCCGCGGCCTTGTCTTCGGAAACCTTAGGCTTTGCTTCCGCGGCCTTGTCCTCGGAGACCTTAGGCTTTGCTTCCGCGACCTTGTCTTCGGAAACCTTAGGCTTCATGACCGCCCCCTTGGCATCGGAAACCTTAGGCTTCACGTCCGAAGCCTTGGCCTCGGATGCCTGAGGTCCCATGTCCGCCTCCTTTGACTCGGAAGCCAAAGGCTTGATATCCGACCCCTTGGCATCGGAAACCTTAGGCTTCACGTCCGAAGCCTTGCCCCCTGAAGCCATAGGCTTCGCGGGTACGGCCCCCGGCTTCCCCGGCTTCGCGGGCGGGCGGTCCGGCACGTCAGTCACCGGATTCCAGCCCCTCAACGGGAGCCAGCCGGGAGAGCCGCTCCAGAAGCTCACGGGCCTCGCCCTCGAGCTTTCCGGGCAACATCACCTTGAACGTCACGATCAGATCGCCCGCCTTGCCCTTGGCTGGGGTCACGCCCATGCCCTTCAGGCGGACGCGCCCGCCGCTCTGGGTGCCGGGGGGGACCTTCAGGCTGGAGCGCCCCGAGAGCGTGCGCACCTCCGTCTGGCCGCCCAGCACGGCGGTGTAGAGGCTGATTCGCTTGTCCAGGAGGAGATCGTTCTTCAGGCGCCTGAAGTCAGGATCCGGGTCCACCTTGACCACGAGGAAGAGATCCCCGGAAGGGCCGCCGTGCTCGCCCTGGCCCCCGTTCCCCTTGATGCGGAGCTTCTGGCCGTCCACCGCGCCTGCGGGCACCGTGGCGGTGAGCTCCCTGGAGACCTTCACTGAACCCTGGCCGCCGCATTCGGAACACGAGCGCATGGCGCCGCCCGAGGCCACCGCCCCTGCCCCGTTGCAGGCGGGACAGGTCCGGGGCACGTCTATGCTGAAGGTCACCTTGGTGCCGATGCAGGCGTCCCTGAAGTTCAGGCGCAGTGAATATTCAAGATCCTGGCCCTTGGCCGGGCGGAAGCCCCACCCCTCGCGGCCCCTGCGGGAGCGCGAGCGTGACTTGCCGAAGAGGTCGAAGCCCCCGCCTTCCCCGTCCTCGAACTGAGTGCCCAGAAAGGACTTTATGAGCTCGTCCAGATCCAGGTTAATCGAGGACAGATCCGGACCGGAATAGCCCCTGCCGTCGGTCCCCTGCCGGTAGAAGGTCTCGCTCCCCATGGTGTCGAAGGCGGACTTCTTCGCCGGATCGGAGAGGATGTCGTAGGCCTCGGACACCTCCTTGAACTTCTCCTCCGCCTGCTTGTCCCCCGGGTTCTTGTCCGGATGGTATTTCAGGGCGAGTTGGCGGTACGCCTTCTTCAGTTCCTCGGGGCCGACGCTCTTTTCCACGCCCAGGACCTTGTAGGGATCGAGACTCATTTTTCTCCATGTACCGGGGTTCCGGATAACGGCCGTCTGCAGGCATATTGGCGGGCCCTGGCGGATCCCCGCGAAGGATCCCTGCCGGACAACGACAATAATATAAGGCGGAATCGGGCAGTGTCAACATTGACCGCCTGAGCGGCGGATCGGCCGGAGGCGCGGTAAAGCGCCGCAGAGACCTTCCGAGTCGCGGGCCTCCGGCGCCAGCGAGCCCGGGCGCGGCCGCTCGACGGCCGGCCAGCTCCCGCAGAGGGCTCCCCAGGCGACCGCGCTTCAGCTGCCGAATGGCCCTCTGAGCGATGGCCCTGACAAACCGGCTAGACCCCGGAAAATGGCGCCCTCCCCTGCCGAGGCTACACGCCTTATAAAGCAAGCGCCGATGCGGTGGAGTCTTAGCGGCTCGCTTCAAGCTCCTGGGTGTCGGCGAACGACATGAACGTATGGCAAGAAACGTTTTCCGGGGGCTCTCGGCCACGGGTACTTCATCATGTGTTGTCCCTGGAAAGGTTTCAGCGCCGGGGCATCGATACCATCATCATCGTGCCGGACGTCTCGTGGCCCCGTGACGGGCGGGGCCACGAGACGCCCGGCGCCGTCCCAAAATTCCAGGAAACGCTGCGGCGCGGCCCCTGCCGCTCTTCGCGAAGGCCGCGGCCCGCCGCGATTCAGTCTTCTGCGATATCCCCTGCGGCATCAGCCAGTGCCGCGGCGTCCGCCTCCGCCGTAGCGCTTCCTGCATCCGTCATGGCCGAGGCGGCCGCTTCCCCCGCCGCGCTTCCGGCTTTCCCGGAGGCCGGGGCCGCCGTCTCCGCAGTACAGGCCTCGAGCGCCTCGGGGTCCTCTTCCTCGCGGGCCTTCAGGACGCTCCAGCCGAAGACCGAGCCCAGCACCACGGCGCCTCCCGCGAGCGCCCAGGGCCCCGGCCTCTCGCCCATGACGAGGAAGACCCACAGGGGGCTCAGGATCGGCTCAAGCATGGTTATCATGACAAGCTCCAGGGCCCCTGCCCGAGGCAGGGCCAGGGTATAGAGCCAGTACGAGATCCCCAGCTGGAAGACGCCCAGCAGAAGGAGCATCAGCGCCCCGGTCGCGTCCGGGTACGGGGGCCTCCAGAACCACAGGCCCGCCAGGAAGCACATGAAGTTCCCGAGGATCATGCCCTGCACGGGGGAGTCGTCCCTGACGAGCCTCATGCTCAACGCCAGCCCGGCGAAGAAGACCCCAGACACGCAGGCGAGCAGGTTCCCGAGCATGCCGCCCGGGGAGAGCCTGTCCAGGAAAAACAGGAAGATCCCCCCGAAGATGACCGAAATGAAGGCCCAGTCGCGGGGACGGGTCCGCTCCTTCAGGACCAGCGGCGCCAGAAGCGCAACCCACACTGGCGCCGTGAACTGGAGGATGACCGTGTTGGCGGCGGTGGTGAGCTTCATGGCCGCGATGAAGCACACGGACAGGAGGCACAGGCAGGCCCCCGAGACGACGTGGAGCCGCGTGAGCCTGCCCGGCCGGAAGCCCTCCGCCGAGAGAATCCAGATGGTGATGCCGGATATGAGCCCCCTGGCCGAAGCCACGGCCATGGGGTGCCACTGGACGCTCTTGACCAGGATCCCCGAGCTGCTCCACAGGAGCGCCGTGAGCGCGAGCGTCCAGAGCGCCGCACGCTTGGAGCCGATGGCGAAAGGGGCGCGGGGTTCCCGGACGGGGCCCCGCGCCGGCTGGTTTTCGGGTGACACGGGGTAGCTTTCAGCGCCCAGGCGCAAGAGCGTCTGCGGCGGCGGATCCGCCCGCAGCGCAAAACGCCCCCGGACGGTCGGGGGCGAGGGGAAGGCATCGGGGCTCCAACACCTTGAAAAACCTGAAAAAAGCCCTTGCCGAAAGCCCCTTAGGCCTGCCGCCGAACGCCCGTCCGGGTCATCGGACCTGCGGCGTCCGAGCCGCGGAACGGCCGGGCCCGCAACCTCAGAACCTCGGGGCGGCGGTACTTGCCGGAGTCCGTAACTCCGCCCTGCCGCAGGCTTCAGGGCAAGGCCGACGTGCGCCGCGGTTTCGCAGACGGGCAGGCACGGGCTTCAGGACAGACGCTAACCCCGCGCGAAACCTGAAAAAATCTATCCCGCCATCGCCTCCCTCAGCTCGGCACTGAGCCCCGGGTCCCTGCCCAAAGGGCATTCGCCGCACCTCGGAGCCTTCGGCCGGCAAAGCGTATGCCCGACCGCGACGATGAGGGCGTGGAATTCGTTGTAGAGGGGCACGTCCGCAGGAAGGCAGTCCATGAATAGGGCCCGGATCTCGCCGTAAGGCTCGTCCCCGGCGACGAGAGAGTGCCGCGAGAGGATCCTGCGTGTATAGGCGTCCACCACGAAACTGGGCTTCGAGGCGGCATAGAGGACGATGGAGTCCGCCGTCTCGGGGCCCACCCCGTCCACAGTGAGGAGCCTCTGCCGGAGCTCCTCCATGGGAAGCCTCAGCGCCTCCGGGTCCAGCCCCCCCGCGCCGATCTTGAGTACGAAGGAGCACAGGGCCCTTAGCCTCCGGGCCTTGACGGTATAGTAACCGGAAGGCCTGAGCGCTTCCGCCAGCCGGTCCGGGTCCGCCGCGAGCACCGCCTCGGGGGTGCCCAGGCCCAGGGCCTTCAGGTTGGCGATGGCCTTCTCCACGTTGCGCCAGGCCGTGTTCTGGGTGAGGATCGCCCCCGTCATCACCTCGAAGGGACTGTCCGCGGGCCACCAGTCGCGGGGACCGAAACGTTCAAGCAGCTTCCGGTAGATCCACATGAGCCGCCTGCGCATGGCCGCAGGCCCCCCGGGCGGGGGACCCGCGGCCGCCCCGCCTGCGGGTTCGGTCTCCGGTTTGGCCTGCCTGGCCCTGGCTTCAGCCTTTCCGGGATGGACCGGAACCTTTCGGCTTGACCGCCGGGGCGGCGTTCTTGGAGGCTTTGGAGGGGCCGCCTTTGACAGCTTTGGGTGCCTTGGCATCTTTGGCTTCCTTTGTCTCCTTGGCCTTTGCGGTCGCCTTGGGCTTGGGCTTGGCCTCGCCCTTCGTGGCCTTGTCGCCGCCTTCGTCCGCGACCTTGGCCTTGGCGGCCCTGGTTCTGGCGGCGGGTTTGGACGGCGCCCCGCCGTCCTCCGCCTCGGTGACCTTGGCCTTGGCGGTCCTTGTTCTGGCGGCGGGTTTGGACGGCGCCCCGCCGTCCTCCGCCTCGGCGGCCTTGGCCTTGGCTGTCCTGGCCTTGGTGGCGGGCTTGGACGGCGCCCCGCCGTCCTCCGCCTCGGAGGCCCTGGCCTTGGCTGTCCTGGCCTTGGTGGCGGGCTTGGACGACACCCCGCCGTCCTCCGTCTCGGCGGCCTTGGCTTTGGCTGTCCTGGGCTTGGTGGCGGGCTTGGGCGCCCCCTCTGCCTCCGCGACCTCCTCCGCCATGACCTTGGACCTGCTCCTGGAGCGCTTGGCGGGGGTTGGCTCGGAGGCATCGGCACGGGCCCCGCCGGCCTGGACGGTCGCGGCAGCAACCAAAGCGGCAAGCCCTGCCGCTTCAGCTTCGCTGGCGATCCGGGCGGCCTCCGCGGCTTCGGTCTCGGACGCGATCCGGGCGGCTTCCGCGGCTTCGGCCTCGGACGCGATCCGGACGGCTTCCGCGGCTTCGGCCGCGATCCGGGCGGCCTCATCGGCCTCCGCCTTGGCGGCGGCAAGCGCTAGGGCCTCGGCATCGGCCCCAACCTCCGCGCGGTGCGCGGACCCCACGGCATCGGAGTCCGAGCCGGGGAGCCTTCCGGCAATGTCCGCCCGGGGCGCGGGCAACTCCGTCGCCCCGTCCGGAACCGCCTTGCCCTCTTCGCCCTTGGGCTCGATGACGACGAAACTCGGGTGAGGGGAAGGCGACCAGACGCCGACGGCACCGTCCGGAAGAATCGCGCCGCCCGTCGAGGCGGCCTCTGCCGCACCCTGGGCCTGGGAGTCCCTGTGGCGGGAGCGGTGACGCCGACGGCGGCGGCGTCCGCCGGAGTGAGCTTCACCCTCTACAGGCTGGCCGCCTGCGCCGGGCTGGCCCGAGATGGGCTGGGCGCCAGCGGCGGGTTGGGCGAACTCGCCCTGAGAAACGCCCTCGTGAGCGTCTACGGCCAGGGAGGCCGCCGCGGGAGGCGCCGGGGCCTGGGATGCCGTCGCCGGAAGCGGCGGGGCCTGGAAGGCCGCCGCGGGAGGCGCCGGAACCTGGGAGTCCGTCGCCGGAAGCGGCGGGGCATGGAAGGCCGCCGCAGGAGGCGCCGGGGCCGACGCGACCGGCATCGGAGACAGGGAGGATGCGGCCCGGGGCGCGACAGGCGCCGCGCCAAGCGCGTCCACCCGGGAGCGCTCCGCGGCGGCTTCCGGGGACACCACGAAGGAAGCCGCAGGGGGCTCCGGGGCATCGCCCGCAGGTTCGGGACGGGGCTCGGCCACATCGTCCGCGAACCCGTCGCGGGACTCCGGGCGCCCGAAGTGCTGGCGGTCGCCGTCCGGCAGGTCGGCCTCGTAGTCGGCGGCGATGTCGGCGTAGCTCTCTTCGGCCTCGGCGGCGGCGGCCTGCACGGCATGGGCGATGCGGGCATCTCGGTCGCCGGGGGGCGTGGGGAGCTCGTGCGGGAGCGAGACGATGTCCTCAGGCTTCCAGGACAGCTCGTAGCGGACGTCCGGATGGAGCGCGTTCACCGGTTGGCGGGGAGCCAGCCCGAAGACCCCGCCCGGGCGTCCGGAGAAGGCAAGTCCCCTGGATCCGAAGATCTCTTCCCGTGGGTCGCGTCCGCCGTTGGGGCCGCCGTGGCCGTTGTACCCGCCGCGGGGAGCACCCGGCGTGGCAGGGCGGTGACTCCCCGCGGCTGGGCGGGGAGCCTGGAAGGCCGGGCGAGCGGGCCTCTGGTCCCGGGTATCCTGCGCATCGCGGGCGCCGGCCAAGCCTTTCCCGTCCGCTCCCTTGCCGTCGTTGAAATCCCTGGCTTCCTTCACGTCTCTCGCGTCCTTCATGTCTCTGGCGTCTTTCGCGTCCCTGGTCTGGCCGTCCCTGGCCTGGCCGTCCCTGGCATGGCCGTCCCTGGCATAGCCGTCCCTGGCATGGCCGTCCCTGGCATGGCCGTCCCCGCCGCGGGCGCCCTTCGGGTCGCCGCGTCGGCGCGGGTCGCCGGAGCGGTCCTTCTCGAACAGGTCGTCGTCCGCGAAGATGACCGGGATCTTGGCTCCCAGGATATTCTCGATTGCGTCCAGGTGATGCACGTACTCCTCGCAGGCGAAGCTGACCGCCTTGCCGGTCTTGCCGGCCCTGGCGGTGCGGCCGATGCGGTGCACGTAGTCCTCGGCGTCCTGGGGGATATCGTAGTTGAAGACGTGGGAGACGTCCTCCACGTGGATGCCGCGGGAGGCGACGTCGGTCGCCACCATGATGTCCAGCTGGTTATCCTTGAAGGACTGCATGAGCCTCAGGCGCTTGGGCTGCGGCAGATCGCCCGTGATGCCCTCCGCATGGTAGCCGTTGGCCACGAGCTTCTTGGCCAGCCATTCCACGCCGCTTTTCGTATTGCAGAAGATGATGACCCGGCTGTGCTCCTCGCGCTTCAGGAGCCCCAGCAGGAGCGAGAGCTTCTCAGAGCGGGAGACGTGGTAGAGCTCCTGGACTATCTGGTCCCGGGACTGCTGGCCGGGCTCGGCCGTGATGTACTGGGGCGGGTTCATGAAGTTGTAGACCAGCTCCAGGATCTGATGGCTCAGCGTGGCGGAGAACAGCATGGTCTGCCGCGTCTCGTAGGAGGGGAGCCGCGAGAGGATGAATTTCAGGTCCCTGATGAATCCCAGCTCGAGGAGGCGGTCCGCCTCGTCCACGATGGAGACCTCCACCCCCTGGGTGTTGAAGACATGCTTGTGGATGTAGTCGGTGAGCCTGCCCGGGGTGCCCACCACGATGTCCGGCCCGGACTCCAGGGCCCGGGCCTGCTCGCGGTAGTCCATGCCGCCTATGACCAGCGAGAGCGAGAGACCCGTGAAGGCCGCCAGCTTCTTGCCGTCGGTGTAGATCTGCTCGGCCAGCTCGCGGGTGGGCGTCACCACCAGGGCCCGGGTGAGCCCCTGCCTGGCGGAGGGGCGGCTCATGAGGCGCGCCATCACCGGTACCAGGAAGGCCACGGTCTTGCCGGTCCCTGTCTGGGCCTGGCCGGCGATGTCCTTGCCCTTCAGCGCCTCCGGGATGACCATCGCCTGGATGGGCGTGGCGTACAGGAAACCCGCGGCGTCCAGGCCGTCTATGATCTTCTGGGGGAGATCGAAGTCGGCGAATCTGGCGCTGGTAAGGAAGTTGGGCTTGTCCGGACGGGGCTCGGGCGGGAGCCCGGCAACCCGCCGCCCCGCGTCCGCAACTTCAGCGGACTCGGGAGTCTCGCTACCCCCCGGCGCCTCAAGGGCCTCGGGGGCCGCAACGGCGGCGGGAGACTCACCGGCTTCGGGGGCGGCAGGCGCATCGGGCGCCTTATGCGCCCCGCGAGGTCTACTGGCTCCCCGGGGCTTGTGGGGCTCTCGGGGCCTGTGAACCTCATGGATGACATGGGGCTCTTGGGCACCGGAGGCCTCTCGGTCGCCTGTGGCATCGACGGAGGCCTCTCGGGAGCCTGTGGCATCGACGGAGGCCTCTCGGGAGCCTTTGGCATCGCCGGAGGCCTCTCGGGAGCCCGGGGCTTCCCGGAATTCCGAAGCCCCCGGGCCGACGGCCTCCATGGGTCCGGGAATCCTCTCGGCGCCTGAGGGCTCCCGGAGGCCGGGGACATCCTGGGCGCCCGAAGCCTCCTGGACGGAGACGGCTTCCTGAACGCCCGCCGCCTCCTGGGCTGCGCGCGAGCCGCGGGCTCTGCCGCGAGAAGCGCGTCCGCCGCGGGTCCTGCCGGTCTTCCGGGCGGTCGGGGCCTCGCCGGGACCGGCGGTCGCGGGTCCTCCGTCCACGGCCTCGCCGCCTTCCCCGGCGCTAACGCCGTCCGCCCGGTCCTCGCGGACCTCGCGGCTCCCGTCGCGGGCCTCCTTGGCCCCGTCGGCCGCCTTGTTCCGGGTTTCGCCGGAACCATCGGCGCCGGAGGCGCCCCCTTGGCTGAACTCCGCGTCGTCTCCGCTGGAAAAACTCATCAAAAAAGCTCCTGGATTGTCGCCGCCCCTCCGGGCGACGGGGAGACCTCCCCTCGGGAGGCGCTGGTCCCTTGTCTGGATGTGTCCCGCCTCGGCCCCCGTCGGCATGGAGGGCCACCGGTGCGCCGGGAGGCGGCGGGCGACCCGGAGCGGGGCGCGGGGCCCTCCCGCCCGGCCTCGCGTCCTTGCGACGGGGCCGTATGGCGTCCGGGGCTCCGGTCCCGCGGCTTGCCGCCGCGGCAACTGATTATATAGATGTCGGGGCCGACTGTTAAGGGCTTTTCGGCCCCGGCGGGCGGCTCTGCCTTCTGGACCTGCGGGGCGAGCCCCCGCGAGCCGGAAACCTCTCCGCGAAATCGACCGGCGCGGCGTCCGGGACGCCCGAAGGCGGGCGCCGGGTCTGCCTCGGCGCCGCGCCGGTCCGGACGTCAACGCGACTCCCCCGCCGGACGATAACGGCAGGCGACGGGTCCGAGGGTTATGGGATGAGGGCCGCCGATGCCGACGGACCGTGGGTGCGGCGCCCATCGGCCCCTGAGGCCGTGCGGGTTTCGGTTCCGGACGGTCCCCATCGCGCCGGGCGAACGTCGATCGGCCCCGGTCAGGCCCGTTCGGTCCCCGGCTCGCCCGACCGGTCACGGTCAGGCCCCGCCGGTCAAGGTCGGGCACGCCAGGCCCTGTCCGGGTCAGCCTCTGAAGCCGCCGTCCCCGTAGGCTTCGGGTACCGGGAGGCTCCCGGTACCCTCGCCCCTGGGGGCGCTGGCCAACGGGTTCTCTTCCGGGACGGCGCCGGTGTAGGTGTTGTGGACCTCGCCGTTCTTGAGCATGTTGAAGGCCGCGGCCAGCTGGCGGTCGTAGGCGAGCCGCTCGGCCACGGTCATCTGGGAGTAGTGCTTTTCGGGAGGGGCGTACTCGTCGTCCGGCCCGTCGGCGTCCGCCGCGTCGGGGGCCTCGGGATCGGCTTTGGGCGCGTCCGCCCCGTCGGGGGTCGCGTCGCGGCCGGAGCGGGCCCCGCGCTTCGGGGCGGGCGGCTCGTTCTGGCCCCTCAGGTGGCCCTCCAGGTCCTCCTCGCGGGGCATCTGGAAGTCAGGGGGCAACGGGTTGCGGACCTCCACGTCCGGCCTGATGCCCTCGATCTGGATGCTCCGGCCCGTGGGGGTGTAGAAGCGGGCGGTGGTGAGCCGCATCCCCGAACCGTCCGGGAGCGGGACTATCGACTGCACCGAGCCCTTGCCGAAGGTCTGGGTGCCCAGGATGACCGCCCTGCCGTAGTCCTGGAGGGCCCCGGCCACGATCTCGGAGGCGGAGGCCGAGCCCTCGTTCACCAGGCAGACCATCGGCACGGCCAGCGGGACCACCGCCCCGTAGTCAGAACGGTAGACGGCGTCCTGGTCGTCGCGGCGGCCCTTGGTCTCCACCACAGGCACCTCGCCCAGGAATAGCCCGGAAACCGCCACCGACTGGTCAAGGAGGCCGCCAGGATCGTTTCTCAGGTCCAGAATCAGCGAGCGCAGCGACTTGCGGGTGGAGAGCTCGCGCACTGCCTTCTCCAGCTCCACGACGGTGCCGCCCTGGAAGTTCCGGATGTGGATGTAGCCGATGCCCTCGCCCATCTCCTGGGAACGCACGGAGATCATGGGGATCTTCGCGCGCACCACCGTGACGTCGAACGGCTCGCGGGACCCGCCCCGCTGGATGGCGAAGGTGACCGAGCTCCCTACGGGCCCGCGGATGACGCGCACCGCCTCCATGAGGTTCATCTCGGAGGAGAGCTTGCCGTCTATCGAAACTATCTGGTCGCCGGAGCGGATGCCGGCGCGGAAGGCCGGGGTGTCCTCGATGGGGGAGACGACGGTGATGACGCCGTCCTTCATGGTGATCTCGACCCCCACCCCGGAGAATGCCCCGGAGGTCTCCTGCTTCAGCTCCTGCATCTCGTCCGCGGTGAAGAAGGTGGAGTGCGGATCCAGGCTCGAGAGCATCCCGCGCACCGCGCCCTGCACCAGGGTGGTGTTGTCCGGCTCCTCCACGAAGCGGCTGTTGACCTCGTAGAAGACCCGGGCGAGGATCTTGAAGGACTCGTAGACCTTGAAGTCCGAGTTCGGGGCCGCCCGGGCGTGAGGCGGGGCCGCGCACAGGGCAAACGTTAGCGCCAGGGTGGCGGCCGCGGAAAAGACGAGGGCCGCGGCCCGCGGGACGCGGGGGGCGGGTACGGTTGAAGCAGGCATTTATTGCTCCGGGTCAAGCCCGAGGGCCGCGGGAGGCGACGCCGCTCTCCCCGCGAACGGGCCCTTCACTTTATGATCTCGCCCTGGCAGCTGGAGCACAGGCCCCAGATCTCGAACTTGTTGCCCTCGCTCTTGAAGCCCTCCTGCCGGCAGATCCGCTTCTCCACCTGGACAAGCTCGGGGGCGGAGAACTCGAAGATGCGCCTGCAGTTGAGGCACCTGAGGTGGCTGTGGTGCTCGCGGCCGTAGACCCGCTCGTAATGCATGTGCCCGTCTTCCAGGTAGACCTCGGCCAGAAGCCCGCACTCGATCAGGAGCGGGATGGCCCTGTAGATGGAGGCCTTGGAGATGGGCTTCTTCGACCGGAGGCTCATGAAGAGCTCGTCCACGTCGAAGTGCCCGTGGTTCAGGAGGATGCACTCGGCGATGGCCTCGCGCTCGCGGGTAACCCTGAAGCCGTGGGACTTGAGGTACTTGCGGAAGGCCTCCAGCTCCTCGCCCAGGTCCCCTGAGGCGGGCTTTTCCTCGGGTTTTCGCGTGACTGACATTCGCACTTCCGCGTGGAGGCGGGCCGCCGCCGGCGGGCGGGGCCGCCGCGGGAGGCCTGGGGAGACAGGGGGCTTGGGGGCTCCGGGCGACGCGCGATCGTGAATCGGCGGGGACCGGACGGGGTACAGGGGGACGGGCGGGGGGCCGCCGGAGGGGCCGAGGCGGAAGGAAGCGGCGACCCGCGCGGCCAGCCGGCCCCGCAGGCGCAAGGCCCCGGAAAAAACAACGCCACACGAAATATTATCATACGACCCGGCGCCTCTTCAAGAGCGGAGGCGAGGGAGAAAGCGGCGGAGGTCGCGCAAAAAAACTGTCTCCCCTGGTCTTTCGCGGGCTATCGCGCCGGGGAGCGCGGGTGGCCGGGCAATCCCCCCCCGGCGCGAGGGCTGCCGTCGGAACCCGGCGGCTTTTCCCGCTTTCCGCCGATGGCGGAAAGCGGCCAGGCACAAGATATTAACGCTCCCGCCGCAACGGACGTCAAAGTCAGAACGGCCTTCCGGACGAGCGTGTCCAGACAATCAGACGGGATCTGGTCAACACCGAACGCCAGGCCTCGGCAACCATCGATCCGGCATCGCCTTGAGGGACCGGGCGCCCCCGGCGACGGTGACGCGCCCCGAAAGGCATGGGGGTCCGGCGGGGGATGCCGACGCATCGGCCGACAAAAAAAGATCCTGCGGAAGCATCGGATAGGAGGACTCTCTCCCCAGCGCCCCGAACATGTGTCGCGATCGACTGCCCTGACGTCCCCTGGTGCAGCCGATCCGTCTCCCGACCGATCGGCCCTGCGGAACGGGGGACGGTCGAGCCTCGCGACATGGGTCCCGGAACGTCCGAACGCTTCCCGAACGGACGACTGTAATGCCGAACGCTTCCCGAACGGACGACCGCAAGGCCGCCCGCCCGGACGGACCGAGGCCAGGACGCTCAGGCGGAGCGGCGGCCCGCGGGCTTGAGGAGGGTCGCGGGGTCCTCGCGGGGGGCGTCCGCCCAGAGGCCCTCCAGATCGTAGAGCTCCCTGGTCTCCTTCTGGAAGAGATGCACCATCACGTCCCCGAAGTCCAGGACGGCCCAGCGGGTGTCCGGGGACGAGAGGCCGTCCACGCTCAGGGGCAACACCCCCTGCCCCTTGAGCCACAGGACCATGTCCTCGCCCACTCGCCGTATCTGCCGCGCGCTCTCCGCAGTGGCGATATAGAAGAAGTCGGTCACCTGGGGGATCCCGGTGAGGTTCAAGAGGATCGGCGAGAGGAGCCTGTGCTCGTTCGCCGCGCGGCTCACCAGCTCCGCGAGGCGCCGGCTCTCCGGGGGGGCCTTCTTCCTGCCGCCGGCCGCCCTGGAGCGCGTCCTGGCGGCGGGTTTGCCGTCGGCCGACTTCCCGTCGGCCTTCGAGGCCGCCGACCTTGCCGCGGCGGTCTTGGTCGCCGCGACTTTTGAGGCGGCACCCCCGGTCGCCGAGGCCTTAGGGGCGGCGCCCTTGGCCGCCGTCACCTTCGCCGCGGAGACCTTCGGAACCCCCGTCCTGGCCGCGGCGGCCTTGGGGGAAGCCTGCCTGGAGGTCGCGGCCTTGGAAGCTGCGGCTTTCGGAGCCGAAGCGCCGGAAGCGGCAACATCGGGCCCCGCCGCCTTCGCGGACGCCCTCTTGGCTGCCGCAGGCTTCGCGTTCCCCGCCGCCGCCTTCGCGGACGCCCTCTTGGCGACCCCGGACTTCACGTTCCCCGCCGCCGCCTTCGCGGACGTCCTCTTGGCAGCAACGGGCTTTCCTTTCCCGGCCGCGGTTTTCCCGATTTCCGGGGGCAGGGCACCCGCATCGATCTCCCTCATCGCCGGCCCTTTTCCGTCCGGCTTGAACGCCGCGTCCGCGGCGCGCCCTTCCGTGCTGTCCTTGCGGTTTTCCGGCATCGACACCTCATTTAGGAGTTTGCAGTGCGGCTCCGGTCGGAGCCGACGGGCACCGCAGACCGGGCGGCGGGCATCGGGCCCGGACCTCCGGGCGGCGATGCGCCGGAAACGTCCGGCCGGGTTTCGGGAAGCGCCGTATCGCGCGCTGCCAATCGGGATCCGTCGGGGCCGTCCGGCCCCGCGTCAGGCCAGCGCCTCCGGGCCCGCAGGCGGCGCCTGGCCCCGGCCCGCCTGGAGGCGGCCCTGCGGGCCGCCCGAGTAAAGGCCCTTCCTGGCCAGGTAGGCCAGGACGGAGTCCGGCACCAGGTAGCGCACCGACTCGCCCGCCGCCAGGCGGCGGCGGAGCCCTGTGGACGAGATGGCCAGCCGGGAGCCCTCGAAGAAATGCACGGGCAGGCACCCTTCCATCCGGAAGGCCTCGCTCGCGGGGTCCCAGACAGGATCGCGGCCGAAGAGCCCCTTCAGGATCCCCGCCAGCCGCGGGCGGGAGCCGGGGGAGCTGCGCTTGGCGCCGGGGCGGATGTTGACGGCGAAGGAGGCGAGCGTGAAGAGTTCCCGTGAGCTCTTCCACTGCCCGACCTTCTGGAAGGAGTCGAAGCCGACCAGGAAGAACAGCGCCGCACCCTCAGGCAGGGCGTCCTTGAGGGATCTGAGGGTGTTCACGGTGTAGCTGGGCCCGGAGAGCCGGGCCTCCAGATCCGACGCGCAGAAGCCCTGACGGCCCCGGATCGCCAGCTCCACCATCCGGAGCCTGTCCGCGAAGGGCGCCAGGTCCCTCTCGCCCTTGTGGGGAGGTATCGCCGCCGGCATGAAGCAGACTGCGTCCAGCGAGTAGCGGGCGGCCATCTCCTCGGCGGCCCTCAGATGCCCCAGATGCACGGGGTTGAAGGCGCCGCCCATGAGCCCCAGCCTGGACACGCCCCCGGGGAAGCCAGGAGGGCACCGACCCGCCCTGAACGGGGACGCGCCGCCGCAGGGGGGGATGCCCCCGGAGGCGCCGGACGCGACATGGCCCGGGACCTGGCCCCCTCCGGACGCGCCATGGTTCGGGACCTGGCCCCCTCCGGACGCTCCGCAGGCCGACGCCAGGACGCCGCCGGACGCAAAGCGGCCCGCATGGCCCGGATGCGGGTCAAGACACTCGCGTCCTTCATGGCCGCGAAGCGGGTCATGGCATTCATGCCCCACACGGCCCGATTTGACGTCGGGTCCGCTGGCGCAGGCCCGCACGCTCGCCTCGAGCGGGCGGTGGACGCGCCTTCCGCGCACGGGGGCGCCTTTCCCGACAATGGGGGCGCCTTTCCCGGCGGCGGGGCCGCCTCCGGAGGGGGCCTTTCCCGTCAAAGGACCCTCTCCAGGACTTCGGGGTGGATCTCGTCCTTGAGCCGCCTGGTCAGGAGATCCACCATGCCCTGGCGGGGGCTTTTGCCCTCGTAGAGGACGCGGTAGACCTCCCGGGCCACGGGCATGCCCACCTGGCGGCTCTGCCCCATGCCCCAGACGGAGCGGGCGTTCCTGACGCCCTCAGCCACGTCACGGCGGCCGGCGAGGATCTCCTCCAGGCTCTCGCCCGCGCCCAGGCGCAGGCCCACCCGGCGGTTGCGGGAGAGCTCGCCCGTGGCGGTGAGAATCAGATCCCCCATGCCGGATAGGCCGGAGAGGGTGAGCGGCCTCGCGCCCATGACCCCGGCCAGCCTGGTCATCTCGGAGAGCGACCGGGTGAGGAAGGCCGCCCGGGCGTTCAGCCCCAGCTCCAGCCCGTCGCAGATGCCGGCGGCTATGGCGTAGACGTTCTTGAGCGCGCCGCCCAGCTCCACGCCCCGGAGATCGTCCGAGGTGTAGATCCGGAACACCGGCGCGGAGAGGAGCGTCTGCACCTGCCTGGCCGCAGCGGCGTCCCCCATGCCCAGGGTGACCGCCGTGGGGAGCCCCCTGGCCACCTCCTTGGCGAAGCTGGGCCCGGACAGGGCGCCCACCTCGGTAACGCGGCCCGGCGGGGTCTCGGAGGCCAGGATCTCGCTCATGGTGAGGAAGGTCCCGTCCTCGATTCCCTTGGAGGCGCTCACCTGCGCGGCGCCTTCGGCCAGGTGCGGGAGGATCTCCCGGGCCACCTGGCGCATGCCGTGGCTGGGCACCGCCCAGATGATCAGGGCCGCGCCGTCTACCGCCTCGCGCGGGTCGCAGACGGCCCTGATGGCCCCGTCCAGGCGGGTGCCGGGCAGGAAGTCGGGGTTCTCGCGGCGGACGTTTATCTGCTCCGCAATCTCGGAGCGGCGGGCCCAGAGGGTCACCTTGTGGCCCAGGCGGGCGGCGTGCAGGGCCAGCGCGGTGCCCCAGGCGCCGGCGCCGACCACGGCCACCGCCCCTCCGGACTTTTTCCAGAGCCCCGCGAAATCCGGGGCGGACGTCTTCTGAGTGATGTGCGAGTCCTTTGCGGCGGTCTGCGCCGCTCCCCGCGGCCGTCCGGGGCCGCGGCATCCGCAGGCGGCTCATCTGCCGCGCCCGCCTGCGGGACGGGATAGGGGAAAGCGGCCTCGAGCGGCTCCGGGCGACGCTGGCCCGCGAGCGGTGAGGCCGGGCGCGGCCCATACGGGCGGGCCCCGAAAGCGGGCGTTCCTGGAGACGTTGACCCGCTAAAGCTGACCCTGGAAGGCGAACCCGGAGAGGGAGCCCAGAAAGGGGAGCCAGGAAAGGGAGCCCTGATAAGAAGAACCCGGAGATGTAGCCCTGAAAGGAAAACAGGGAAAGCGACACCGGAAGGCCGGAGCCCCGGCAAGGTCTTGCCCGAAGCGGGAGCCTTGCTGCGGAGGGACGGTCACGGGGGCCCCTGGGGCATTTTCTAAGAAAGCGGCATGTCGACCGGGCCTGCCTAAGCGCCAATGAAGGCCGGGAAATGCCATCAGCCGACGAAGGGGCGCGTTGCAGAAGCCAAGGCCCGAGCCTCAGCCGAAGGTTAAAGCCGGAGTCGGAATCGGATTTCGGGAGGCGGGACGGTGACTCGGAGTCGGGAAACGACAGGGCGGGAAGCGCCAAGGGCACCGGACCGGTCAAGTCCGCCGGGCCCCGAAGCTTACGAGACCGGGATACCCTGAAAGCCCGTCGCGGGGAGGCCCGGAGTCGGCGCCGCCACGCGGCGGGCCGCCAGGAGGCCTCCGGTCGGGAACAATATAATCAATCCGCCAAAAAAAATATAACCAAAATAACACGGGCGTCCGCGGCGGGTTCCGGGGGCCGTTTCGGGTGCAGGGCTTGCGGCGGGCATGCCGTGCGCGGCAAGATGCTGGGGAGTCCCGCAAGGCCCTCAACGTTTCCGCGGCTTCTTCTCAGAGAGACGCGCGGGAAAGGGCGAGGCGCCGCTTTCGGACGCGGGCGGGCCGAAAACCTTTGCCTCGCAAGGCATTCGCCAGCACGCCGCGGGAGCGGGCGCGCCGCGTCCCCGGACGGCGGGCCCGCACGGGACGCTTGACAGCTCACTCCGAATAATTGTACTCTAGTTAAGTTAATTTAGGCTGAATTTTCTCCGATAGTTATCCTTGTGCTAAATAATCTGGCAAAACACAATATTTGTTGATCTAGGGTCAAATTCAGCTTCACCTTTAACTATACGTTCACCATTTCTGGAGATTCTCTCATAATTCCCTAGAAATTTCAAGGCTATTGCGGCATATTTTGTGCTATTCGGCGATTAATTCTCGCCATTTAGTCCAGGAGGGTCCGCGGCGACCCCGGGCGACCCCGATGGATTGCCGCGGGGCGCACGGCCCGCCGGCGCTCCCCGGACGGGTCCCATGCCGCATGCCTTCACGCGCCCGTCCGGGCGCCGCGCCGCTTAAGGCCGCTTCACGGCGCGCCAGGCCTCCCGTCCCGAGGCCCGAACACCGCCCGGCGGCCCCCCGCCGGCCCGCCCAGGCGGCCCGAGGGGGAGCGGAAGGCGCCGCCGCCCGACACACCCCAGCTAAGGAGGCCGCACAACCGCCGGAACGACCTTCCCCTTCCGGCCCGTGCGGGAAAGCCGACATGTCGAAACCAGATGCCGCCTTGACACTCGTCCTGGCCGCGGCCCTGGGCCTGGGCGCGGCCCTGGCCGCCTCCGCGGCTGACGACGCCCTCGCCCAGGAGCAGACCCAGGCCTACGTCGTCCAGAAGGGCGACACCTTGAGCTCCATAGCGCGGGCCTTCTACGGCAAGAGCTCGCTGGGGTCAGCGCTCTGGCGGGCCAACCGCGAGCTGGTGGCCCATCCCCGGAGGCTCACCGCCGGGGACACCATCTACATCTTCCCGGAGTCCACCCTGGCGCTCAAGAGGCCCATCAACGTGCCGCCCGCGCCCATGCGGGATCCGGAAGAGCTCTACGAGCGCGAGCAGCCGCTCCAGATGGCCTTCCCGAAATACTTCTCCTACGCGGCCGACCCGCGCGGCCAGGGGGCCACCGGGATCACCAGGATCCGCGTGAAGAAGACCGTCACCGTGCCGAACAGGGACCCTCACACCGGCGAGATCCTGGACGGCACGTCGAACGAGATCCGGGACGAGCTCTACGAGGTGCATATGGTAGGCGAGATCATCGCCTCCAGCGACCGGGGCGCCCCCATGGCGGGAAGCGGCCTGGACTCGACCGCGCCCGGCAGGCTCCTCCTGTCCACCGGCGACAACGTGGTGGTGCGCTTCACCGAGGACGTGGCGAAGCTGCGCGACTCCGACACCTACGAGGACTCGGATCCCTACTTCGCGACCTTCCCCATCTACTCCCTCGACATGTCCGTGCGCGAGACCGATCGCCGCCGCCCCGACTTCGGCGCGAACCTCGGGGACATCTTCCATTACAAGGGGCGGCTCCAGATAGTCGCCAGGGTGGAGGGCCTGGTGCCCCCCAACAGGACCGCCACCAGCCGCGCGGTCCGCAGGGGCGCGAACGGCCCCGGGCACGGCCGGGACCTTGACCCCGTGAGCTACGTGGCCCGCATCACGTACTCGGAGGACGCCATCCACATGAACGACAAGGTGCTTCTCTTCATCCCGACCGACCCCGGCCCCGAGAGGCGCCTGGACGCCCCTTACGTCGAGGAGCCCGGCAGCTACGCCTCCCCCGGGAGATAGCCGCCCGGGAGCCCGAAGCCCCCGCCGCCTCCGGGAAGGGCGGCCGGGCCGGCCCTCGGGCTGGCCCGACGGGCCTCCGACGGCCCGCGAGAGGCCTCGCCGGAAGCCAGACACCAAAACACCCAAGGAGGTCAGCGGCAGAGGCCACCGGCTGCCGCGCTAAAGCCTATGAAAGCTTTCCCGACTTCAGCCGCGGCGGCGCTCGTCGCCGTCGCCGCCGCCTTCGCGCTGACCGGCTGCGCCGACACCCTCGTCCCCTCGGCCGCCGGGATGAACTACGAGAAATTCGCGCCCTGCACCGGGTCGAGATCCCACATCTCGCGGCTCCCGAGCAAGAGCTTCCCCCGCGCCTCCACGGGCGGCTGCGTGCAGAGCCTGGATCCCTTCGATGTGGCGACCTGGATCGAGGCGCCCATCGTCTCCTACAAGGAGCGGGGCCTGAACACCATGGCCCTGGGCTGCGCCAACCTGGTCCCGGACGGCGCCGGGTGCTCCTACGACGGGCTCCCGGGCCACGCCGCGACCCTCCAGATGAACTTCAACCTGGGGACCTACCCGGTCGCCGCCAGGGTCCAGAGGGCCGTGCTGGCCTTCTACGCGGAAAACAACGCCCCCTTCCTCAGGCAGAACGCCCAGATCAGGGGCAGGCTCAACACCGGCGACCAGCTGCAGTCGCTCGGGTCGCCCCGCTACGGGCCCCAGGGGACAAAGGGCTGGATCGTAGCCGACATAACCGACTTCGCGGCCAGGGCGATAAGCGAGCAGCGCGCCTCGGTCTCGTTCGAGATCTCGCTCCCCTGCGGCCGCAACGAGAACGAGATCTCCACGGTGCGTGTCCTCAAAAGCCAGCCGGTCCTGGTGGTGCAGTACAGGTAGCCCGGCCCGCGGCCGCGTTCTGGCCGCACCGATGCCGCGCTCGATGGCCTTGCGGCCTGCGGCCGGCGATGCGGGGGACCGCCGCGAGAAGATCGCCCTGAGGCCCTGACCGGTTACCCGTCGCGGCGCCGACAGCCAGACATCGCGGGCGATCGCCTGAAGCCCCGGGACGGCGACCCTCCCCGATGCCCTGAGCCTTGGCATGAAGCCCGCGTTCTTCCCTCGCGAGATCCTGCCTCGCCTGAGGCGCCGGACCGCACGCTTTTCACCCCGACACGGCGGACGTTCGCGATGCCCGGCAGTCCGGGCCCTGACCTTCCCTGAGGCTCCGGTCGCCTGCGGTCCCTGCCCCTTTCCGGCGGGACACGCCTCGCTTCCAGGGCGGGCCGCGCACCTTCCCGGCGGGCCGCCGCCCTTCCCGGCAGGCCAGGCAACCGCAAGGCGGCACCGGCCCGCCCCCGCGCACTGGCCCGCTCCTCGCCGCCCCGTCCGCCTCCCGCCCCACCGGACATGCGGGAGACCTTGCCCCGGAGAGAATCATGAGAAGAGTTCCCTTGTCCCAAGCGGTTTTCGCCGCGCTCGCGGCCGCCCTCCTGCTTGCCGCCGGCACTGCCGCCCGGGCCCAGATCCTGGACCCCGAAGCCCAGATAGCGAGGGGCCTGGTGGCCGACCAGGGGCTCTTTCACGCCCTGGCGCAGAACAACATATCCGGCATGGCCGCGTTGCGCGACCAGGGGGCGGACCCCAACATCTCGCTCCTGAGGCTCGGCATGAAGCCCGCGGACGTGTTCGGGAAGAATCAGCCCATCCTGACTCAGCCCTTCAACAGCTCGGGCTGGCCCATCCTCACCTGGGCCGTGCATCTCGACAACGCGCAGGCCGCGAACCTCTTAATGCGCGCGGGCGCCAGGGTCAACGCCCCCGACGAGTACGGGGCCACGGCGCTGCACTGGGCCGCCTGGGAGGGCCGCCACAGCCTGGCCAAGCAGCTCCTGAACAACGGCGCCGACTGCCAGGCCACGGATTTCCGGAACCGCACGCCCAAGGACTGGGCGCTGTCCACGGGACAGTACGACATGGTCCAGCTCCTGGACAGCCGCTCCTGCCGCCGCCAGACCGTGCTCGACACGGATCAGGACGGCGTGGCCGACGGGGAGGACATGTGCCCCGGCACGCCCCTGGGCGCCCCGGTGGACGAGCGCGGCTGCTGGGTCGTGGCCTACGCGACATTCTTCGACTTCGACCGCGACGTGGTGAAGCGGGAGTTCATGCCGCACCTGCAGCAGGCCGCCCGCATCCTGGGCAACTACCCGGAGCTTCCGGTCGTGCTCTCCGGGCACACCGACTCGCGGGGCTCGACCGACTACAACTATGACCTCGGCTACCGCCGGGCCGTCGCGGTGATGGCGGCGCTTGCCCGCTACGGGGTCTCGCCCCAGCGCATGACCGTCACCTCGGCGGGCGAGACCCAGCCCATCGACGACAACCACACGGCCCGAGGACGCGCCCGGAACCGCCGCGTGGAGCTCCACGTGAACGAGAGCGGGGACGGAACGCCCGTGCTGGGCCAGGGGCCGCCCCTCTACTGAGAAGGTTCCGGTGCGGACGCGAAAGGCCATTTGACCGGATAGCCGATGGCGGGCGGCGCTCCCGCCCCGCCTGCGGCAACGGCCTCAGACACCTCATGTAGGGCCCGCCCGAAGGGCGGCCCGATATGGGGACGGTTTCTCCATAGGCATCCGTGACATCGGGAGGCCGGAATCAACGGACCTCTCGGCGGGGCTTTTCCGGAGCCTTTCCGTCGGGCTTCCTGGCGCAAGCGTCAGGACTCCACGATCCCTGAGGGCACAAACGGGGGTCGGAGCGGCGCCGGTGCCTTCCGAAATCCCGCCGCCGACGACGCTCCCGATGCCTGCGGAGGGCGGAGGGCGGAGGGCGGAGGGCGTCTCGTGAGTCGTTACCGGACCCTTGCACCTGATGACGGAAAGCCGCCCGCAGATCTTCCCCGAGGTCGGCGACTCCGCGAAGGAATCCGGCCGCGCGACCGTCGCTGGTCCGTCGCCTTACACGTTCATGTTGATTGTCAAGACTCCGGCGTATGAAACCTTTTGGGCATCACAACATGATAAGTGTCCAAGGATGTGATGACCAAGAAAACGTTTCATAAAATTCACTGAACGATTCCATTGTGTAGATGTTGCCCCGCACGAGGACGGCGTTCAGCATCATGCCGGGTATTTCCCGGTTCCCGGTCAATTCCGACAGATCGTGCCCAAGCGCGGGATAATCCCCGCTCGTCTCCCAGGGCTTCTCCGGGACAAGCCCGAGCGGGGCGAGCCACAGTCGGACGAGATCGAGGGGCGTCGGGCTGAAGGCGCCCGAGTCCGGCTTCCGGTCGGTGATCGCGTCCCTGTACTCCCGGACGATCTCGGCCATGTCGAGACGATCCTCCAGGAAGACC
>JAISFS010000194.1 GCA_031263485.1 Deltaproteobacteria bacterium | reverse complement strand
CCCCCCCCCCCCCCCCACCCGGCACGGCCCCACCCCCCGGCCATGCCCCGGCGCACAAGCCACGGACAAGGGGCGCGGGACTAGACACGGGCGAAGTGGGCTTGGGGCGGTACCAAGATAGTTTGTCACTGAAGCGAGATGGCTTGACCCGAAAACGAGGTTGGCGACATCAAGGCTTGGTTACCCGGTCAACCGGTCTACCTAACGCGGTTTCCAGTTAGCTTGCGCACCCTTCCGGCGGTGGCTGCCGGTTCCTCGGTTCCGAAACCCGGCGCCTCGGGCGGTCCAGGATCACCTGACGTTGCCTCCCTGGCCGTGCAACGCCTCATGTTTCGCGATAAGGGGACCAATGCCGCTGACCTTCCCTGGCCCTGGCGCAGGACATAAAAAAGGCCTCCCGACACTCCAAAAACGAGAGGCCTTTTCTGCAACGCCGCCGGAAGCAAGCCTCCGGCGGTGCGCATATCCAAAGCGCCCCGCTAGGACGCAAAGCAATAATGCGCTCGTTTATATAGAAAAAGGCCTCCCGCTCACTCCAAAATCGGGAGGCCTTTTTCTTTTCCGAAGGCTTTTTTAGGGCCTTAGGATTCTTGAAGGGATGCGGCTTGCTTTCTGGAAGAGAGCCGTTTTCCGTCCGGCTGCCGTAACCCTTGAACAGTATGTCAGCGATGCGTGTATTTTGCGGGGCAAGCCTGCGTGTTGGCCTTTTCGGCCAGGGAGGTAGAGCCGGTCGAAAGGTCCGCGCCGGTTCGGCCTGCATTTCCTCGCATCGTTACATCCGTTCCTCTGCCCGGGGGATTACCCTATTACCCAGGGCTTCACGTAAGGCAATACCACGTGCCTTTTTTCGCAAAGAGCTGTTCGGCCAGGTTTTCTGACTCCCGGATCCTCCTACTCGCGGCGCCTTCCCGGGGGCCCCTAAGCCCCTAGTGACATCAGCTCGGGGAGGTTACCTCTGTTTCGCCGAAAAGCGGGGAGGCTCTGACCTGTTTCCTCGCCCTCCGACTATCCCCTAACTATACCGTTTTCGTCCCCGGACACAGCGGCGGGTCCGCGGTCGCTTCTACGACACTTCCCGTACGCCGATCAGCTATTGCCGATGGTTAATGTAATAAGGGCACCTCCTTGAATTTCTGATTTCTTCCGGCTTCGGGGACGCCCTGCTCCCCTGGCCTGGCCCAAAGGGCATATTCCGCGGCGGTACGGTAGAACAAAAAAAAACCCGAATCGCATATAGCGGATTCGGGATGCCCTTCTTATCCTGAACCTATTCCCGGACCGCGGGGAAGAATATGTGGCAGATTGGTTTCTGGCTCTCGGATCAACCCTGGCAATCGCCTTCCCAGCCTTTTCAGGCCAGTGGCTTTAGGCGCCTCACGCACCTTCTTGCTTCGGTCCCCGATTACAGAGGCGGGCCCGCTCTCGAATTTAACGAGATTCCCAATTTGGCCAGACCGCCTTCTTCCAACTCCTGGATTCCGGCTGTCTGTGTCTACCTGATGGTCTTTATACCGAAAACCGGGATCCTGGTCAACCCTTTTTGGACCCGATCCGGGCCGTTTTTGCCGCTTCCGGCCCTAACGCCTTTAAAAAGCTCATAATTTTTCCCGCAAAAAAATTCATCGCCCCCCGCTTTTTTTCTTGACGATTCCCACGGAAAGACTCCCGCGCCGTGCCCGCGCCCCCCGTCCCCGACCGTCCTGACGCCTGAAAGCGTTGACCCGCAATGGTTTTAGTGCAAACGCGCCATCGTCGGCCATCGGATTCCCCGGAGGTCGGAGATCGGCTAGAACATCTGGGAGACCCTGCCGCATCCGTAATATCGCTTGCCGCTGGAGGGCCGAAGCGGCGTTCCGGAAGACGAGCCCTTGCCGTGCATGGCTTTCTGCCAAACAAAATGGCTAGTCGCGAGCCTGGTCCGCCCACGGCCAGACGGTCCGCGAGCGGCATGCCGGAGCTCGAACCCGATGAACCGATAGACCTGAATTTCCGCTCAAAGTTTTTCTGAAATGCCCATTATCCTGCATCATTCGCTGCCCGCGATACCTGCCGCCGGTCTCCCTCTTCAGGCGGAGAAAGCCTGCCGCTCCGCCGCCGGATCACAATCCTTCCTTCCGGTCCAAGGGCTTCCGCCGTACTTCCGGCCTTTCCCGGACACGGGCTTCTGGCCTTTCCCGGACACGGGCTTCCGGTCTCTCCCGGTCCGGAGAAGCCTTCATCCGCCGCAACGCCCCGCCTGAAAATTGTCCCGGCAACGGCTCCGGGAGACTCCGAAAACCCGCCGCGCACCCCGAGTCCTACAGGTGCTCCATCACGTATAGCACGGTGTTCACGTAAACCCCGCTGTTGTTGTACTTCCGGATGACCCCCCTGCGCTTGTCCTCGGAGGACATGTCACCGGACCAACCGTGCTCGCGCAGGAAGTTCCCGATGCTGAAGACGGCGTCCGCCTTCTGGAAGAGGTCTATCTTCTGGTCCCCGTCCCCGTCCACGGCGAATTTGGCGATGTTGGAAGGCATGAACTGCCCGTACCCCACCGCCCCGTAGATGGAGCCCGGAAATTCCATGGGGTCGAGGCCGTTGGCCCAGGCGTAGCGGAGCAACGCCGCGAGCTCGTCCCGGGCCCAGGCGCCCCGCTTGGCCGCGGTTTCGGCCAGGAATGCCCGGGCCTCCCGGTCCCTGCCCAGGTCCGCCACGTGGGGGGCGATAAGCCCGTAGTCGGCCGAGGCGGCCATGGAGGCCAGATTCGCGGCGGCCTTGGCGCTTCCGAAATAGCCGCCGTAGCTGGTCTCGATCCACATGATGGACGCGACCAGCTGCCCCGGCACGTGATAAGCCCTCTCCATGCGCTCGAAGATCGGCCTGTCGGCCTGATACATGGCCCTGAGCCTCGAGATCGCGGCCGCGTCGGTGAAGCGCCTGTTGGTGGAGCTCCTGTCCGGGGGGCGGGCGGCGGGAGGCCTGTATTGCGAAAGTGGCCTCACCCTTCCGGTCGCGAGCTTCCTTTCGAGCTCGTCCGCGAGCGCCTGGGTCACCCTGCCGTCGGCGGCGTTCCCACCGTCCTTCTGATATGCCTCTATGGCCCGCCTGGTCCCCGGGCCGTTGCGGCCGTCCACGGTCAAGTCGTAGCCCAGCTGCCAGAGCCTCTCCTGGATGGCTTTGGTCAGATCGGAACGGAAGAAGATCGGGAAAAGCTCCCGGAGCTTGGTCTCCATGGGCGAAGGGTTGTAGGAAAGCCCGGGCGACCGGAAAAACGCCCGGACGCGGTCCTGGGGAAGCCCCAGGCTGACGAGCGAGCCCGCTATCTCACCCCAGGGGGAGGGCACCCCGGACAGCTCCCGGCCCGCCACGGGAGGTGTCCCGCCGGTCCCGGGGACATGGACCGCCGGAGGGGATCCGGTCCGGGTCCTGGCCGTGCCTCCGCAGCCGGACGCGACAAAAACGCTCGCAAGGGCGATCGCGAGGGCCAGGGCCCAGGCGCGGCACGAACCGACGTCGGGGCGACCGGCGTGCGTAAGGGCCCCCGCTTCCGGGGCCGGATGGCGATAAGGCATGAGACCTCCCCGGGCCCCGGTGGCTCTTGGCCGGGGCCGCTTGCTCTACGTCTGCAGGCCTGCGGACCGGGCCGGCAAAGGCAGGACGGGCCCGACCTGCGGGCGGCTCGTCCCCGAACGCGCCGGGCCCGAATCGTTGTCACCAAATCTTCATGGCAAGCCCCCGGAACGGCGATGGGGGCGAAAGAAACCGGAGGGCCGCCGGGACTTCAGACCCCGAGACGCAGGTCCGAAGCGCCTTGACCGCAGGCCCCTTGTCATCCAGCTGGAAGACCAGGATCTGGCCGCCTGGAGGCCCAGGGTCAGGCCGCCCGGAGGCCCAGGCCCAGAGCGCCCGGAGGCTCAGGCCCAGAGCGCCTGGAGGCTCAGGGGCAAGCCGCCCGGAGGCCCAGGGCAGACAATCTGAAGGCACGGGATCAGGCCATCTTTCAGGCCCCGGGCTGGACGTGAGACTACAAGAAAAGCCTCAGGCCAAGGAGCGAAACCTCCATCAGTTGGGGCGGAAAGCTCTCCTCCTTATCCGGCAAGGAGATCCGGGATCCCACCTCCAGCCCCGCCTGTCCGGACTCCGGGGCCCGTGGCGTGCCGGGGCACCCGACTGCGGACAGGGCCCAAAGGCCCGAATCCGGAACCCCCGCCTGGTCCGATGTGACGTGCCGCGGGGAGTATGGCTTTCCGGAAGGCCGCGCATGGGGCTCCCGCGTCCGCCGGCGATTTCCGGGAGCCCGTAGCGCGTCCCGTTGCCCATATAAGGATGATGACGCGGTGATGACGGGCCGCGCCGGCCCGAAGGGCACCGTGACCTCCCGGCGGGGGCTCCGCAGATCACCCGGCGGGCACGCCTTCGGCGGGACGCCGCGTGGCGCGGGACGCCGCGAACAGCCCGGCGTGGCGGCAAAACGGGCCGACGGCTACAGGACAAGCGTCCTCTTGATGTTCTTCACCACCTCCTCGGGATCGTCTATCACGAGGAAGTTCTCCAGGTCGTCCTTGGCTATGTAGCCCTTCTCCAGCATGTTCCCCCTCATCCAGTCGAGAAGGCCGCTCCAGTAGCCGGATCCCATGAGATACGCGGGAAAGGACCGGATGCGCCGCGTCTGGATGAGGGTCAGGGCCTCGAAGAGCTCGTCCATGGTCCCGAAGCCCCCCGGAAGGATCACGTAGGCCTGGCTGTACTTGACGAAGACCACCTTCCGTATAAAGAAGTAGTGGAAGTCCATCTTGACGTTGGAGAAGCGGTTGGGGGTCTGCTCGTGGGGCAGCTCGATGTTGAGCCCGATGGACAGGCCCCCCGCCTCCGAGGCCCCCTTGTTGGCGGCCTCCATGATCCCGCCCCCGCCTCCGGAGACCACCCCGAAGCCGCTCTTGGCCAGGAGGTAGGCCGTCCGCTCGGCCATCTGGTAGGCAGGCTCACCCGGCTGGGTCCGGGCCGACCCGAACATGCTCACGCAGGGCCCCGCCTCGCTCATGGCCGTGAAAGCCCTCACGAACTCGCTCATGATGGAGAACATCCTCCAGGACTCACCTGGGCCCAGGGCGTTCACGGGATAGGGGTCGCGCAGGGTGTATTGCTTCTTCATCCTGCCGGCAGCGCTGTCCGGCGGCGTCTCGGGAGGCGTTTTTATGTTGGGCATGTGAAGTCCTTGGCTGGAGATGATGCACCGCATTCCGGAGGATGGCGGGCTTGCCCAGCGGTCGGGGCGGATTATATCATTTTTCACACAGATATGCCGAAATGGGCGACAGGGAGCCCCCTTTGCCCGCGCGACAGAACGACGTCCCCGTTTCGCGACGCCGCGCGGATGCATCCCTCTACGGGCTCCCCTGCTCTGCCTCTCGAGCGCCCCTGCTCTGCCTCTCGGAGCGATCGAGCAGGCGCCGCCTCGAGGGCCGATCGCGCAGGCTCCTTCGCGCCGGATCCGCGGCACGACTGGCCGACCGGCATCAGCCGGTCAGGCGCGGCCCGGGTCGCCGTTCCGTCGGCGAGGCGAGGCCGACTTTGGCGGAGAGGCTTCGCGGGCAGTCATCTTCAGAGGGCATTTTAGGCGCTTTCCGGCCTCATTTCGATCGACGGCGACCGGCGGCGTTTCGGCGCCCGTTGCCCCATCGCCTCGCGCCAGCCCCGATCTCGCCGGGAATCCTCCGGATTTCCCGGGCCGCCTCCCGCAATTTCTGGCCATCCCCTGCTCCCCGGCCTCCCCCGATCTCCCTCCGCAAACCTTCCCCTCTCCCCGCTTCCAGGAGCCATGAACCCTGAAACCCTTGCGGGGCGCGTTCCTTGACACGGGCCGATACCCGTTTTAAGATTGATCCTGTGCCCTGCCTTAACCGCCTTATCGAACCGCCTAGCCCACCCCGGCGCGGCAGCGCCGGGGTGGGAAGGTGGTTCTTCGCGTCTATCCAAAGCTAACGGAGGAACCTAATGACCATCAACGTAGGCATCAACGGCTTCGGCCGCATCGGCCGCCAGGTGTTGAAGGCGATCATCGAGCGCCACCCCGACAAGCTCAAGGTCACGGCGGTGAACGACCTCTACGACGTCAACACCAACGCCCACCTGTTCAAGTACGACTCCAACTACGGCCGCTTCAAGGGCAAGGTGGAGATCAAGGGCCAGGACTTCGTGATAAACGGCCAGGAGATCAAGAACTACTCCCACAAGGACCCCAAGGAGATCCCCTGGAAGGAGACCGGCGCCCAGCTGGTCATCGAGTCGACGGGGGTCTTCACCGAGGCGGCCAAGGCCAAGGCCCACCTTGAGGGCGGCGCGAAGAAGATCATCATCAGCGCCCCGGCCAAGGGCGAGGACGTTACGGTGGTCCTGGGCGTGAACGAGGACAAGTACGACCCGGCCAAGCACCAGGTCATCTCCAACGCCTCCTGCACGACCAACGGCCTCGCGCCCGCGGTCTCGGTCGTCCACAAGACGTTCGGGGTCGAGAAGGGCCTCATGAACACCATCCACAGCTACACGAACGACCAGCGGATCCTCGACTTGCCCCACAAGGACCTCAGGCGGGCCCGGGCCGCGGCCCTGAACATGATCCCCACCACGACCGGCGCGGCCAAGGCGCTGGCCCTGGTCATCCCGGATCTGGCGGGCAAGTTCGACGGCCTTTCCCTCAGGGTGCCCACGCCCACGGTCTCCGTGGTCGACTTCACCTGCACCCTCCTGAAGACCACCACGACCGACGAGGTCAAGGCCGCCTTCAAGGAGGCCGCCGCCTCCGGCAGGCTCAAGGGCATCCTGGGCTACGACGAGGAGGGGCTGGTCTCCGTCGACTACAAGGGATGCGAGCTCTCCTCCGTCGTCGACGGCCCCTTCGTCCAGGTCCTGGGCGGGAACCTCCTGAAGGTCCTCGCCTGGTACGACAACGAGTGGGCTTACTCCTGCCGCGTGAGCGACCTCGCGGCGCTCATCGCCGACAAGGGCATCTAGGCCCCCCGGGCGGGGCCGGGGCGCACGGCGGGAGGTCCGGGGGCTTTAAGGCGGCTCCGGGGCGGCCCGCCGCCATGGCGCGAGACTCTCTCGCGCGCGGGCGTCGGCCTCCGTGCAGTCATTCGAGATTCCAGGTTAAGGCACAAAATCTGTAAGGCAGAAAGGCAGAGCACACAAAATGATGAACGACATCGAGAGGTTGACCGAATACATCAGGAACGTCTCGCCCCCCAACAAGGCCACTGTCGACAGGGCCCTGGAGCGGGAATTCTGGCTGGCCAAGCCCCGGGGCACCCTGGGCGAGCTGGAGACGGTGGCGGTGCAGCTCGCGGGCATCCAGAACCGCCTGAGGCCCCAGCACCAGCACAAGCTCATGGTGGTCTGCGCGGGGGACCACGGGGTCGTGGAGGAGGGCGTGAGCCTCTACTCCAAGGACGTCACCTTCCAGCAGATCCTGAACTTCTCCAAGAGCGGCGGCTGCATCACCGTCCTGTCCGAAAACGTCGGGGCCAAGGTGATCCTCCTGGACGTAGGGGTGGACCACGACCTTCCCCCCAACCCGCGCATCGTCTCGGCCAAGATCGCCCGCGGCACCAAGAACATCGCCAAGGGACCGGCCATGACCCGCGAGGAGGCGGTGACCTCCATCCTGACCGGCCTGGAGACGGTGCTTCTGGAGCCCTACGTGGATCTGGTGGCCGCGGGCGAGATGGGCATCGGGAACACCACCCCCAGCTCCTGCATGGCCACGGTCTTCACGGGCATGAGCCCCGAGGAGGCCACCGGACGCGGCGCGGGCCTGGACGATAAGCAGGTCCGCCACAAGGTGGACGTGATCCGCCGGGCCCTGGACGTGAACAGGCCCGACCCCAACGATCCCCTGGACGTGCTCGCCAAGGTCGGGGGCCTGGAGATAGGCGCCATGACCGGGGTCTACCTGGGCGCGGCCATCCGCAAGGCCGGCATCGTCGTGGACGGCTTCATCGCCGCCGCGGCCGCCACCCTGGCCGAGAAGCTCTGCCCGGGCATCCGCGAGTACATGATAGCCGGGCACAAGTCCCGGGAGAAGGCCCACGGGGCGCTCCTGGACTTCCTGAAGCTCCGGCCCCTCCTGGATCTGGGCATGTGGCTGGGCGAGGGCTCCGGGGCCGCGGTGGCGATGTACGTCTGCCAGTGCGCCTGCGAGCACTTCAACAAGATGACGACCCTGCAGGAGGCCTCCATCACGGACGTCGTCCTCTGACCGGATCTGCCGTCCCGCGCGATCGCTTAGGCCCGCGCTTCCTTCCGGAGGCGCGGGCCTTCTGTTTTTGCGGCCCACGGATGCTCAGACGCACATGTGCGACCGAGCCCATTTACGATACCTTCAGTCGCCAAGGCCGCGATCCCGGACGCCCCGGTGCATGAAGCCAGCGGCAACCGATGCCGAGATCACGGTCACGCCCGCCAGCGAAGCCCAAGACATCGCCGGGACGCCTCCCCGCGAGATCCAGAATGATAGGCCCTCGTCCTTCGCCTATAAGGGCGCGGGCCTTGAAACGCAAGGGCAGGGAGCCGGGACGCGCGGAGCCAGCCTAGACTGCCCGTGATGCCAGCCTAGGAGCCTGTTGCATAAAGGGTTTTGAGGAAGGGTACGAGGATGGATGTGGCAGGCAAGAAGCAGTCCGTCCACAACTAATAGCGCCGTGGCAATGCAATTGTGAATTATGCAACAGGCTCCTAGGCGGCCCGGGATGCCCGCCAGCGTCCGTCAGTCCCTGGGCACCGCCATCATGCGCTCCACGGCGCGGAGGGCGGGCGCACGGATCTCCTCGGGAACCTTGATTACCGGGGTCAGGGTCTCCAGGGCCTTCAGGACGTCCGCGAGGCTGTTCTTCTTCATGTTGGGACAGATCATGGGGGTCGCGGGGCCCAGGAACACCTTGTCGGGGCGCTGCTTCTTCAGCGGGTAGGTGACGCCCTCCTCGGTGAGGATCACGAACTCCTTCCTGTCGCTTTCGAGGCAGGCCTTGATGATGCCGCTGGTCGAGCCAATCACGTCGGCCTCGGCCAGGATCTTGGGCTGGCACTCCGGATGCGCGAGCACCAGCGCGTCGGGATGCTCCTCCTTGAGCGCCTTGACCTCCGCCAGGTTCACGCGGTGGTGGGTGGGGCAGAAGCCCGGCCACAGGAGTATCTCCTTGTCCGGGACCAGCGCCTGGGTACGGAGCGCAAGGTTCCGGTCCGGGGTCATGAGGATCCGCTCGCCCGGTAGCGAGCGCATCACCGCCGTCACGTTGGCGGAGGTGCAGCAGATGTCGGAAAGGGCCTTCACGGCCGCCGACGAGTTCACGTAGGTGAGCACCGGCACGCCGGGGAGTTCCTCCTTGCGCTTCGCGAGCGCCTCGGGGGTGATCATGTCCGCCATGGGGCAGCCCGCGTCAAGGTTCGCAAGGAGCACGGTCTTGTCCGGGCACAGGATGCTCGCGGTCTCGGCCATGAAATGCACGCCGCAGAAAACGACCACCTTCTGGGGACTCCGCTGGGCCTCCTGGGAGAGCCCGAGGCTGTCACCCACGAAGTCAGCCACGTCATGCACGTCGGGGACGCAATAGTAATGAGAGATTATGACGGCGTCCCGCTCGCGGGCGAGCTCGCGGATCTTCCGCTTGAGCGCCGCTGCGTCCGCCTGCGCCATCCCTTCAGCCATGTCAGCCTCCCTTTCCGGCCATGGGCCGCGCGAACCCGGGCTCCCGCCCGTGACCGTCGGCCCCGTCGGGCCCCCTCGGTCCCCCGTCCGGACCTCCGGCCGGGCGCCGGGCCCTACATCTCGCCGCCGTCCGGGTCACCGACGACGACCTTGGTACCCCTCGGCGCCTTGAAGGAGAAGAAGTCAGGCGGCAGTGACGGGTTCGTCTCCGGGGACTCCAGGTAGAAGTCGGTCCTCTCCCCGGTCCCCGAGGTGAGCCGGAAACCTTTCAGGATCGCGTCGGGGCCGCACCAGACGGTTATCGCGTTGCCCGGCTCCGCCGCCTTGTCCTTGGGCGTCATCACGAAGCCGGAATCCCCCGGCCGGGCGGGGTCCGCCGGGGCCGGGGTCACGGCGAAATGCCTTTTAAGCTCGTCCGCCCCGTCGAAAAAGGCAGTGAGCGGCCTGAAGCCCTCAGCCAAATCCATCTCCTCGTAGACGCGGACGGTCTTCTCGGAAGGCAGGTACCACCAGGCGGTGGTCCCGTCCGTCACCAGCTCCTCCCGGGCGGGACTCTCCTGCACGAGCCTCAGGCCCAGGGGCTTTTGCCAGTAGAGGACGCCTTCCGCGGTCTGAACGGCCTGGCTCTTGAAGATCGGGTCGGTCGCGGGGGTGGAGGCGGACCGCCTGTATGCCGCCTTGAAAGCCGTGAGCCCCTTGTACCGCGCCGCGAACTTGCCGAGGAGCTCCTCCTGGGCGCGCCTGGAGGCCCCCGGGGCGGCGTCCAGAGGCGCGGCCTGTGCCAGGAGCGCTACGGCTACGAGGCCGCAGGCGAGGCGCATGAAAAGGCGGGCCGAAGTCATGTTGGTACCCCGAGAAGGCCGGGACGGGCCGAAATGGCCATCGACCCCGGCAAAGCTTTCATGCCGGTGGCCTGCCAATAGCAGCTAGCCGGAGTCCCGGAATGCCGGAAAGGCCGGATGACCGGCAAGCCATGAGCAAAAAGGATCGTAGGGAACCGAGGAAGCCCGGAGCCGCAACCGCTCTGCCGCATGTCGAAGGGAGATCGAATCGAAAGAAATTAACCCCGCCACATCGGACTGTAAAATTGTCAGGAAGCGATGCGGAGAGCAAGAAGCGATGCGGAGACGCTATTGGGGAACCGAACGAAGGAAAGCGGATCCTGGCCGGAAACCGATGGATCCTGCCGGAAATCTACGGATCCTGGCAGGAAATCGGCGGATCCTGGCCGGAAACCGATGGATCCTGCCGGAAATCTACGGATCCTGGCAGGAAACCGATGGATCCTGGCCGGAAATCGGCGGATCCTGGCCGGAAATCGGCGGATCCTGGCCGGAAATCGGCGGATCCTGGCCGGAAAAACCGGACCGGGAAGAAAAGCGGGTTCAAGGCCTACGGACTCGGGATCTGGACCTGCGGCAGCGGGATGATGGCTGCGCGACATGACTCCCGGACTTTAGAATTTCTCCACCTGCCAACCCGCAGCGGCGAAAAGCGCCGGGATGCCCCGGGGGCCCACCAGGTGCCCGCTCCCCAGGACCGCGAAGACGGGCTTTCCCGGATTGTCCAAGACGGGCTCAAGCCTCTCGAACATGGTCTGGTTGCGGTCGAAGATCACCTTGTCCAGAAGCGGCGAGAGCTCAGGCCAGGCTTTATAGGTGGAGAAAAAGGCCTCCTCGAACCTGGCGGCGTCGCCGTCCGTCCATGCCCCCACCATCTCGTCCATGAAGCCCTCGATGTCCTTGAGCTCCAGGAGCGTGGCGCGCAGGAACATGAGCGACTCCGTCTCGGACATGTCCGCGAAGACGTTCAGCTGCTCCGCCGGGGTCTCCAGCTCCACGAAGGTCATGTCCCGTTCCCTGGCTTTGGCCAGGAAGTGCCGGTCCACGCCCTCCTTCACCAGATAGCCCAGCTCCTCCAGGATCGACACGCTCACCGTCACCGCGGCGAGCCAGGGCTTCATGCTGGTCTCGTCCCCTCCGGGGAGCCTTTCGGCATACGGGGAGAGCATCTCCAGCGAGTCCGGGTCCAGGTGCGCGAAGAGCGTGTCGGGCTGGGCATAGAAGCCCTTCTCGGAAATTATGTTCAAGGTCGCCCCGAGCTCGGTGGAATCCGGGTCGAGCTCCAGGACAAGGGTGCCGGAGCGGTCGAAGGCCTCGTAGAGGATGTCCTTCAGGGGATAGAAGGAGGTCCGGGCCATGTGGAGGGAGCCCAGCATGTAAAGCTCCTGCCCGGCGGGCGAGACCGCCCTCCAGAAGAGGGCCTGGTCGGCGGAGGCCCTGCCCGCGAAAAGCGTCATGAGGAGCGCGGCGGCCAGGGCCGCAAGCGCCGCCGCCGTAGACGCCGGGCGCGACTTTGGGGACGTCCGGGCGAGTCCGGGCATGAAACCGTGGCAGTCTGCGGGCGCGCGAACGCCGCCGTTTGCGGGCATCGTTACTCCTTAGCTTCCTGGCCGCAAGGCCGTCCATGTTGCGGACGGAGCCGGGCCGCCGGATGAGCCGAAATGTACCAAATTTTCAGCCCAGGCGCAATTTGCCCGCCTCCCGAAGCGCCTGCGCCCGCCTCGCGTCCGGCCCGCCGGACCGGCCCCGATTCCAGTGCGCCTTCGGCTGTGCTAGAATCGGCCCCACGCCTCAAATCCGCCCCTTGCCGGGGCCTTTGCCGCCGCGCCCCGTCCGGGCGCGGGCAAGCGCTTACGGGAAACAAAATGCGCATCGATGACTACAAGAACGCCATAGCCCTCGCCGTCAAGGACCTCTCGGACAGGGAGCCCGCGGACGTGGCCCGGGCCGCCGGCGCCGAAATGTACCTCAATTACATGGATCTCCAGTACATCTTCCACAAGGTCCGGGTGAAGATCCCCGGCTGGGAGGCCGGGTGGGCGCCTCCCAGGGACGCGGACGAGCTCCCCCTGACCGATCAGGTACTGGTCTACCACTACCTGCAGGGCGCGAAGAACGTGGCCCTGACCGGCGAGCTCGCGGCCTACAGGGAGATCCCCGGGGGGGCCTTCTACTTCGACGCCTTCAAAAGGCGGGCGGAGATCCCGCTCGCCCAGGTGTTCGGGTCCCGCCCCGGGATCCTCACCAAGGCCGCGGAGCTCTCCGGAGGCGAGATCCGGAAGGGCTACGGGGACGAGGCGGCGCTTTTCAGGGTCTTCCCGCACGTGGAAATCCTGATCATGATCCACCTTGCCGACGAGGAGTTCGAGGCTGCGGGCCAGGTCCTCTTCGACCGATCCATCGGGAGCTACCTGAGCCCCGAGGATATCTCCTGGCTGGGGTCGGGGCTCGTCTACCGCCTGATGGGGGTCGCCAAGGGCCTCAAGGATTGACCTTGAAGGGCGGAGCCCGGCATGCGCCGTCACTTTCCAGGGCTTGACCGCCGCCGCCGGTCCAAGCGAGCCCCCTGCGCGCTCAGGGACGCCTCCGGACAATCCCGCAAGTGCGCTTTCGGACAATCCCTTTTGGGCGCCTCATGGCATGCGCCCGGCGTAGGGATTGCCTCCGCGGTCTGGCCGCTCGCCATGCCGTCACGTACGCGCCTTGGCCTGATCGCCAGCCATGACCTAGCCGCACGCCGCTGCCAAGGCACCGTTTGCGCCGCGGCACGCTCCAGCGCCCTGTCCGGCCCGGCCCGCCCTTGCCGTCTGCCCTCGCCGGGGCTCCGGCGCGACTTCCCGCCCTCGGCCCGCCCCCGCCGTCTGCCTTCGCCGCTGCTCCGGCGCGACTTCCCGAACTCGGCCCATCCCTGCCGTCTGCCTTCGCCGCCCCTCCGACGTGACTTCCCACGCCCGCCCCGCCACACGCCCTTGACCCGGTGCCCCGGAGTCCTTAACTTCTACATGGATACATGGAAGCGACGGGGCACGAATCCCCGCTCCGCTCCGGAGAAAGGAACCCAACCTTGAAACTCGCCATATCCGGCAAGGGCGGCGTGGGCAAGACCACCCTCTCCTCTGCCCTGGCTTACATATTTAAGGAACACGGCAACAAGGTCCTGGCCATCGACGCGGATCCCGACGCCAACCTCGCCGGGGCCCTGGGCTTCCAGGACCTGAAGGGGCTGGTCCCCATCTCGGAGATGAAAGAGCTGGTGGCCGAGCGTACCGGCTCGGAGCCCGGCTCCTACGGGACCTTCTTCAGCTTCAACCCCAAGGTGGACGATCTGCCAGACACCCTGGCCAAGGAGGTGAACGGCATCAGGTTCATGACCCTGGGCGGCGTGAAGAAGGGCGGGGGCGGCTGCATCTGCCCCGAGTCCGTGATGCTCAAGAGCATCGTAATGAACCTCGTGCTCGCCCGGGACGAGGTGGTCATATTGGACATGGAGGCGGGCCTGGAGCACCTGGGCCGCGCGGTCTCCACCGGTGTGGACGCGCTCATCGTCGTCTGCGAGCCGGGACAGAGATCTTTGGAGACCGCCAGGGTCATAAAGAAGCTCGGGGGTGACCTCCGCATCCGCCGCATCTGCGTGGTCGGCAACAAGACGAGGGGTCCCTCGGACGAGGAGTTCATCGCCGGGAACGTGGACGGCCTGGAGGTCCTGGGCTTTATCCCCTTCGCCGAGTCCATCATCGAGGCCGACCGCAAGGGCGTGGCCGTCTACGAGAATTCACCCGAGGCCGTGGAGGCCGCCCGCGGCGTCTACGAGAGGCTCCTGAACCCTCCCGCCTGAGTCCCTTCCGGCTCATGCCGCCCTCGGGAGCGAGAAATTCCCACCCCCGCCCCGGCGCCCCTCACGGCCGCCCGGGCGGGGGCGCTCTTGTGACTCGCCGAAGTTTCACGCATCAGGCCGATCCGCTAAAATCCTCCAGCTTCCACGTAATCCTGAATTCTAGAAAAAGTATCATAACTGACTTTAAATTTATAATCGTGTATAGTCAAATATAGTCGTTTATCTCAGTTTATTCAAAAGTGAGGACACATGAAGGAGGTCTGTGAAAAAAGCCCCTCCGAGCCTGAAGAGAAGGGCAAAGCACATGCCTATCAATCAGGCCGGACTTCATGTCGGATTGGGCGAAATGTCGTCTCTGCGGTCAATACAGATGCGTTAGGGGCATCCATTGAATGGAAAGGCGCATTGTCTCCGTGAAGTCCAATTCATACTTTTTTCAGATACCTCATGGAACTCTCAGTACTCTCCGACAAGTCAATCCACCATGTTTTCAACATCAATTCGGGGCGGCACAGGGCATCCGCCATTGACGTCACACCGGCGGAACGGCCGCATGAGGGAATGCCGTCTGGCTTTTCCCGGACAGGGTGGTGATGCACGGGGCGGCACGCGACGCAAGTTGCTTCCCCCAAAGACGGGTTCATAAGCGAGAGTATCCCTGACTGCAAAGCTGTCGGGCTCGATTGATGCCGCTTCCGCTCCTGCCTGGAGAATGCGTGCCGCATGGAGCCCGCTTTCACCGTCATCGATTGCTTCCTGAAATTTACACAAGAAAACCTGTCGCAATTTTTGAGCCGACTTGTCCGTTTAGATCAAGAATTAAATTCGGCGCGGGGAATGGCTCCGCGAAAGTCTTCTCCCGGCCCTCCCCGGAGAACGGGTGAAGGGGCCCTGTCCCCGGACTTCCGGACTTCAAGGCTGTTGACATTCATTGTGATTTAATATTAGGTTCCAAGGTTAAGGGCTGGGGGAACCTCGTGACGGGTTCCGTCTGACCCGGATCGGGGAAGGACCGGATCCCGCGGGAAATCCGGACCAAGTTTTCATACCGATGCCGATACGGCCGACGCCGCCATGGCGAGAGGACCGCGTTACCGGACGGTGCCCGAATTCCCGAACCCATGTCCATGCATACCCTCCAGTTCGGCGGTCGGCGGAAGGAGCGTGTCAGGAGGTCCCCTGAACGCTTTCAGTGGCGACTGGAGCCCTCTGCGTCTGTTACTTTCCATTTCTCGGCCCTTGAAGTCCAGTTGTCTCTACGGCAATTACTGTCAGCCCGCGACGGGCATTGACATGTCCGGGCCGTCCGCCCCGGCGACTGTCTGCGACGGCAAAATGCGGCTGGTTCAGATCCATCAGTTCGGTCGGGGCCACGATTGCCACTCCGCGATGGATCGTCTCTGCTTCCTTTCCAAGAACCTGTACAACGCCACCCTGTACGGATCGCGGCGGTCATATTTCGACCGTCGCCGCAAGGGCTACCGCGTACTGCGGAAGCAATTCCAGGACGAGAACCAGCCGGACTACAGGGCCCTCCCCGCCAAGGTCGCCCGGCAGACCATGATGCTGGTCGACCGCAACTTCCGGTCCTTTTTCGCCTTGAACGACATGGAGCCCCCGCCCGACCCGAGACCGAGAATCCCCGGATACCTGCACAGGCGGAAGGGGAGGCAGGCCGTGATCTACACCCGCCAGGCCATATCGTTCAGGGAGAAGGGATTCGTCGGCCTATCCGGGACCGGCATCAGGATTCCCGCTTCCATAGATCCGGAGAGAATCAACCAGGTCAGGCTCGTTCCCTGGGTTGACCACATCCAGGCGGAGATCGTCTACACCGTGACCAGGCCAAGACCCATGGCGGACAACTCCGAGTAC
>JAISFS010000062.1 GCA_031263485.1 Deltaproteobacteria bacterium | reverse complement strand
CCTTCTGAAGCACCTGGACGGCGGACAGCCGCCTCCGCCACCGGAGGGGCCGTTCACCAACTCGTTGTTTGATTGGCGCCAACGCCAGCTGGAATGAGCCCTGCGGTGGCGCCAACCATTTGCGGCGCGGGGCCGACGGCGGCGGCATGACCGGGGCGCGCGGCCGGACAGCGGATCAGGCAGATGCGGCAAGGAACCGCAGTAGACGGGAAGACAATGAGCCCCTGAAACCCTTATGTAGCATAGACAAATGGCAAGTGTCGCCAGGCCGGAACACCTGTCCGGCCGGTGGATATCTTGGACAGCCCCCCCGCTTTATGCGACATGTTTTTCGGGCCGGCCCGGGGGGGGGCGGGATCGCCGATTATGGGCGATGAGGGGGTAGTGTTTTCTATGGGTTCCGGGGATCGGCCCCCCCATTCCGGACTATCTTGGACAGCTGTGGTCGGTGGCCGAAACTGCGGAGCATGATTGCCCGGAGGCGGATTCCGCCCGTGCTTATCCGTAGGAGGGCACCCGAGCCCCCGAGCAGTTCTGGCATGACAATCATCGCCTTCCCGCATCGGCTGACGGTCTCCCGCCGGATGGGGCGTGAGCCCCGGAGCCCGGAGCCCGGCGCACGGAGACACAGCGCCTTGCCGCGGACCCGTGTCCGATGACCTTAGCCCATAAGCCCGGGCGCTTCCTGGGCCTTCACGCGGATGACCCTGCCGGAACGCCCGCGCCCTCCCATCTGGTTGAAGCTCTCGGCCATGGTGAGCTGCACGGACCCGTCCGACCCGCCCAGGGCGTCCAGGAGTTCGCGCTTGGCGTCCTCAAGGGTGTAGTTCCCGCCTATGCGGCGCCTGATGTTCAGGGTGGGGATGGAGAGGGTCTCCAGGGCCGTGTCCGCGTAGAGTTCCGCCTCCAGGGTAGGTTTTGCCAGCGCCGCGCCCAGGGCGTTGGCGCAGGAGGCCTCAGGCGGGGCCTCGACCGGCATCCCCAGGTGGCCTGCGGCGAGCGGGGCCAGGGCCAGGGCCGGCCCGCCCAGGAGGACAGCGCGGGAAGGCTCAAGCCGCCAGTCCACCAGGAACTCGCTTATCGTGTAGCAGGGTTGGCGGTTCACGCGATCCAGGAATTCCCTGGCCGCCTCCTTCAGGCGATCCAGCACGGCGCCCGCCGCCTGGGCAGCCAGGGCCTCGGGATCGCGGCCCAGCTTCCGGAAGGCCGCCCGGGAGATTTCGGGATCCCCCACCTCGCAACGGCCCAGGACGTTCAGGGCGTCCGTGAGCGTGGGCGGCCTGCCGACGGCGGCCCCCTCGGGATCCAGCGCCAGCGCCGGGCCCCGGCGGCGGGCCGCGGGCGCGAAACCCTCGGGCCCCCAGTCGAGATCCGTGTCCCCGCCCAGCGCCACTGACCAGGTGAGGAGACCGCGCACCAGGGTGTCGCGGCCCGCGATGCGGAGCCCCTGGGGGGTCAGAAGCGGCTTCCCGCCGGAAAGCACGGCAAGATCGGTGCTGGTCCCGCCCACGTCAGCCATGAGCAGGTCATCCGTCCCCTCCCGGTCCAGCGACCAGAGCCCCAGGAGCGAGGCGGCGGGACCTGCGGCCAGCGCCGCGGCGGGGACGCGCCGGGCCTCGTCCGCGGTCATGACCCCGCCGTCCGATTTCAGGATGAGGATCCTGGCCCCCAGCCCGAGTTCCCGGGCCGCGCCTTCCAGATCCCTCAGAAAACCGTCGTAGAGCCGTGTCACCGCGGCGTTCAGGACCGCCGAGGCGAGGCGGCGGGGCAGGTTGAGCCCGCCGAACAGGGAGGAGGCGGCCACCAGTGGGCCCTTGAAGGCCCCGGCGGCCTCGGCCTTCATGCGTTCCTCCAGTTCTGGGTTCTTGGGCCCGAATTTGGAACCGCACACGAGCGCCTTCGCGCCTTCCGCCGCCAGGGACCTGGCAGCCGCCGCTGCCTCGCCCGGGAGCCAGGGGGCGACCTCCGCGCCCCGGTGATCCTGCGCGGCCGAAAGCGTCCGCGTCCCGCACACGCCCAGGAGTGACGGGTCCGGCGCCAGTCCGGGCCCGCCCGTGACCACGAGCCCCACGGGGTCCGCGACGCCGGTGAGCAGGCTGTTGAGCCCCAGGGTGGTCGAGACCGTGAGCCTCTTCACGTAACGCGAGTCGGTGCCCTCCAGCGACTTTGCGAGCGCCTCCTTCAGGGTGGCTATGAGATCCGTCCCCGTGGGCACCTTGGCTGTGGATCTCAGCCTGAAGTCCCCGTCCAGAAGCACCGCGTCCGTGTGGGTGCCGCCCACGTCCACGCCCAGATACATCGGCCGTCTCCTTTCGGCGCAAAAGACCTGTCGTCATGCCGGTAAAACCGATCATTCCGTTTAGCCGGTCGGGGCCGGTCCTGGCCATCGGGCCAGTCATGCAGTCAGCCGATCGGAGCGGTCAGGCAGTTGGGCAGGAAGGCAGGTCAGTCCAGTCAAGCCGTCAGCAGATCACGGCATCAGCCTGTCACGGCTTCAGCCGGTCAGGCAGAAAAGGTTCCCCGGCCAGTCTCTACCGTCCGCAGTCGCGGCAGGCTTTGGGACTGAAGGACACGGCCCCTGGCCCTCGGGCTACTAACGCACGCGGTCACAATCCCCTCAGACCTTTGGCTACAAGTGCGTAAGGGCAATCCGGTCTCGGTTCGCTGTGGCAGACAGCTCCTCAGGTCGGCAACGCCTGCGGGCCCTTCAGGGCCATCTGAACTCAAGCGTCCGAAAGCCGCTAAACGGCAGGCCGGAAGCGCCCCAAGAAAAAGCCCCCCGATCACGGCGGAATCCGACCGCGACCGGGGGGCCGGTCATGATGATGAGGGTTTCCCGGACGATGCCAGGACATGCGGAGCCGTCCGCAGGCGAAGGCTGGAGTCCCGGACGCGTTTGACCGCCAGCCACCTTGGGCATCGGAACCAGGGACGAGCCGCGTCGCAGGCACGGGTCCCAAGCTCCGGGGCACCTTTCCGGCAACGGTCACAAGGCCGTCTGGGGCGGGGGCCTCAGCCCGCCCTGAGGTAGGAGAGGTTGAACTTCAGCGCCGGGTTGTCGGGCTTGCCCCCGAATGCGGGAGGTAGCGGGGGGAAGCGAGAGCGGTTGATGGCCATCTCCACCGAAGAGTCGTAATCGGTGTTCCCGGAGGAGACCCGGAGATTCTTGCCGGTGATCCTGCCGGAAGGGTCGATCGCTATGACGAAGGTGGTGGAGATGTTCGAGGCGCTCACGGCGGAGGCCGGCGGCATCCAGTTGGAGCGCACGATCTCCATCAGCTGGAGGTAGTAGCGCTGCTTTTCCGGATCGATGCGCTGGCCCTGGTTGTTGGGGGCCGCAGGCTCGCTGGAGAGCCCGTTGCCGCGCCCGCGCTCCGCCGCGATGTTCGCGATGCTCTGGTTCAGCGCCTGCTCCTCCTCCCTCAGGGCCTTCTTGCGCTCCAGCTCGCGGATGGATTCGTTCAGGCGCTGCTGGTCAGACGGGGCCCTGGGCTTCGGCTTGGGTTTCGGCTGGGGCTCCGGCGGCTTCTCGGGGGGCTTGACCTTGGGAGGCGGATCCTTGGCCTTCTGGACCGGCGGAGGCGGCTCGACCGGGGTGCGCCCGATGGGTATCACTTCCGGGGGGGTCTGGGGTATGACCAGATCCTCCAGGGGGGTGGGCTGGGGAATGACCGGCGGGGCGGTCGGGAGCTTCACCACGTCCGGGACCTGGAGATCCGGGTTCACCGGGGCGGCGGGCGCCGCCGGGGCGGGAGGCTCCACGGACCCCACCAGCTGGACCGTGATGGCGTCGAAGGGGAGCTCCTGGGGCCGCCCGAAGAAGTCCGGGGCGAGCACCATGGCCCAGTAAATCAGGAAATGTATGACGAGCGAGCCCGCAATGACCCCCATGACGGCGGAGTCGGAGGTCCGGGTCTGGGCATCGTAGGGGCTGGCTGACATCGCTGTGGCTCCCGGAAAATGAAA